>JAZSMA010000026.1:0-7643 GCA_045535655.1 Candidatus Nanosyncoccus sp.
TTGCATCAATATCCCAATTTTAAAATATCCTTATCTATTACCGGAACTTGGCTCGAACAAGCCGAAAAATGGGCGCCGGAATTAATTGAAACAATTCATCGAATGGTTGAGACTGGCCAAGTTGAAATTATTGGCGAAACTTATTATCATTCACTCTCTTATTATTACGATTTAGACGAATTTAATCACCAAGTAGATATTCATGCACAAAAAATCCAAGAACTCTTTAATTATACTCCGAAAGTTTTCCGTAATACCGAGCTAGCCTATAACGACAGTTTAGCTAAGTGGGCCGAAGAAAAAGGCTATCACGCCATTTTAGCTGAAGGTTGGGATAAAATACTCGGTTGGCGTAGCCCAAACTACGTTTATCGTCCCGCCGGTTGTAAAAATCTTAAATTACTATTAAAGAATTATCGTCTTTCTGATGATATTGCTTTCCGTTTTTCTGATCGCAGTTGGAATGAATGGCCCCTTACCGTTTCAAAATATCAAAATTGGCTAGACATGGAATGTTTACGTGGCAACTTAATTAATCTCTTTATGGACTTTGAGACTTTCGGTGAACACCAATGGGCCGACACGGGAATCTTTGATTTTATTGATAAATTTATTTCTTCTTGGCTGAACGTTTACGATAATAATTTCCTTACCGTTTCTGAAGCTTGTAATCTCATGGAACCAGTAGATGAAATTTCTATGCCAGAAACTGTCACCTGGGCAGACACTGAACGTGATTTATCAGCTTGGCTATCAAATTCCATGCAAAAATCCGCCATGCAAACTCTCTACGATTTACGCGAACGAATTTTAAATACCAACGACCTTCAATTAATTTCAGATTGGCGCCTCATGACTACCTCTGACCACCCATACTCAATGTGCACAAAATATTGGAATGATGGTGATGTTCACGCCTACTTCTCAGCTTATGCTTCGCCATATGAGAGTTTCATGTATTTCATGAATGTAATTCGCGATATAGAATATCGCCTCAGTCTCTTTGAGCAATAAAAAAATAGAGCCCTACTAAAGAATGAGGCTCTATTTCTTCTTAACGTTTCTTTTCTTTTACTTCGTTACGTCCCAAATTTTTCTTCGTCTCAACAAAAAGCACATGTTTCCTTAAGACTGGGTCGTATTTCTTCAATGAAAGCTTATCCGGAGTATTCATTGTATTTTTCTTAGTATAATAGGCACGCACCCCAGACTCTTCTGAGACCAAACCAACTAACTTTCTCTTAGTATTATTCTTTTTTGCCATATCTGTAATTATATCATAGATAAAATAAAAAGGCAAGACTAAAGGCTTGCCTTTCGTTACCACCCACGACGCTTGGTTTTAAGCTCTCTTAGATTAGAAACTCCATAGTAATCCATTACTCTGCGGACATCATAGTTTGAAGTATCAACACTGCGACCTTCTTCATACAGTCGCACGAGTTGATCAGCAGCTCTATCATATCCCGAAGAGGTAGGAGTAAAACCCAGTGAGCCGATACCGTGGGCACCAGGTATGATGATATCGCCCAATCATCACACCTCCTTTCATAAGGTACTGCAAGTATTCTACGTTTATTTTGGTTTTTTTGCAAGCAAGAGCTCAATAAATCTTTTTATATCCTTGACACCAAAACTTTCATTTGAGGCGATGAAAATATCCGGATCATCTATAAAATTCAAAGAGCAAACATTATAATAAACAGACTGTATCAATTGTCTTAGCCTATTCTCTTCTTCTTCAGTAAATTCATAAACTTTATCATGGACTTCGCCATCGTGGTCTGGTGTTACAAATAAAATATGCGCCTTCTCGACCTTATATTTTTTATATTGCGTTGAATGATTCAATAATAATTTATAAAAACCTAACTGCAACATATATTTATAAAGTGAGGCGTGGGATTCCCACTTTTCTTTATGATAACCCGCCGTTTTAAAATCATATATTTCAATTGTCTTATTTTCTTCATCAATTATCATATGGTCGATTTTACCCGTAACCGGAACTCCATCTATTACAATCTTTTCGGCGCCAAAATCAACCTCAGCTTTGCCTTGTCTTAAAATATCTTTAAATTCTTTTAAGGAGGCTACTAAGCTATTCGGCCCTTTTTCTCTAATAGCCTGTTTTATTTCCACCGGTAAATCTTCTTTGTCTAGTTTAGAACTAAATAATTCTAAAGCCTCCTCATCTGTAATACCCTTCTTCGTAACTGCCTCAAAAACCTCATGCACTAAATCTCCGAACGCTAAAGATTCAGTTTTCTGCTCACGCGGAACTTGAAGAACGTATGATTTAAAGAAGGCTTCCGGCCCTGCATAAACAATATCGACAAAAGAACTTAACGCCGTAGCCGACATGCGCCATTTTTCTACTCTATTTTTATAAATTTCCCTTAAGTCCGGCGTATAACCGGTAAAAACGGACAGCCAATTTTTTAGATTTTGCTGCCTTTTCTCCAATGTAGCTGTATCATAAAGACAGTTAACTTTTTTGGTGGGCAAAAATGGCGAAATTACTTCTCCATTTTCAACGTATTCATTAAAATATTCCAATCTTTCTGGAGATTTATCATTAAAATCACGCAAAGCGTTAGTGATATAAAGTGCCTTCTTCGCTCGCGTCAACGCAACATATAGAACTCTTAATTTTTCTCCATCCGTTATCCCTGTATGCCTAATTTGGGTCAAATTTTTTGGCAAAGTCAAAAGATTATTATTACCTTTCCCTTTTCCCCAAGCCATATGATCTGCCGAAATAATAAAAACGTAAGAAAACTCTAGCCCCTTTGCTTTATGTGCAGAAAGCACTGAAATCGCATCTTCCGATTCTCGATATGGCGAAGAAATGTTGAGTGGCATTTCTGCAGCTAAATAATCATCTAGCATTTCAATCAAATCCGTCAGACGTAAAGGTTTTTCGCCAAAATATTTAGTAATTTTGCCACGTAATGCCGCTAAATTCTCGTAAAAGGTAAAGGCTTCATATTCATCATAATTTTCTTTGACATAATATTCTAAAAGAGGAGATTTATAGCCATTTAATTCACTTGTTCCAATAATATAATCTAGCATCGTGTCTAGTGGTTCTAAGAAAGATTTCATGGCTAAATCCGCCAAAAATTTTACTACTTCAACTATTTTAGGATTTTCCGACTCCGATAAAATTTCAAAAACTGCCCTACGTTCCGTTCTTGCTCTCCCCACCAAATTTAAAATCTCTAGCGTTGGTAATTTAAAGAAAGGGTAAGATAAAATTTCTAAAATTTGGACAGTGGGTTTTTTCTCGTTAGCTATCTCATCGACAAATCTTGCAATCGTGAGAATTTCATGGATTTTTTCATCACTAAATAAATTATCTTTCTTCTCGTAAGCAATTTTAATCTCCTCATGTGCTTTCAAAAAAGGCAATAACGGCTCAAAATACTTAGTTTTATAAGAAATCACTGCGATCTCGCTTTGCTTCACTCCTTCAGCGACCAACTTTGCAATCTCATCCGCAACAAAACCATATTCCGCATCCGAAGAAATAAACTCATAACGATTAACCTGAGAAACTTTAGGATTTTCATTATGTGCCACTAGCTCCTTATCCGCGAATCTATCTGGCGCCTGTTTGATAATCTCATGCGAAAAATCAAGAATTTCTTGCGTGCTACGATAATTTTCAATCAGCGGTATGACGTTGGCAGAATAATGTTTCTGGAAATCTGTCAAATTAGAAGCTAAGGCTCCCTGAAATTCATAAATTGCCTGGTCATCATCGCCAACTGCCATAATCATCGGATTTTCATAATCGGTCAATTCTTTAACAATAGCAAATTGTGAAGGATTTGTATCCTGGAATTCATCCAACATGATAAATTGATAGCGTTCCTGCAAAGTCATTCTAAACCCATCGTCATCTTTCAAAATCTTCACCGCCTCTTCAATCATGTCATTGAAATCATATAGTCCATTCTTTTTTAGATATTGGTCGTAATCTGACATTATCCCAGCTAGACTCAAAAGTTTTTTATTTGCTACTCGATCCTTCAACCGATAATTATTGGCCTTATCTTTTTCAAAATATTTATCTTTCCAATCGCTCAAAGGCTTAATTTTTTCAGTTTCAGAAGCTAAAAGAATGGCCCCCTTCAAATCCCTCGCTAGGCCTGCAATCGAACGCTCAATTGTTCCTAAAATTGGCTTTAAATTTCCGTATTCTTTTAACGTTTCATAAATCGGCATATAAGCATTATCATATGACTCACGAAACTTATACGGCACAACATTTTTTAGGAGCGGCGAAATAGCTTCCGATAAGACCTTCGAATCCTCAATATTTTTTTCCGCAATTTTTAGTAAATCTTTAGCCGAAAGATTGGCCGCCTTTGCTTCACTAATCACCCCCATAATATCTTTTACGCTATCACCTTTTAAAATGTCCGTAGCGGGAAGATTATCCTGGAGACTTTTAATAATTTTATATTGAATCACTTCGTTAATCGGTTGGTCCAGTTTTCGATCATATTCCTCAGAATAATTTTTATATTGCGCTAAAATTTCCGAGCCAAACGCATGGTATGTTCCGATGTTAACTTTTAGAGCATCATTGCCAATAATCGACTTAAGCCGTTCGCGCATATTTTTGGCACCAGTTTCTGTAAAAGTTAAGCACAAAATATTTTCTGGGTTTGTATCCAAATTTTCTAAAATGTAAGCAACTTTATGGCTTAAAAGCTGCGTTTTACCAGTACCTGGCCCTGCCAAAACCAAAAGAGGCCCCCCGAGATATTCTACTGCCTCTTTCTGTTTTTGGTTTAAGCCCATTTATCACTTCTCTCGATCAAATTTAATAAAAGTGGCACGTTTTCAGGTATAACAATCTCTCCACGTTTAATTTTCTTTAAAGCTGATACCCCTTCAACGGTTTTTTCTGGTTGATAATCCGGATTATCTTTTAATTTATCGCCAAATTCAAAATTACGCGACGGATAATTGCAAGTTATTTTTAAATCTCCCTTACCACAAACTAAATCTACTGTTCCTGGCTCTGCCCCATTAGCTTTTAGAATCAACTTCATTTCCTTTTCGACATCATTTAAGAATTTTTGATGTTCCGTCGTTTCTGCCTTTAATCCTAATAAGCCAGCTAGTATTGCATAAACATTTTTTAGGGCTCCGCACATCAAAACGCCTTTTTCGTCGTCCGTCGTATCAAAAGTTAAATAATCTGTCCCGAACATTTTAAGAATTCTCTCATCAGTCGCGGTTAGTTTAGTCTTTTTATGCGCTTTAATATCGACCGCAAAACCCGGCCCAGATAAAATCATATAGTCATTAAAATCTTTAAAAGTTTCGGCAGACAAAATGCCTTTTGTTGCAACAATTAGAGGCTTCTTTTTCGGCAAATGCGGTAAAAGATACGGCACTGATTTCGAAGGGACTGCTAGAAGAATCATTTGCGCGCCAGCTAAAACATCTTGCAAAGGTTCATTCATAATTTTCGAATCATAATAATCAACATCATACCCGTTATCGGTCAGTATTCCTCCTAGTGCTGTTCCGAAAGCCCCCGCTCCTAAAATCGCTATTTTCATTTTTGTTATCCGATTAATAAAAAATATGGTGCTGGAAGTAGGACTCGAACCTACGAAGCCCGAAGGCGAGAGATTTACAGTCTCTTGTCATTGCCACTAGACGATTCCAGCTCACTCATAATTATATGGGATTCCCACAAAAAAATCAACTCTCTATATAATTTAATTTTATGGGGCGCTTATTACCCACGGATCAGTCGCGGTGCCGGAGCCATCTGTAATACGAACATTATGTTTTAGTGAGATAACTGGCCGCACGCCTTTCGCATAAGAAGGTCTTATATCAAACATGTATCCGGAAGTATCCACAAAGAACTGGGCTGAAGCCCCAGTAGAAGCCCGTCCAGCAGGAGATAATAACCAAAAATCTTCTCCATTTCTTAAATAAGAATCGTAGCTAGCATTAGATGAATAAATAGTAGTAACATTTCTATCATAATCATAACCATTTCCCGCTAAAGCAGCCTCATCTGCAGTAAGTAAGGCAATCGGTTTAGATAATTGACCATTACCATTAGAAGAATCGGCACTATATAAATCTACCACACCACGTGGACAAGAAAGAGATAAAACCCCATTGGCTTTATAATTACGAACTTCACCACCAAAAGACATCCCTGCATTCGTTGTAGCATAAGGCTTAATAGCAGTTAAAGCTGTAGTTCCATTTTCATTATATGCCGATCTATCATTGCAATACCCAGCACTAGTCTCTAATATACTTTCATATGAACCTATGCCATTTGAACCACTAAACCAAGTCCCCTCTAAATATGCTTTAATAGTAGAATCTGTTGTATTGACAGTAGTATAATTAGAATTGCTCCCAAAAACTGTGTCCACCGATGTACTAGTCGTAGAATCATCCAAACTAGCATTATAAGTATAACCATTATGATGAATATTATTTTCGCCATTTCCAAAAACTTTGCTAGCAACTCTTGCATTAGTAGTCGCATTAGCACAAGAATTAGCATTGGTCCCATTAGAATAACGACCATTATAAATCATTTTCACGCCACCAGAACCAGTGGTACGAACGATGCGCCAACAAGTATTGCCTAATTTGACATAATTAGGATAGTAAACACCATCCCCATTAGACCCATAAGTAGAAGTTGTGCCATCCAAATTACTATCTAATATCCCACGATAATAATAAATCTTATAATCATTGCTAGCGTCACTAGCCGCTCCAAAAACCGCAGTATTATATTCATAAACGCCTGAATTAGAAGTGTCAGTAGATGGATTAGAAGAAGTAGGGGTAGTAATTACAGCACGAAGATTTGCAGCCGTTTGAGTGCCCTTCGACATCGCCGCCACTAAATTGTAAAGTTTTGGCGAACCCCATTGAGCATAAAGAGTAATAGAACCTCCTGTCGCCGCAAGGTCTTTTATGGAATCCTCGTCATCATAAGAAATTCCTGTCCCATCTGCTTTAGTATTCCAAGCCGCAAAATCTTTATTAGCAGGCGCCGTGAAAGTATTAGCTTTAATTTTCATTTCAATCCCGCTATAAGCAATCTGATTACTCATCGTCCCACTTCCACCATTAGCATTAAATGAAATCGTGTATTTTGCTAATGTCCAAGGACTCGTAGCAGTCCCATCCCCACCGCCAATCGTTGCACCGTGCTTTAAGGAGATGACTGGCCGAATACCATATGCTGTATCAATACGTCCATTATTAGTCAAAGCTCCACCAGTAGCTAAATAGAAATTATAGGCATATCCAGAAGAACGATAAGACGGTGTCATCGTCCAGAAGTTAGAACCAGTTCTAAGGAATGAGTTAGCATTATAACTAGACCCTTGGCTAGCAGTACTACTACCAGAGCCCGCAAAGCTTGCTTCATCAGCAGTCAATAATCCTACTGGATAAGAGAGTTGCCCGTTACCGCCAGCTGAAGTATCAGTACTATATATATCTACAATATTTCTAGAACTAGGACAACCTAAGCTTGGAGTTCTTGTAGTTTGTGCATTTCTCTGATGTCCCGCAAAGTAAGCCACATAAGTAGCACCAGTATTAGTAGATGTTGTATACGGACGAAT
>JAZSMA010000042.1:0-3903 GCA_045535655.1 Candidatus Nanosyncoccus sp.
ATATTTTACCATAGAATCATAAGCTTTTTTGGCTAAATCCGCTCTATTTTCATCTTCAGTCTTTCTAACATCAGGGAAAAACGGCCCATCTAGATAAACATCCATTCTCGGCAAATCACCCTTTTTCTTATCCTTACGCCTATGATAAGTTGTTATCATCGTAAAAATCGGCAAATTATTACGCACTGCATATTTAAACGATTTATCGCCCGCTGGAAACTTCCGAATTTTTGTCGCAAACGGCCAAACATGCGCTTCTGGATAAACCACTAAAACATTTTTTTGCTCTAGTCTTTTATCAACTGCCTCATTAAATGCCTGTTTTTCTTCTTTCGATTTTCCGAGCGGCAAAGCTCCAATATACGGTAAATATTTTCCAATCCCCGGCACTTTTAAATTCACCGGACTAATAATCGTAAAAATTCTTCTGTCCGCCGCAAGTGCTGGCCCAAAAACATCATGAAACGGATTAGTATGATTTGCATAAATTACATAGCCCCTACCTTTAGCTTCCTTCAGTTTTTCCCGTCCATAAAACTTCGCTTGCCAATAACCACGCTCATAATATTGTCCAAACAACTTAAAACCCCGAAACAAAATCGCTGACCATAATTTTTTCAATGGGTTTTTGGGAATAAATTCATATCCTTCCGGTAATCCTACTTCGACCTTCTTTTCCTGCTCATCCGTTTTTATTGGATCATCTTCTTCGCTTGAATAATAAAAAACCCGCTCTTCTTTGGGTATATCTTTTATAAATATCGACGCTTTCGCCATACTACAAGTATAGCATAACATAGACGAGCAACGCGCTCGAGTATGAACCTCAAAAGGATAATGCGTGGCAAAATCTGCCCAAACTATAGATTATCTTTTAAATTATCATATTTTTTAAGTATATCGTCATATTCTGTTATCTTTAGAATATTATGTATTTTTTCTATCTCAAACGGCTTAACTTTCTGGACTCTAAAATATGGCCAAAATTTAAAATTATTCGAAAAATGGTGCAATACAGTATTGGCTCTCGGTCTCTCTTCTTGCTCATTATATTTTCGATCTATTAGTTTTCGTTTTTCAATTGATTTATTTAAAGCCGCCTGATCCGCCAACATCATCCATCGTTTCATACATAATTTTATCGCTTTATCAAACATCTCAGTCTCTAAGCATTCCGGTATATTAAATAGCATTACTCCTGAATTCATATAATCTTGTTTAAATAAACCATGATAATGATACCAACGTCGTCCATAAATATCCAACACTCCCGCTGCCTCAATTCCATTTAAATCCATATAATAAAATTCACTCAAATCTCCTCGACACATCACATCATAATCAAGATAAAGCACCCTGTCCAACTTATTAATTTCTGGAATTTTATCAATATAAAGTCTTAACATCGAACATGGCGTAAAATAAGAACCCATATTCTTTTCCGGTAAATTTTGCACAAATACTTCCGTCGCATCAATTAATTTCACAAAACTTTTTACATTCGTCTCCTTTACTAATGTATCTAAATATTTCGCTGACTTTTTTGTAAAAGCTTTCGTATCTTTATAATTTATCGTCAAAATATAAACATGCAAAATCTCTTTATTGTATTTTAAAATCGATAAAATCGAAACTAATACCCCCCGATTAATCCCCTCATCCCCACAATATAAAATATTCATATATTTATTATACAAGAAAAAATGCCGAGATGCCGGCTTTTAATTTGAATGGTGGTGCCCGAGATGGGACTTGAACCCATATGGTGTTCACCATTCGATTTTAAGTCGAACGCGTATACCAATTCCGCCACTCGGGCACTCCACTATTATACCACACTTTAGCTAAATCTGATAATCAACCACCTTATCACCATATATAATACTACAATTCCCACTGCCCATATCGACGACCAAAATGCCGTGCTAAATTTTCGCCCTCGTTTTATCTTTAAATAAATCTCACAACTAATTGCTGCTACCGCCATCAATGCCGCTAGTCCCATACAAAAAAATCCTATCATACCTGGAATACTTAAAACTGCCCCGGCTAGTCCCAACTTAAAAGTCGAACTTACTACTTCTCCCATATTTCCAATAAAATCTAATATCACCCCACAAAACGCCAACATTATTGCTCGATTCCCCATTCTCTCCCCACTACTAAGAATTACATCCGGATCAGCCGACCAACCCTTTACTTTTGTTGTCTTTGGGTCAAGAAAGGCTAAACTTGCCTTATCAGGCTTTTCTTCCATTATCGCTTTTGCCGCTTTCATTTTCTCGGCTTCAATACGCTTCGATTTTTCCCACTCTAATTCAGTTTCTTTATCCGCCATAATTATCCACCTAAAAATTTTACTGCATTCTCACCCGCTACTGCCCCATCCGCCGCCGCCGTAACTAATTGACGCACTGATTTAGTTCGACAATCTCCTGCCACAAACACTCCAAAGCAAGAAGTTTGGCAATCTTCTCCCGCTACAACATACCCATCTTTATCTAAATCCACTAAATCTCCAAATGCTTCAGTTGCCGGTATTCGCCCTATCGCCACAAACACCGCTTCCGCATCTTTTGGAATCGGCTCATCGTGATGAATATGGTAAACTTTCGCACAAATTCCCTCAAGATATTTTATCTCATGTTTAGCGGTATTTCCACTCCCCACTACTACCACCGTCTTATCTTTATAAAGCGCTCCATCGCAAATTGCGCAATAAGAAATCGGTCTTTTTCCCGCGTCTTTTGTCTGTTTATCGCTCATTTTTCTAGGTTCTGTTCCTGTTGCTATAATAACTGCTAAAGCAACATGTTCATTTTCCGTAGTTATAATCTTAAACTTATCATCATCTTTTTCAACATTTATCACTTCTTCATATTCAAAATCAACACCAAGCTCACTAGCTTGCTTCTGTATCTTTTTCATTAAATCTCTACCTGATACTCTAAAATCTCCTGGCCAATTTTCCACACTTAAAGCACTTACAATTTGCCCTCCTACTAATCCAGTTTCAAGCACTAAAACTTTCTTTCCAGCTCTTCTCGCATAAATCGCCGCTGTCATTCCGGCCATTCCCGCCCCTACGATAACCACATCATATTGCATTTTGATTTCCTTTTTCTCATTATAGCATAAAAATAGCACCCGCATCGGGTGCTATTTTACGTTTTTATCTATTTAGTTTTTCCTTTTCGCTACATACGCCGCGCTAACCAAAATAGTAACCGCAACTGCTGTAATTCCAGTTGCAATAGCACCACCAGTTACCCCAGTGAACACACCAGTATCTGCCGCGGCCGGTTCATCTGTAGTAGCCGACTCATCTTCAGCTCCCGATTCACCTTCTGCTGGCGCTGCCGGATTAGTAATCGTAAAGGTTGCTCTCGCCACACCACCATCATTAAATAACACTGCAAGTGTATGCTCACCTAAGGCAAGCCCATCCATATATTCTTTCTTAAATTCAATCACCGTGCTACTGCTCCACGAATCATAGTTCTCAGAACTTACCAAAACATTATCTATATAAACTTTACCACCATCCCTAAACAATTCATAATCTGCATCAATTTCAAAGATTGCTGATCCACTTTCACTAATCACATATTCTTGTCCTGCACCTACGACTACTTCATATTCTCCAGTATAACCAAGCACCGAAATTGTTAAACTTACAGCATTATAATTATCCATATCACCATTCTTCGTATAAGTTGCCTCATATTCATTCATTCCCATAGTTATTACTGTAGAATCATCAACCCAACTAAAGCCTTCTGGTAAATCACCGAGATCCGCTAAAGTTTGATCAATTTCGCCCGCTAAATCAGAAGGAACATTTTCTGGCTCCCCCGAATCAGCCTTACTAATCGTAAATGTGCCATTCGTAATCGGAATGTA
>JAZSMA010000020.1:0-2311 GCA_045535655.1 Candidatus Nanosyncoccus sp.
AGGGAATTAGCTGATTCTGGCCGACAGGAAGGACCAAAATTAGTGATAAATACCGTGAAATCTACCGAACAAAAACCGTACTTTAATTCTCAGTATTCTCCTATAGCGGATTTTCGTAAACAAAATTTAAGTCCAAATACAGCTGAAGGCAAAGAACGGATGGGATTGAAGGATTTGGCGAAGTTATTGGCTGACGATAAGGAAAAAAGGGAAGAAAATACCAAAAAGCCAGAGAAAAAGGAAAAAGAGAAGAAAAAGCCAAATAAGAAGGGAAAAACGCCTGCTTCTTCCCCTGTTAGGCCAGAGGTAGAATACCAAGAGAAAACAGTAGTAGAAATCAAGCCGAACAATACTCCCCTTTCCCTGTCTACCCCTGTTAGAAGGACGGATGACTTTGCCGACAAGGATAATTCGGTAGATGGATTTTTAGCAATAAAACATTAAGCCATTAAAAAATTTTTAAATAAAAAATGGGGAATTAAAAAAATCTTTTTTAGTAGGATCCAGAATTTTAGTGGATTTTGGACGACATAGCTTTCACATTTCAAATATAGTTTTAATGTCGCACAATATAGATTTTAAGACATTGCGCTTATGGAAAAAAGCCGGTAAATCAATCGTCTTTTAGGCGGGAATATTTTTGGGCGGGCGGGAATCATGCCTAAATATAAAAATACATTCATATTCATATTATTATTTATATTTATTTAATCACGAACTGGACTTGCTCATTATGTTCGTGATTAAATAAATATAAAAACTTCTTTTATTGTTTTTAGGATTTAGTAATTGGTGATTTTGACCTTGTGACCCCTGTTTTTGACTGGTTTTTGTTCAGAGTTTTCCACATTTGACATTTCCCCATTTTTGTTTCCCTTTTTTGTGTTTTTCCCTGTTTTTTTAAATATTGTTCTGCCCTTTTATTGTTACACTATGATATGGACTGAACAAAAACCGAACAAAAGAGAAGAGAATTGATATCGAACAAAAACCGAACAGTTCCCTATTTCCAGTAGGCTTTTCCCTCTATACGGACGTCTATATAAGAGAAGTTGTCTACCCCTATTCCAGAGAGGTAGCGCAACATGCGGTCAGCATCTTCGACAGAGGTAGCTGGGTTACGATCAATGGTCATTCTAATAAAGCCTTCGTAATTTTCAAGATATAAATCAACTTCACGAATGGAATTAACTGGGACAACAGCTTTAGTTGGCTGATAATTTAGTGCCTTAAATTCCTTTTCGGCACGAGCAATATAGGTATTCATGCGAGAAGTAATTTGACCGCCAGACGAGGCTTCTTCGTCGATAATTTCTATAGTTGGCGATATTTTTTCAGAATCATCTTCTAAAGTAATAGGACTGTTGTCGCTTTTGGAAAAAGTAAGATAAAGATAAACGAGAATAAATCCCAGGATTAGAAAACCAAGAATGGTAAAAATGATACGAAAAGTCTTTTGATGCTTTTGTTTTTTGCGGGCAGCCATGCGTTCATTGCGAGTCTCAAGTCGTTCCCTTTTTTCGCCAATAGTGCGGCCAGAACGAAAAAGCATCGATTTGCGATTTTCTCGCCGTCGCACTAGCTCTGGTGGCGAAGCTGGAGCCTCTTCTGATTGATTTTCTTGAGATTTTCCCACCAACGTCTCCTTAGGCTATTTCTTCTAAAATTATTTTTGCTAAACGACTAGCGGCATCAGAACGCGCCTCTTCATGTAATTTATCGGCCATATCAGCACGAAGACGGGGCGATTTAACGAGATGGCGAATTTCGTCAAGAAGAAGATTGGGATCCTTCGTCATATCAGAATCATAAACTACTAGGGCGGCTTCGGCGTCTTTTAGCCTCTCGGCATTCTTGACTTGATGACTACCCGGTAAACGTTCGAATGGAACAAGAATAGTAGCTTTTTTAAGCGCGGCCATTTCGGCGATAGTGGTAGCTCCAGCACGCGAGACAATTACATCAGCAGCACCGAGAAGTTCATTCATAGTAGTATTAAATTCCCACATGCGAAAATTTGATTCAAGCGAAGCTTTTTCCCAGTTTTCATATTTTTTCAAATCCACCATGTCTTCGTAATGTTTACGGCCGGCGATAAGAGCGACTGAGGTAAATTTTAAGAGTTCTGGCAGAATCGCTCTGGTAGCCTCGTTAAGATTTTTAGAGCCTTGGCTACCACCGGTGATGACAACTAATGGTTTTTCGGGGTTGAAAGAAAAGGCTTTTTTAAGAGCAAGTTGATTAGTATATGACACGGGTTTAAATTCTGGTCCAACTGGGATGCCAGTCCAAACGTAGTTGGGGTGTTTTT
>JAZSMA010000012.1:0-17305 GCA_045535655.1 Candidatus Nanosyncoccus sp.
GTGTAAATTTGATTATAAAAAAGGCGGGGATCTCACGCACGACATTTTATCGGCATCATGAGTCTATCTATAAGATTAGGCCAAATTATGAGAAATTTATTTTAAAAGATTTTACGAAAATGATGAGGAATTTGGTTTCTAAAAAAGATGCAAAAATTAGTTCAGTTTATTATAGGATGTTAATTTATATTATGGTAAATAAAAAGATTTTTAGTATGTTGGTCGAGAAAGGCGATTCGAAGGTAATTAAGAAGATGGTGAGTAGATTAAGCGGAAAGATAAAAGATACTTATCATTTGCCGAAAAATTCGGCAAAAATTTTAGAGATTTATGGATGCGAAATACATGGAATTATTGAAAATTGGGGGAGAGAGGGATTTTGTGAGGAGAAGATGGACGATACGTTAAAAGATATAATGTATTTAACGGAATCAATGAGGACAAGACTTTTACCGCTAGAGGGCTAAGAGATAATTAGCACTCGGGTGTTTACAGTGCTAATTTTTGTGCTATAATAAGGGAAGAAAAGGAGATAATAATTATGGCGTTAAAACCATTAAAAGATCGAGTGGTGGCTAAAGTAGAGAAGCCGCTAGAAAAAACAAAATCGGGAATTTTATTAGGAGAAGCAAAAGAAAAACCGGCATATGCAGTAGTAGAATCAGTGGGACCAGAAGTTTCTAGCATAAAGAAAGGCGATAAGATTGTTTATAAGGAATATTCGACTACGGAGATAAAAATAGAAGATACAGAATATATTATCTTGAAAGAGGAAGATATTTTAGCAACATTATAAAAATAGGTGGGAGAAAGATAAACGAAAGGAAAATATGGCAAAGAAAATTTATTACGAGGCGGAAGCAAGAGAAAAGGTATTAAAAGGTGCAAAACAATTGTATGATGCAGTAAAAGTGACTTTTGGGCCGAAGGGAAAAAATGTCATTATTGAAAAGGAATATGGCGCACCTGTAATAACTCATGATGGGGTGACGGTAGCGGAAGCGGTAGAATTGCCGAATAAGGAAGAGTCGTTAGGTGAGGCAGTTGGCGCTAAGTTGATAAAAACGGCGGCGCAGAAATTAAATAAAGTGGCCGGAGATGGGACGACGACAGTGACGGTTTTGACTTATAATATTTTAAATGAAGCGAATAAGTTGATTGCGGCCGGGATGAATCCGATGGAAATTAGGAGAGGAATTGAAAAAGCGGGAGCAGAGGTTGTTAAAGAAATTGATAAAGTTGCGGAAAAGATAGAAGGAGATTCAAAGAAAGTAGCGGAAGTTGCGACAATTTCAGCAGGAGATGAGAAAATTGGCGAGTTGATTGCGGAGGTGATTGCAAAAATTGGGAAGGATGGAGTAGTAACGGTAGAAGCTGGGCAAGGGCTAGAGATGGAAGAGGAGATTGTAGAGGGATTCAGCTACGATAAGGGTTATTCTTCACCGTTTTTCGTGACGGACGTAAATAGACAAGAAGCAATTTTCGAAAAGCCACTAGTTTTAATTACAGATCGCAAAATTTCGGCAGCGAATGATATTTTGCCGTTGCTAGAAAAATGTGCACAGGCTGGAAAGAAAGATTTAGTGATTATTGCAGAAGAAGTTGAAGGAGAGGCATTGTCGCTACTAGTTCTGAATAAGCTGAAGGGCGTGTTCAACTCGTTAGTGTTGAAGGCGCCGGCGTTTGGAGATAGGCGTAAAGAAATTATGGAAGATATTGCAATTCTAACAGATGCAACGATGGTTTCTACGGATAAAGGTTTGAAGTTAGAAGAAGTAGGATTAGAGGTATTGGGTTCAGCGGCGAAAGTAATTGCGACGAAAGATGAAACGACAATTATTAAAGGAGCTGGTGATGCGAAGGCAGTAAAAGCAAGGATTGAATTAATTAATTCTTTGGCGGAAATGGCGAAATCGGATTATGAGAAGGAAGAATTTGGTAAACGAGCGGCAGCATTGTCTGGGAAAGTAGCGGTGATTAAGGTAGGTGGAGCGACGGAAACGGAAATTGATGAAAAGAAATTTAGGGTTGACGATGCGGTAGCAGCAACGAAAGCAGCATTAGCAGAAGGAATTGTAGCGGGTGGAGGTGTGACCTTAGTAAATCTTGCGGCTAAGTTGTCGGATGATGAAGACGGGGCGAGAATTGTGAAAAATGCACTAAAGGCTCCGTTTATACATATTATGGAAAATGCAGGATTGAATGCGCAGGCGCTTTTGTATGAGGTTGAAAAATCATCAAAGAGCGGGTATGGAGTAAATGTGATGACGCCGGAGAAAGGACTAATTGATTTGAAAAAGGCGGGCGTGATTGATCCGGCTAAAGTAGCAAAGGAAGCGGTGAAAAATGCAACTTCGATTGCGGCAACAGCAATTACGATGGGGGCGTTGATTTGCGAAATTCCGGAAGAGAAGCCAATGGCGCCGGATATGGGCGGGATGTATTAAAAAATAAGCCCTTCGGGGCTTATTTTTTTAGAATGAATTACATCTTGTCAATAGATTCGATGAGATAGAGGAGGGCTTCAGCGCGTTCAGTCTCATCAGCGATTTCTTTAGCAGCAAGATAAGCTGGTTCTAGGACTTTGTAATCGCGAAGTTCTTCAAAGATGTTGCGATAAATATTGAATTTTTGGTCAGGATTGAGGTTTAAGTGATCAAGAAGGGGGACTAAATCGCGAAGGGCGGCTTCCTTAATTTGATGCATGTTTAAACCGGTAGGAGCTTCAGGAGTTGATAACTCAGGAGCTGGCATTTCAGGAGCGAGATTAACTTCTGGAGCTGGGGCTGGTGGAATTTCTGGAGCTGGGGCAGGAGCGGTCAAATCTGGGATATTGATTGAATCTAATGGAGCCATTTGATTAGGGTCCGGAGGAGCAACTACTGCAACTTCTGGTTGCGGAAATGGACCTACTGGTTCGCCGAGCTCACCGGTATCACCTTCAGGAACTGAGGATGGAGCTGCGACAGGGTCGGAAAAAACCGGGTCAACATTAGTTGTATTAGCGATATCATCGATTGCTTTTTGTAAATCATCACTGCCATCTGCAGTTTGGTCTACGGGTTGTTTTACAGTTTGATTTTGGTCCATTATGCCCACCTTTTATATTAAGCTTATGTTTATAATAGCACAGTTAATTTAAATACGCAAGAAATTTACAATTTTATCGAGAAAATCTAGTTTAACTTCTTCCATAGGGAGTCTAGCGCCGAGTGCATCGACGATGGCTTCGCCATTACCTTCTGGGAAATAGACTTTAGTGCTGAGCCCGAATCGTTTTTTAGGAATTAATACTGCGGAAAAATGAGTGTCTTCTTTTAAGATGCCAAAAGCTTTAAATTCTTCATATTTGTGGATTCTGTCGCCTTCTTTAAGACCTTCTTTGTTTAAAGTATATTTGATTTTGCGAGGGGGACGGAAAGTTGAGACTAAAATAGCGACAACGCTTAAAATAACTAGAATGAGAAAAGTCCACCATCGTAAGATGACAGCAAGGGTGCAAAGAGCTATTCCGACAGCAAAAAGACCAACATACCACCAAGTATTACGATCTCTAATAACATATTCTTCTGCCTCCCAAGAGATGTCATTGATTGTCTTTGCCATGAGCTTATTATAGCATAATTTAAAAAATAGTGAAAAGTGTGTTAAAATTAAGAGGATGGAGGGTTACCCAAGTGGTTGAAGGGGTCTCATTGCTAACGAGATAGTCTGGGGCAACCTGGAGCGAGGGTTCAAATCCCTCACCCTCCGCCAGTTCCTTGATTTTATAATCAATGTGTGATATGATATGTCTAAGATGAAAAATATAGTTAAACTTATTTTATCAGTTTTAATAGTGGGAGTAGTGACGCTGACGGGTTTTGCATCGGTTTCAGCTTTGACTTTGCAAGAAGGCGCAGAAGCAGCACGGTGTGATGGATGTCCGAGGGATTTGTTTGGCGATACGGGCGTTTTTAGACAGGTTACAAACACTATTCTCTATATTGTCGGAATTATTGCAGTAATTATGTTGATTATTGGGGGAATTAAGTATGTGATTTCGGGTGGAGATTCGAAAAAAGTGACAGATGCGAAAAATACGGTGCTTTATGCAATTATTGGTCTGGTGATTTCGTTCTTAGCGTTTGCGATTGTGAACTTTGTGATTTCGGCGTTGCCATCGTCATCTACAGATGACAATAAGACTAAAGAGACGAGTCTATATCTAGAGTCGATTAACGGCTAAGATTGCGATAATGATTTTTTCAATACCAGCTTGACTGATTTTTTGATGGGCAGATTTCATAGAAGCACCGGTGGTCCAGACGTCGTCTAGAAGAAGATAGGTCATATTTTGATCGATGGGAATTTTAGGGTTAATAGAATAGGCTTTTTGAGCTTGCTCGAGACGAGTTTTAGCGTCAGCGCCAACTTGAACGAAATTGTTGGAGCGAATTAAAAGTTTTTTGACTTGCCAATTTGGACGTTTTTTGGCTAAATTTTTAGAAATGAGATAAGTATGGTCGAAACCACGTTCACGAATATGTTGACTAATAGTAGGAAGAGGGACGATAGTGACGGGGCCCTCAATGAGCGGTAAGATTTGGTCAAGAATTTCGGCAAAGGATTTGGCAAGAATTCGGGTTGAATGATATTTATAATCGTGGATTAAAGCGCCAATTAATTCGGAACGTTTATCAGCGACAAAAATAGGGGGAAGATTTTGACAATTTGGGCATTTGCCGGTAGGATTTAAGCTTTTACAATTTGGGCAATAATTTTCGTGGTTAAGGATTATGTTATTTTTACAACAATCACAAAAAGGACTTCCGATATACCCACAACCTCTACAGGAGTGGGGAGCGAGAAGGTCAAGAAGGTGAGGAAATGTTGTATTTTTTACAATAAAATTCATGATTTTCTTGATTTTACTATAAAGATGGTTTATAATAAAGCATAACAATATAAGTGGAGGAAATATGGCTCGTACAAACAGTGACGATTTGCTGATGGAGGATGACCTCGCCGCTGCATTCCTTGGGGGAGACGATGAACTCGCCGCTCCGGTTGAGACTGAGGAAGTAGCAGAAGAAACGCCTCAAGAATTAAGCGAACCAGTCGAAGATGAGTGGGAAAATACCGACGACTTTCCAGGACAACTTGCTGTAGATGTCTACGAAACCGCCGATAAACTAGTAGTAAAAGCTCGGACCGCTGGCATCTCGAAGTCTGATCTCGATGTTAGTATTTCCGACAATATTTTGACGATTTCGGGAGTTTTGTCGGGGGGTGAAGATGAACAAACAACGAGATGGCATATTCAGGAATGTTATTGGGGAGAATTTTCTCGAACAATTGCGCTACCGGTTCAAGTTAAGGAAGATGAAAATAGCGTAAAGGCGGAATTAAAGGACGGGGTTCTTACGATTACGTTTGAGAAAGAGAAGACTGAAGCGCCTAAGAAGATTGCAATACAATAATGCAAAGCGTTAAACGTTATATAGATATCCACTAGCTAGGCTAGTGGATATTTTGATATAAAAATAACTTCCCATTTGTTGGGAAGTTATTAGGCTATAAGATGAAAAGAATTAAACGGTTTCGGCAGTAATAACGAGAGATGTTTCGCCACTACCACCATTATTTTCTCCGCTAGATGAACCGCCACCTAAGATGTTAGAAATAACAAAGTTGACTAGAGCAAAGGCGAGAGCGCAAATGATAAGGCCAATTAAGCCATAAAGGATAGTATCTTTAGCCTTTTTGACTTTAGCGGCATCGCCAGTAGAAGTCATATAATTAACGCCACCGATAATCATAACCACAACACAAACAATACCAAGAATGGCAATGATGGCATTTAGAATGCTAGTGATGTCGTTAATGAGGTTATTATCCCCATCGTCTCCGACTTGATTTATTTCTTGTTTAGCGAATTGTATTGGTAAATTTTCCATTTTATGCTGCTCCTCCATCGCCCAATATTACATTAATAACAAATTGGACTAGAGCAAAGGCGAGGGCGCAAACGATAAGCCCAATTAAACCATAAAGGATAGTATCTTTAGCTTTTTTGACTTTACCGGCATCACCAGTAGAAGTCATATAGTTAACACCGCCGATAATCATAACTACAACACAGACAAAACCGAGCACGCCAATAATTGCGGACAATATAGTTGAAATGCTTGTTGTTAAATCTTCTCCGTCTTCTGGCCCTGGTGGCGTTATTGGAGTGCCGATGCTATTTGCGGCGAATTTTGTAAGTAATTCTTTCATTTCATATCCTTTTATACTTATTTAATTGTATTTTATAACGATTTTTTAAGAAATGCAATAGGGCATTAGCGGAATTAGGTAAGATATAAAGTAGTTTTTTGGCTGCTTGTTGCGGGAGGATTGCTATTTGCGTCATTGACGGCTCCAATTGTCCAGTTGACAATAGCAAAGGAAAGAGCACAGATGATTAGACCGATAAGGGCGTAGAGAATAGTGTTTTTAGCTTTTTGGGTTTTGGTGGCATCGCCAGTAGAAGTCATGTAATTAATGCCACCGATGATGACAAAAACGACTGCGACTAATCCGGCAACGGCGATAATGGCTTTTAAAATGTTGGTGATAGAAATTGGAAGTTGGTTTGCATTGCCTGAACAACCAGCCGCTTCTTTTACTTCTTGGGGAGCGCTTGAACTGCAAACATCATCAGCATAAACAGAAGTAGGAATTATAACTCCAATGCTAAAAATACTAACTAGAAATATGAGAATGGTTTTAATTAATTTTAGTTTCATGAACCTCCTTTGAGATAATTGTATTATTTATTAGACTTGTTTTATTAGATTGCCTAATCATATTTGAGACGAAAGCGGTCATGGCGGTGGCTAGAGCGACAATAGCGAGACCAATCAGGGAGTAAAGGATGGTATTTTTAGCTTTTTGAGTTTTATTAGGATCGCCAGATGAGGTGATATAGGAAATACCGCCGTAGACGAGGAAGATGGCGGAAATGACGCCGGCGACAGCAATAAACCAATTGATAGTTTGGGTGACGAGGGTGCCCGCATCAATACATTCTGTTTCGGTGCAGTTGGAAAGTTTCCCGTTGGCTCCGAGGAGGGCAAAACGGATAGTACTCATGATAATATTAGCGGACATGACGATTGCAAGACCAATAAAAGCTTGGGTAAGAGTCTTTTTGCCGCTAGCTACTTTGCCGGGATCTCCACTTGAAAAAATATAAAGGTAGCCGCCGTAAATAACATAGCCGATGACTAGATAAGCTGCGATAATAGTGATGTCGGTAGCGACGTTGGCAGCGATAACCCAGATATTAGATTTTAAAGCCTCCTCGCTATCAATGTTTTGTAAACCACAGTCCCAAGAAGTTAAGCCTAGAAAACTAGGGCAAGTTCTACCTTCCCAGCCAGTTTTAGAATCGGCTGCGTAGGCGTGAGACGAGATTAATAAAGAAGTCACTAAGCTGGAGAATAAGAAAAGTGGCAATAATATGATTGCAAAGATTTTAGAAAAATGTCGTTTCATTTTAAATCCATGTTAAACTATTTTAATACTACCATTTTATAAAAAAAATGTCTAATAGAATGTAAAAAACGTGTTAGCATAAACAGTATTAACATATTTTTGACTTATAGCAAAATAATCTGTATTTACTCTTGACAAAGACGCTTATGCGTGCTATAATTAAGACACGCCTTATAAGGGAGGCGGGACTTATTATGGTAATGAAAAAAAGATTAAAAATAGACTTAGAAAGAGCCATTTTTGGTTTCTTTTTCGTTATTATGGGTATATTTGGTTTGGCTGGGCCAATGTTGATTGAAACAGAGGCATATGCGATACCGGCGGAAACGACGACTAGCTCAGAAGAAGTAGAAAATACTACGGAAGTAAATACGGGTAATAGTGAAGCGAATACAGAGAGTAGTGAAGACAATGCAGATGGGGCGATAGAGACGGGAAAAGATAATTGTAAAAGTAGTTTGGGAGCGATTGGGTGGTTAGTTTGTCCGACGACAGGGAAAATTGCAGAAGCGGTAGATTGGCTATATGAGAAAATCGAAGACATTTTGATTATTAACCCGATATCGATGGAGGATGGATCACCGATTTATGAGATTTGGAAATATTGTCGGGGACTGACGAATATTTTGTTTATTATTTTCTTGTTGATAGTAATTTATTCGCAGATTACGGGAATAGGGATTTCGAATTATGGGATAAAGAGGACTTTGCCGAAGTTGATTATTGCGGCAATTCTAGTAAATTTGAGTTTTTTGATTTGTTCTTTAGCAGTAGATGTGTCCAATATTTTCGGAAACGGGATACGAGGGTTATTTTCGTCAATTGGAGAGTCAGCGTTAGGAGGCGATGGTTCGTCGGTTTCAATTGCTAATATGTATGGGGCGTTAGTAAGTGGGACGGCGTTGACGGTAGCTGGAGGTGTCATAGCGCTTGAATTTGGAGCAATTTGGATGTTGATTCCGACGGTATTAGGGGCAATAGTAGCGGTAGTATCAGGTTTGATTACGATTGCATTACGTCAAGCGGTAGTGGCACTTCTGATTATGATTTCGCCACTGGCAATGGTGGCATATATGTTACCAAATACAGAGAATTTGTTTAGAAAATGGAAAGATTTATTAGTGAAAATGTTGGTGTTTTATCCGATGTTCTCGCTTTTGTTTGGAGCGTCGAGTTTAGCGGGGTTTGCGATTATTACTAGTGCGAAGAATGGTTTTGGAGTTTTATTAGGGATAGCAGTGCAAATTTTTCCATTGTTTTTCTCTTGGTCACTAATGAGAATGTCCGGAACATTCTTAGGAGATATCAATACGAGATTGCGGGGGCTTGCAACAGGGCCGTTGGCGGCGAATCGGGCTTGGGCAGATTCGCATCGGGAACTGACTAAGCGAAAACATCTTGCTTCGGAACGAGCTAAGACGCCATCGTTAAGATTGATGCAATTTATGTCGAATCGAAGGGTTGATAGAGAGGCGGAGATAGAGGAAAATGCGCGACTAGCTAGGGAACGAGGAATGGCTTATCGGGCGAGAAGGAATTGGCGTGGGATTGATGCGACGGGGTTGCCGACGGAGCATGGAAAGAAGGCTTATGAAAATCAGGCACGGAGTTTGGAATATCAACGGGTGATTGAGCGAGATAAAAATACGATGAATAAGGGGCTTGGTTATCTTGCGAAAAAAGGAACGGTGGAACGTGCGGAGTTGGATAAGCTTGATGCAAGAATAGTAAATGCGGCAGATATGTTGAAGATTGAACATACGCGTGGTGAAAAGATTGAATATGAAAATGCGATGGGCTTCCACAAAAGGATGGAAAATGCTATTGATGCGCATATGGACGTAAAAAATGGGTTTGAAATGGTAGATGGTGAGGAAAGAATACGAAGTGGTTATAAATTCCATTTTGATCCGAATAAGTTGAGGACGTCAGATGAATTAGCGAGATATAATGAAGCGCTTAGAATTATGGAAGGAAGCCCTCAGGATGTGCAATTTGCGGCAGCAACGGCAGCACAGGGATATGATACGCAGAAGAAGATAATTGAATCGAGGATGCAGAAGTATTTTGAGTCGACGCCGCCGACGCAAGATGTAGTGAATCGTTTGAGTGAATTGACGAAACAAAATAATGCGTCTGATAGTATTGATACAATTATCTCGGGTTTAAGAGTTTTGAATCAACGAGGCGATACAGATTTATTAAGAAAGCAATTGGAAAATATTTTAAATAGTGAACAAGGAATCGAGTTAGGAACGCATGCATCTCAAGCGTTGGCTAGTTTCTTGATGTTTGAAGTTAAAGACAATGATCCGTTTTTGCGTAGGTTTGGTAAGTATATCAATCTTGAGACTGCACATGTTTATAATGAAAGGTCAGATGATTTAGTAAAAATGAGGAAAAACAAACGGCTATCTCTTAATGAATATATAACTGGAGAATTTGATGATTGGTATGAAGAGGAGTGGGAAGAAGAGCAAGCAGATGGAACACGAAGGAGAACGCGAAAAAACAAGAATTCGCCAAAGCGTTCATTGGTCAATTTGATTGAAGGTACTTCGCTCGATAATGTTGAAAGGACGGCTTACAGTAATTTAGATGAGATGTTAAAGAATGCTTATAGTGATAAAAACGGTAAAAATTTGGATATAGAAAAATACCTTGGTAAGCGAAAAGAAATTGAACAAGCTATGGGCCCAGCGTTTATTTCGGCAAGCTTGAAGTATCTTTCTGGTAGTGAGCAATTAAAGAATGCAGTAGGCTTTTTGACTGGATATAATGATAAAGGTGAGCCTGTGTGGGAAAATGAGAAGGATCCTTTATTTGGAAGTAAAGAAGCAGAAGAATATTTTAGGGATAGAACGCTTGACTATTTAGGAGCTCAGACGCCAACGCAGATATTTGGATTACGTTCGGATTATCATGCTTCGCTTGCTGAGCACCTTTCAAGAGCTTATGAAGAGACGGATATGGAGGGTTGGAGCGATGAAGCGGTGAAGGAGAGAGAAGATATTATGCAGGAATGGTCAGATTTCCAAACTCAGTATGGGAATGATTATTCTTCACAAGATGCAAAAGTTGAAGCAAAGCGGATAAGAGAAAAAATGGCTGGGGCGCAATTTAGGCAATTGCTTGATTCGAAGGGTAAGCTGGAACAGATTTATCGCACGCGAAGATCTGGCGCGGCAAATAATGCGAAAGACTGGACACGTGATTGGCTTGGGCTTGACGATGAACTTTCGATACTTAAATATTTAGATAAAAAGGGAGTTCGAAGTGTAGAGAGAAGTAAGAAAGTGAATAAAGATAGCGAGCGGGGTGATGTCCCGATGAATCATAGCGTAATTTTTGATGAAGAATTTAGAGTAGGATTTATGGCAGGGTTGGACAAGATTGTTGATGAACAAGATGATAAAAGTGATGAAGATTTTTATCTAGCTTCTTTAGAATATGTAAAGGAAAATTTTGGTAAAGAACATATAATTTATAAATTATATGAAGATTATTACGAAAACAATAGATATGCTGAGAAACACGGACTTTATGACTATTTGAAACAATTAATTCATGACGAAGAAAATTATCAGTAAGATTAATATTTTGTAAAAATTGTTGGCAGCAAAACAGCGTTTTTCTTTATGCTTATCTTCTAAAATATGTTACAATATATAATATATGGCGCAGTATAAGGTGCCTCAGGATGTTGAGGCTGACGATAAGCTTCTAGGGCCGTTTAGTTTTCGGCAGTTTGTTTATCTTTTGATTGCGGGTGGTCTGATAGCATTAGCGGTGGGGCTTTTTCAACTTTTCCCACTATTAGCACTTTTACCATTACCACTGGTTTTACTTTTTGGGGCATTAGCCTTGCCTCTTAAGAAAGATCAGCCAATGGAAACCTATTTAGCGGCGATTGTTTCGTTTTATTTAAAACCACATAATAGAGTATGGACGCCTGGACAAAGAGAATCGACAATTAAAATTACGGCGCCGAAAATTGTTGAGGAAAGTAGGACAAGAAATATTACAGGTGAAGAAGCGACGCATAGATTATCGTTTCTTGCGGATATCGTAGACACAGGAGGTTATGCTATAAAGGGAGCTAGTATGAGTCCAATGCGAGAAGATTTAGTGGCAGAGGCAAATGCAGCGGTGGATATGTTTGAAACAGTGCGTTTTGATAATTTGGATAATACAATTGCGAAGGAAGAAAATGAAAGACATAATGATGTGGTAGCAAGTATGAAAAATGCAATTGCGAAGAATGAAAATTTGAGTGCGGCGGGAATTAGAACACAATCGAGTATTTATAAGAAGGCAGATGAGCAAGAAGAAAAGGAAAAAGAAAAATCAATGTTTGAATCTACAGCAGTGGTTTTACCTGGGTCAGTGGATACTGGAAAACAAGACGAGGTGAAGCCGAAGGTAGGATTGCAACAAGAAATAGAGTCGGATTCTAATTCAGAAGCTGAATTAGGCCAGGAGCCAGAATCGAAACCGGAGCAAGAAGAAAAGACGGAAAATGCTCAAACTTTGCCAAAACCTAGTATAATGGAATTAGCAACTAATCCTGATTTCTCGGTGGCGACAATTGCAAAGGAAGCTAATAGAATAAAAGAAAGGGATGAGGGCGAAGTGTTTATTTCGTTACATTAAATTATGGGACCGCAACAAAATTATCCAAATAATCAAAATATGATGGGGCAACCAATGGGTCAGCCGATGCAACAACCAATGCAACAGCCGATGCAGGCTCAGCCTCAGATGATTATGCCAAATCAAATGGCGCAACAACAAAATCCAAATGCAGCGAATTTGGGTTCGGCGGCGATGATGGCAAATCAAGCGGCACCGGTTTCGCCAAATCAAGAATTGCCAACTTCGACGCAGGCAACTTTGTTGATATCTGAGTTGAGGGACAATGTAGTAATTATGAAAGATGGTTCGTTTAGAGCGGTGGTGGCCTGTAAATCAATTAACTTTGATTTAATGTCGGATATGGAACGGGAGGGGGTAGAATATTCTTATCAGAATTTCTTAAATTCCTTGAAGTTTACTACTCAGATTTTGGTAAGGTCACAAAGGGTTGATATTGGTCCGTATATTGAACGGCTTTCAGAAATTAGAAGAAATAATGACAATATGCTTCTAGGGGTTTTGATGGATGATTATATTAACTTTATTGATATTTTGTCGCAAGAAGCAAATATTATGGATAAATCGTTTTTCATTATTGTGCCTTATTATTCTTCGCCAGATGCGGAACAAGTTTTGCAACAAACGAAAAATTTGTTTAAGACATTTTCTAAGGCGAAACCGCCTGAGATTACGCATATTGATCGGGTAACATATGATAAGGCTTTGACGGAATTAACAAATCGGGTAGAAACAGTGATGTCTGGTTTATTCCAGATTGGGATTCATTCAGTGAGATTAAATACGAAGGAATTAGCAGAGCTATATTATAACTTTAATAATCCGGATACGGCGGTCAGAGAACCGTTGGTAGATTTTTCTAAGCTTGCGACGATGTATGTGAAGAAGGGAGAGAATAATGGGTAGAAAGAAAATGACAGCAGCACAGATTGCGGTGCAAACGGAGGCGATGGAAGATGCAGAAATTCAGAGAGCTTTTGAGCAAGGAACGAATACATTAAGGGATTTGATTTCACCATCGGCGATTGAAATTCATTCGGATTATTTTAGATTAGGAAATAAATATGGACGAACATTATATGTCTATGGGTATCCGCGAACTTTATTTACGGGTTGGTTGTCGCCAATTATCAATATTGATGAGGTAATTGATATTTCGATGTATATTTATCCAGTTGAATCGGCAGTTGTGATGAAGAATTTGAGGACAAAAGTGACGCAACTTGAAGCCTCGATGAATTTGAATGTAGAAAAAGGTAAAGTGCGTGATCCGGAACTAGAAGCGGCGATTTCTGATGCAGAGGAGTTAAGGGATCAGCTTCAGGTCGGGGCGGAGAGGTTTTTCCGATTTGGGCTTTATGTGACGATTTGGGCGGATTCACTAGATGAGATGAAGTTTGTGCAACAAAAGATTGAAACGATTTTTGGGCAACAAATGATTTTTTCGAAAGTGGCAAATTCGCAACAAGAGCAAGGAATGAATTCGATTATGCCACAGTGCATGGATCAATTACAGATTCGACGAAATATGAATACGGGGGCTATTTCTACGTCGTTCCCATTTACTTCGGCTGATTTAACTCAGGATAAGGGCATATTATATGGTATTAATATGCATAATAATGGGTTAGTGATTTTTGACCGGTTTAGCTTAGAGAATGCAAATATGGTGGTATTTGCGAAATCTGGTGCAGGTAAATCGTTTGCGGTGAAGTTAGAGGCATTACGTTCGATGATGGTAGGGACGGAAATTTTGATTATTGATCCGGAAAATGAATATCAAAAACTGTGTGATGCAGTAGGCGGTTCTTATATTAGATTGTCACTAAATTCAGATGTGAGAATTAATCCGTTTGATTTGCCGAAAGTAGTAGATGCAGAAGATGCGGGAGATGCATTGAGAGCTAATTTGGTAGTTTTGCATGGGCTATTTAGGACAATGCTCGGAGGAAGTCAGGCGACTAATTCTGGCCAGGTGGTGCCGGCTTTAACTGCTAATGAAGAGGCTGATCTCGACCAGGCTTTAATTGATACTTATGCAAGGGCGGGAATTACGTCGGATCCTTTAACTCATCAATCGACGCCACCAACCATTATGAATTTATATGATACGCTTCTCCATATGGAAGGGACTGGGCCACAATTGGCGCAAAGGTTGCGAAAATATACGACGGGAACTTTTGCGGGGATTTTCTCGCAACAATCAAATATTGATATAAATAATCAAATGGTGGTATTTAATATTCGAGACCTTGAGGAAGAATTGAGGCCGGTAGCGATGTATATTGTGCTTTCGCATATTTGGAATATTGTGCGAGCAGAACAAAAGAAACGACTTTTGATTGTGGATGAAGCATGGCAATTAATGCAGTTTGAAGACTCGGCGAATTTCTTGTTTTCGCTAGCGAAGCGGGCGAGGAAATATTATTTAGGGTTGACAACGATTACGCAGGACGTGGAAGATTTCATGGGTAATAAAATGGGACGAGCAATCGTCAATAACTCATCGATGCAACTATTATTAAAGCAAAATGCATCGGCGGTAGATGTTTTATCGGATGTCTTTAAATTGACGGAAGAAGAGAAGAGAAGATTAGCAAATTTCCCAGTCGGTCAGGGTTTGTTCTTTGCTGGTTCAAATCATGTCCATATCCAGATTATTGCTTCGGAGACAGAAGAGGGGTTGATTACGACAAATCCGGGAAGTAAGTAAGGAGGGGGCGAGAGGATATGGCTGGTCAGAAATTCTTGCAAAAAGTTTTAGCGGTTTTTTTGGCAGTTTTATTGAATGGGGTTTATATTAGCCCGATTTTTGCTTTAAGTAATAAGTATCTTGACGAATTTTCGCAAAATAATATTCTTTTTTATGATCCAGATGAGACGGGGGGAGGAACTGGTACGGTTTGTTCGAATGGATTAGCCTATTCGAATGGAGAGATAACGGTTTCTGGTTCGACGATGGAAGAGATTATTTGGACTGGACTAACGAGTTTTATGACTCCGGAGCAAGCGGCTGGCGTGATGGGGAATATGGTAAGTGAGTCGAATTTTAATCCGGCGCAACACGAAGTGAGCTTCTTACGTTCAGGGATTGATATAGGTACTAACACGAAAGATTCGTATGGGTTGGGTTTAATACAATGGTCTTATGGGCGCAGAGTGAATATGTATAATTATGTGAAATCCCAAAATACTTCTTTAGTACAATATTTAGAAGATTGGCAGACTTATAGTCCAACTTATACTAGTGGTGAAACTTTTTTAGAATTAGCAGGAAGGGATGTAGCCAGTGAGTTGGCATTGCTAGAGTTGCAATTTTTAAGAGATGAATTAGTAAATAATCCTAGTTATAGTGGAATTTTTGATACTAAGACTGTTGAGGAGGCAGCATATTTTTTCTTAACACAGGTGGAAATACCAGCGGACATGGAAAGTAAGGCAGCAGGCCGAACTGAAAATGCACTAAGATTTTATGAAAAATATAGTGGATTAGTAGGAAGCGATGGAATAACTTGTGTGGGAGGGAGTTCGGACCAACCGGTAGGTTCTGTTTATGAATCATCGGCTGATGTGCCATGCGATAGTAGAACGATTGATAAAGGCACAGCTGCTGGGTATTCTGATGGAGTGAAAATTATGGTTAGACTTTGTGCAGTGCCAAATATCAGGGACAGAGACGGTTCTCCAGTAGATAGTCAGTATATAGTGGTAAATTCAAGAGTTTCGGGGGCATTTTATGCTTTTAATGAAGCGTATAAAGAGAAGTATGGGAGCTATTTAGTTGGGAGTGAAGGTTTTAGAACTATGGAAGAACAACAAGGTTTCTGGGAACTTTATCAGAGTGGGGCAGGAAATTTGGCAGCGGCTCCGGGTTATTCTAACCATCAAATGGGCTTAGCAGTGGATTTTGATCTTAACTATTATATTGATAATGATTTTTTGGGTCAATTTGGTTTAAGAAATGGACAGGCATACGGAGAAACGTGGCATATAGAAGTAAAGGGGAATTAAAGGAGAGGAGAAGTGATGCAAAAAGAGGAGAAAAATTGGGCGGATTTAATAGAAAGAATTGGAATGAAGAAAATTGCGATTTTTTTTGGAATAGTATTTTTAGGTTTAATTATATACGCCTTAGCATCATATATGATAAATAAGGATAAGATTTCGGTAAAAATTCAATTTGCGCCATATGAGGCGATAGTAAAAATTGACGATGAAGTAGTAAAAAATAATGAGAAAAACAATATAGAAATTGGTGAGCATATAGTAACAGTTAAATTTGAAAATTTTGAAGATTATGAACAAAAAATAGATGTAGATGAAAACACTGAATATATAGGCGGTATGTTGACGGCTATAAATGAGGAGGGCAGAGCTTATATCATGAGCCATCGAACAGAATTTGATGCAGTGGTAATTTCCGTTGAAGGTGATAATGATTTAAAGAGACAAAATATTTATGAGAAATTAGTAGAAAAAGTTCCAGTAGTGAGGAAATTGCCGTTTTCGAATGCTTTGTTTAGTATAAACTATTTGTTGGATGAAGAGAAACCAACGTTGACGATTTTAGCAACAAATACTTATATGGACGTGGCTGTGGCTAAACTAAAATCGTTAATTTCTGAAGAAGAAAATTTAGCAAAATATAATATTGAATTTTCAAGTTTTGATAACCCGTTAGAAAAGGGCTTTGTGAAGAATGCGGCAGATAATCCTAAAATCTTTCTTGAAAATGGCTACAAAGATGTAAAGGATTTTACAGTAGAAGAAGTAAAAGAAGAGGGTGATTATTATTACGCGGTAGTGACAACTGGTCTCGAAAGAACATATTCGTTAGTGCATTATAAAGTCATTATGAAGAAAGATGGCGAGGGAAGATTGACTTTAATTGATAATCCGGAGCCGATTTTGACGATTTATAATACAACTGAAGTGCCTGAGGAAATTTTATCAGAAGCAAATAAACTCTAAGAAAGGAGTTATTAGCACTCTTGTATTTTGAGTGCTAATAATATATAATATATATATTATGGCACAACGCGATTATTATGAAATTTTAGGCGTTTCTAAAAATGCTTCGGATGATGAGATTAAGAAAGCTTATCGGAAATTAGCGATTAAATATCAT
>JAZSMA010000019.1:0-4545 GCA_045535655.1 Candidatus Nanosyncoccus sp.
TGAAGATCTTACAGACGGCTGATATTCCTTAATAATCCCAGCTGTATTATCAAGATGTAATTTCATTGCGAAACACAACTCTTTTTCTCCACTTTTACCGCTGCTTAAAATCGCCCCAAATATAATAATTAACAAAAATACGACTAGCCCAATTATTCCTACTACAAAAAGCTTCGAAGAAAACAGGCCACCCTTTTTTGCTTTTACTGCTGGACGATTCGTGGCAGAAATCTGGTTCAGATATTCTTGTCCTTCCATATGCTATAATTATACCATATGGATGACTTAAAGGAGGAAATAAAATCTCGTTTGAGTGTGGAAGACGTGGTGGGACAATATGTAGAGTTAAAGCGGGCTGGGCGCAATCTAAAAGGTCATTCACCTTGGGGGGTAGATAAAACTCCATCTTTCATGGTCTCGCCAGAAAAAGGCATCTGGCATGATTTTTCCGCCAACAAAGGTGGCGATATTTTTACTTTTATCATGGAAGTCGAGGGAGCTAGTTTTAAAGAAGCTCTAGAAAAATTAGCTAACAAAGCCGGCGTTGACCTTTCTAAATATCGTGGTGGCAATCCAAATCTTTCTAAAAAGAAAGCCCGTGCTCGCGAGGCTCTCACCCTAGCTACAAAATACTATCAATTATGTCTAACTCGTAGCAAATCAGTTTGTGAATATGTTTTTTACCAACGTAATTTAAATCGCAAAACGGTTTCCGAGTTTAAAATCGGCTATGCTCCGCCTAGCGGCAAAGCTCTCGTGGAAGTTCTTCAAAAACGTGGATTCAGCCTCGAAGAATTAAACGATGCCGGACTTCTCAATCGTTTTAAAGGAGATTTATTCCGCGACCGTATGACCGTTCCGTTTATCGACACATCCGGTAATGTCATTGGTTTTACCGCCAGGATTCTAAAAAAAACTGAACCAAAATATCTCAATACCCCCGAAACCATCCTTTTCAATAAATCTCGTTTCATTTTCGGTCTTTATCAAGCCAAAGAATCTATTTTACACAGTGGTTTCGTTGTTATCGTAGAAGGGAATATGGACGTCATTTCTTCTCACCAAGCTGGTGTTAAAGAAGCCGTTGCTACTTCTGGCACCGCTATGACCGAGCAACATTTAAAAACCCTCAGTAATTTTACCCATGATATTCGTCTCGCTTTTGATGGCGACGAGGCCGGTGTTAAGGCTACCGAACGCGCCATTATGTTAGCAGGCGATCTCGGCATTTATTTAACTATCATTTCTGATTATCATGGCGCAAAAGACCCAGACGAATTAATTCAAAAAGACCCAAAACTCTGGCAAACCGCCGTAGAAAAACGCGTCCCCGCTGTCGAGTGGCTATTAAAAAAATACGAAGAAAATCTAAACTTAAATTCCGCCCCAGATAAACGTAAATATTCTGACCTAGCCCTTAAGCTTTTAGGATATATTAAAGATGAAGTTGAACGCGCTAGTTATGAAGAAAAAATCGCTAAAAAACTAGATATCGAAGTTGAGATTTTGCGTGAAAAAGGCGAAAGGCTGAATAAAAAAATTGCACAATCTACCCATAAATACCTCAAAAAACCCAAGACTGAATTTAAGAGTGATAAACTGAAAAAACTTGAGAATAGTTTACTCGCATTAAAAATTTTTGGCGGCATTACTAAAACCAAAATTCCTTTTGAAGTTCCTGAAGACGAGACTAGACTAAACGAACTTGAATTGATTTTTAATCGCGAGCACGAAAATATCAGTAGCAATGATTTAGAAAAAGAAGCTACCGAGCTCCTCTCCCGTTATAATAGGGAATTGAATCGACAAAAAATCAAAACCCTAAATGCTGAATTAGAAAATCTAGACGAAGACTCCGCAGAATACGACAAAATTCTCAAAGAAATTTACAAATTACAAAATACATCTTAAATTATTTTATTTTGGCGGAATTTTAAGTTGAGAAATAAAAATAATTTAAGATATAAAACTTGCAATTATCATGATATTCGATTATAATTTCTCGTAATGAGCGTTAATAAAGACGATATTTTGACTGCAAAAGATTTAGCTCTGGAAATTGACGAGCCAGAGACCGATGACCTAGAAAACGAAGAAGAGCTTTCTGACGAAGAACTCGCAATCACTGCGGAAAATGTTGATGCTTTCGCAGACGACTCAGTCCGACTCTACCTTCGCGAAATCGGTAAAATTCCGCTTCTCACGCCTGAAGAAGAAGCAGATCTAGCCAAAAGAATTGTTAAAGGCGACAAAAAAGCCAAAGACAAAATGGTTGAATCCAATATGCGTTTAGTAGTTTCAATCGCAAAACGCTACGGCGGTCGTGGTCTTGATTTTCTCGATTTAATCCAAGAAGGGAATACTGGCTTGCTTCGCGCCGTTGAAAAATTTGACCCCGATAAAGGCTTCAAATTTTCAACTTATGCAACTTGGTGGGTGCGCCAGGCCATTACTCGTGCCATCGCTGACCAGGCTAGAACTATTCGTATTCCGGTTCATATGGTTGAGACAATTAATAAAGTCTTAAGAACGACTCGTAAACTTACTTCTGAATTAAATCGCGAACCGACCAACGAAGAAATTGCCAAAGAACTTGATATGGAACCCGAAAAAGTTGATTACGTCATGCGTATTAAACAAGACATTGCCTCGCTCGATGCTTCCGTTGGTCGCGAAGGTGATGATGAAGATTCAGTACTTGGTGATTTTGTTGAAGACGAAGAACGTGATTCTCCCGAAGATTCCGCTGCAAACCAAATTTTGAAAGAACAACTTTCTGAAATCATCGCAACCTTAACCGACAGGGAACAGAAAATTATCCGTTTACGTTTTGGTATTGGCGGTGGTCGCCCACATACATTAGAAGAAGTCGGTGCCGAATTTGACGTTACTCGCGAGCGTATTCGCCAAATTGAGGCGAAAGCTCTCTCTAAACTTCGCAAGAATAAAGACACCAAAAAATTACATGAATATTTAAGGTAGGAGGTATATGAAAAAAATAATATCATTAATATTTGCTTTCGTCTTAAGCCTATCTAGCCTCGCTATGCCAGTAATGGCGGATAATAATTCTTCTAGTGAAAAACTTGGTTCAGAAAATGCAAATATATTAAAAGGATGTGCGGATAGTGACAACGGCATTATGTGTATTCTCGAACTCGTTGTTGATATTATGAGTATCGGTGTTGGTATTCTTGGTGTTGTCGGTATTTCTATTGTCGGCGTTCAATATCTCACGGCCGGTGGCAGCGAAGAAAAAACCCGAAAATCTAAACGTCGCATGTTTGAAATTATCATCGGTCTCGCCGCCTACGCTGTAATCTACGCTTTCCTCAAATTCCTCTTGCCAGGTTTTGGAACCTAAAATGAAACGCCTTTTTATCGTCTATAATCCTCGTTCTTCGCGTTATTCTGATGTTAAAAAAGCGGTCCTAAATCGTCAGAAAGATCTAAAAGGTTATATTGTTGGTAAATACGAAGTCGAACCAACCGATGTTGATAAAAACGCTACTAAATTCGCCAAGATTCTTAAGGACGGTGACTTTGTTATTTCTGCCGGTGGCGATGCAACCGGCGTCATCGCCGTTAATGCTATTCTCAAATCCGAAAAAGACGTCACTCTTGCCGTCCTCCCTTTCGGCAACTTCAACGACTTCTCGTCCACCCTCGGCACAAAATCCTTCAACGATATTATAACATGGGCGGGTGACGGAGCTGGGGGGTCCCCCGCCGCGCGCAGACGAATGTCGAGCACGGTGGGGGAAACTGCGACAACAGGACCCGTCCAGAAGTATTATCCTCTAGAGATTATTGTTGACGGCAAATTGTTCCGTTACGCAACCTGTTATACGACGATTGGTATGATGGCCGAAGCGGTGCATTTATACGATAGCCCAAAAATGCGAAAAACCCTAAAGACTGCCAACGGTCGCAACGTTGGCTCTTATACGAATCTCGCTAGCTGGTATTTTAAACACCGCCATAAAAAAACCTTCCTCCCAGATTTTAAACTAAATGGAGAATTGCAACCGAAAAAGACTTCTGACTATGCCGCAATTAACGGTAAATATATGGCTCGTATTATGAAAGGTGGGGAAGACTATAAAGACCCAGAGACCTTCCGTTCCGAAACAGACCGTTTAACGAATTTTTGGCGTCTAATGAAATTGATGTTTAGAAGCATTTTCTTCCGTATCCCCGGCTCCGAGACTAGAGGGGATTGCTTAGAATTTTTAGAACCCGCGACCGTCGAACTTCAAGCCGAAGGCGAGTATAAAACTCTTGAAAATGTTAAAAAAATTGAAATAAGGAAAAGTAAAAAATGTCTGAAGGTAGTCACGAAATAGAAAAAATCATTACCTATATGAAGGCGCACTGGCCTTCAAAAGTAAAAGAAGAGTGGCAAGTAAAACTAAATGAATATCCGGAGATTCTCCGGAAGGTCATTGATGATTTTACCCTCGCCGCGACGAAGAACCGTCATTTAATTCGTATTGCCGGGATTTCCGGTTCCGGAAAAACTACCCAAATTCTTCCAGCCGTCGA
>JAZSMA010000039.1:0-19818 GCA_045535655.1 Candidatus Nanosyncoccus sp.
ACTCCTTGGCTCACAGAACGACATGGCTACGATCCGACTTCCCGTAACGACGGGCGCGAGCGACTCCGGTCCCGAGGAGTATTTTTTGATTCCCACAATAGTTATTTTAGGTCCTACCGGTTCGGGAAAAACCGGAGTTTCTATTCAAATCGCTAAGAAAATTGGTGGCGAAATCATTTCAGCTGACTCGCGGGCTATTTATAAAGGCATGGATATTGGCACCGCTAAACCAACCAAAGACGAAATGGATGGTGTTCCTCATTATGGCATCGATTTGGTAGAACCTGGCGAAAGATTTACGGTAGCTGACTGGAAAAACTATGCCAAGACTAAAATCGAAGAAATTAAGGCGCGTGGCAAAGTTCCGATTATCGTCGGTGGGACTGGGCTTTATATTGATGCGCTAATTTATGATTATCATTTCAAAGGCCCTACTGGTGAGAAGATTGGTGATTTCGAACAAAAATCTTGTTCGGATAGAAAAGAAATCAAAGGAAATTATTTAATTATTGGTGTTAAATGTGAACCAGAAGAGCTTAAGAAAAGATTAAAATTGCGCATTGATAAAATGTTTTCGCCAGAACTTTACGATGAAACACTAAATTTAGTCAAAAAATATAGTTGGGATACTCAAGCTATGAAAAGCGATATTTATGAGTATGCTTACCGATATCTAAACGGGGAATTAAGCCTAGAAGAAGCCAAAAAACAATGCTTCTACGAAGATTGGCATCTAGCAAAACGCCAGATGACATGGTTTAAGCGTAACCCTAAAATTATTTGGCTCAACCTTGAAAATATTTATTCATTTGTGATAAAATATAAAAAGAATGAGCAAAGAAAATAATACTCCAACTGAAAAATTATTTGGCTCTAAAACTAGAGCTAAGCTCTTACGATTATTCTTTGAAAATCCTGAAAAATCTTTTTACGTTCGCGAAATGACTAGAGTGATTGATGAACAGATTAACTCTGTTCGACGTGAACTTTTAAATCTTGAAAGCATTGGTATTATTAAAAATGAGACTTTTGATAATAAAGTTTATTACTCAGCTAATAGTAAACATCCATTCTACCGCCCTATGACCGACATTTTTTCTAAAAAAATTGATACAAACCGTGAAAAAGATATCAAAGAAACTACTTGGGAAGAATATTGTCGTCCAGTTAAAAATTATCTTAAAGGGCTAATTGTAACTAATCGTTTACCCGGCCAAGACGGTGTAGATCTTCTCATTATTGGCAATGACAAAACGAAGAAACTAACCCGTTGGGCTGAAGTAATCGAGAAAAAACAGGGAAAACCAATCAACTATGTCATTATGTCTAGTGATGATTTTACCTATCGAAAAAGCGTTCATGACCGTTTTATTCTCGATGTTCTCGAGATGGAGATTACCGAAATTATTGACCCTGAAAAAATTATCAAGTGATAGGAGGAAATATGTTTGAAATCGAAAGCAAAAACCAAGACGAAATCACTATCATTACTAAAAACGCTACCATTAAATTCGATATTAGCAATTCTGCTATTAATGCTGGCCTTGCTGTCGGCAAAATTACCGGCCCTGGTGAATTTGAGATTGGTGAAGTGACTATTTGTGGTATTGCGACTGAATCTGGCAAAACTATTTACAATATAGAAATTGGCGGAGTCCATATCGGTATTATCGGTGGCATTGAGGAAAACCTCGACGACATTGTTGCTGATATTCTCTGTACATCCTCCATTCGTGCTATTCGTGAGATTGAACCGAAACTAGTAGTTTCAATGGGCAATGTAGATGCGATGGTATCGGAGTTAAAACTTACCGCTAGGAGCGAGAAGAAACTTAAGATTAAAAATCTCGAATCTCTACCAACTACTAAAGAAGTGGTAGTATTAAGTTAGATGGATTCTCTCAATATCATTATTGTTTTAATTATTGTCGTAGGGTCAGTTATTTTGCATGAATTGTCGCATGGCCTAGTTGCTTACTTCCTTGGTGACCATACTGCTAAAGACGCTGGAAGGCTTTCTTTCAATCCGATTAAACATATTGACCCCTATATGTCGATTCTCGTCCCAGTTATTTTATACATTTTGAAAGCTCCAGTTTTTGGCGGCGCTAAACCAGTCCCCATCAATAGCTATAATTTGAAATGGAAAGAATGGGGAATGGCTCTTGTCGCCATCGCCGGCCCTCTAGCTAACTTCTTCATAGCTTTTATTGCTTTTCTCATCGGTCATTTTTCTGGTCTTCTCTATGGTTCGGGAGTTGCCACCTTCATTTTTTCAGAGCTAGTCCTCATCAATCTTGGTTTCATGCTTTTCAATCTCATCCCTATTCCTCCTCTTGACGGCTCCCGTGTTCTTTACGCTATCTCCCCGGATGGATTTCGTAATGTTCTGGCCAATATGGAGCGCTATGGTTTCATTATTGTTTACATGCTCATTTTTCTCTTCGGCGAAGCTTTCTCTCATCTTATGTTGAACGGTATGAATGGTATTCTTCGTTTTTTCTACTTACTAGTAGGGGTAGACGGATAGGGGTTTCTGGGTTTAATTTGGGAAATAATTGGCGACAGGACCTGTCCATAATATGATATAATTAAATTAGCCTTGTCGGCAGCATGATTTTCCTGAATAATCATGTTATAGGGATTTCGTGGCTTATGTCCGTGGACATATCGCATAAGATCTTACCCACCTTGTATATATTACGGGGAAAACAGGCTGACAAGGCTCCTGAAAGGTGGGCATGAAACAAAGAATTCGCGTTGTTGGCATAATTAGGAACGAAAATGGGGTTCTTATTTTGAAACGTAGCTGGAGTCGCTCCGAGGCCCCAGTTTTTTGGGAGCTTCCTACTGGTAAAATTAAATTTGGCGAACAGCCAGAAGAAGCCATGGCACGCTCTCTTACTGAATATACTAGTCTTGTGGCTTCCTCAATTAAATTAAAAGATGTTATTACTTTTCTTGCGCCCGAAGGTGCCAGCCAGCTTAGCAACCTCTATATTATTTATGAAATAGGTATTTCTGAAGGTGATAGACCGCTTCCTAAAGAACGCTACAGTGCTTATAAATTTGTCAAAGATTTTTCAACTTCTAATACTAAGTTGGATGAAACTAGCGCCTCTGTTCTTGAGATTGAAGAAGAAAAAGTTGCCTCTAGTCGCATTTCTCATCGCGCCGCTGCCAATTCTGTTACTATTAGTATTGACGGCGCCTCAAGAGGTAATCCAGGCCCCTCCGGCATTGGTTACTGTATCTACGATAGTGAAGGGCATGTTATTGAACGTAGCGGCGAATTCATTGGTTTTGCCTCCTCTCGCATGGCCGAGTATTACGCTATGCGTAAGGGAATTGAACGCGCCATTGAACTTGGCTATAAATCCGTTCGATTTATGTCCGATAGTCTTATGGTCGTTAACCAGCTTAATGGTATTTTCCAGGTCAAGAATCGAGATATTATGCCAGTTTATCAAGACATCCAGAAAGATCTTGAAAAATTTGAAGCAGTTTCTTTCTCCCACATTCCACGTTCCCAAAATAGCATTGCTGACTACGAAGCTAATCTCGCTATAGATAAAATCCTCAAGAAATGATATAATTAACCTAGACCGCTTGTCTCATACGAGTGTGTCATGTGAGCCAGAAAGACAATCGCTTAAATTTATTTAAGAGGAAAGTCCGGGCAACATAAAGCAGGGTAGTCGCTAACAGCGACCGTCCGTAAGGATAGGGAAAGTACCACAGAAACTTATACCGCCAGAAATGGTAAGGGTGAAAAGAGTGGGGTAAGAGCCCACAGTATACTGTAGCGATACGGCATAGAGGCAAACCCTACCTGTTGCAAGGAGTGCTAATTCACCTCTGCTCGAGGATGCACGTTTACCGCTAGAGCGTTATAGCAATGTAACGCCAAGATAGATGATTGTCGACTATATATTATATATAGTTACAGAACCCGGCTTAATGAAGGCTCATTTATCAAAAATCCACCCTATACAGGGTGGATTTTTGTAGTAAACTTCATAATTTATTTACTCGCCTTTTTCTCGGCTCTAGCCTTTGGAGATTCAATTAGACCCTTTTTCTTCAAAGTCCTGAGAGCTGAGGTAGAAACATTGCACTTTACTTTCTGGCCATTAATTACCAAAGTGCGTTTGCTCACATTTGGTTTAAAAACCTTACGAGTATGGCGCTGAGAGAAAGAAACATTATGGCCATACATCTTACCTTTACCAGTCACTTCACAAATAGCCATCTTATTTCTCCTTTACCATCTTTACAATTGCTTTAAACGCCTCAGGATTATTTACTGCAAGGTCAGCTAAAACTTTTCGATCAAGATTAATATTCTTAGCCTTCATTCCAGCAATTAATTTAGAGTAGGAAAGACCTAGCTCCCTTGAAGCATTATTAATACGAGTAATCCAAAGCGCTCTTAAATCGCGCTTACGATTACGACGATCTCTATAACTATAGGATAAAGCTTTAATTACACCCTGTTTTCCAAGCCGGAAACTTCGACGGCGGTAATGTTGCATCCCCTTAGTCTTATCCAATAATTTCTTATGTTTCGCGTGTGCCGCGACACCTCTTTTAACTCTCATTCTAAACTCCTAAAGCCCTCTTAACATTTTTACCAATTTTGCCTTCAATCGCAGCAGCAGTTCTAATGTTGCGCTTTCTAGCTTTAGATTTTTTAGCGAGAATATGATTCCCGTAGGCCCGCTCACGCACTAATTTACCAGAACCGGTAACCTTAATCCTCTTAGCAGTGCCTTTATGCGTTTTTAACTTCGGCATAATTTTTTCCTTTAATTTAAATTAATATTAATAATCGTATGGCAAAACCATACAAAGGTACAAACAGCCAGCCTAGGAAGTAGGAAATTACTTCTTTCGTACTTGTGCTGATAGGTTACGTCCGTTAAATTGTGACTTACCTTCCATAACGGCATCTTCGCCTAAAAGACCAATTACCTTATTCAAAAGATTCGTTCCAATTTCTTTATGCGTCATCTCCCGACCTTTAAAAACAATCATAATTTTTACACGATCGCCATCATCAAGAAACTCCCGCATTTTTCGGACTTTAATGTTAAGGTCGTTTTCGGAAATTTTCAGGCCAATCTTCATTTGCTTCAGCTCAGATTGTTTTTCCCGAGCTTTTTTACGATTCTTTGCCTCTTCCTTCATTTTTTGATATTGGAACTTACCCCAATCAATAATTTTAACGACCGGTGGATTGGCGTTAGCGGCAATCTCCACTAAATCCACTCCCTGTTCATTCGCAAGAAGCTGAGCCTCACGACTAGACATAATACCCAGTTGTTCGCCACTCGAACCTACCACGCGGACTTTCTCATAACGAATCTCTCCGTTTAACTTAGTCCGGGAATTGCTTTTTATAGTAGTCCTTTCTTCTCTTGAATTAACCTAGAAACAATTATACCAAACTTCTTTAGAGAATGCAAGAGAAATACTATGAAAAAGGACGCCTAAGCGCCCTTTAAGATTCGTAGCTGGTAGGATAATAATTTTAATATAATATACCTTCATAAGAAGAAACAATGAAATATCCAACCATCACGAATATCAACACGAGTAGGACAATAATTGCCCATCCTAGACATCTCGTCCAGAATTCATCTTTTTCGGTTTTTTGCATAAGGTCCACCCCCTTTCACATATTATATCACAAAAATACACAAATGTAAAGGTAAGCCATCTTAACGTTTTCGATAAGTCAATGCCTCGGCCAAGTGATTTTGTTTAATAATTTCCGAACCCTCAAGATCTGCAATTGTCTGCGCAACTTTAATAGTTTTAAAATATGAACGTGCTGATAAATTCAGTTTTTCGGATGCACTAGCTAATAACTTTTCCGCCGTCGGCTCGAGCCTTAATTTTTGCGAAACCTCAAATGATGAAAGGGAACTATTATAAATTCCATTATGCCCATATCTCTTTCTTTGTCGTTCAATTGCCTCTGTTATAGTATTTTTTACAACAATATGAGCTGAGTAATTAGAAACCTTATTTTCTGTTTCGAGGTGAAGTTCCGGTGCATTACATAGAGAACCACGCTCACGATTTTCGGAATTAGCTCGCAACTCTTGATTACTAACTTTCTCAACTACGATATTCATATCAATTCGGTCAAATAACGGTCCCGACAATTTCTTTTGATAATTTTGAATCTGCGACTCGGTGCATTTACACTCATGCGTCGGATCACCGAAATACCCACAAGGACAAGGATTCATTGTTGCAATTAACATAAAATCTGCCGGATAAACCGATTTTCGGTTGGCGCGCGAAATGACAATCTCTTTATCCTCTATAGGTTGCCTTAACGCTTCCAAAACAGAGCGCGGAAATTCTGGAATCTCATCTAAAAACAACACTCCTTTATGAGCTAGAGAAATTTCCCCCGGCATCGCCCCCATTCCACCACCGATAATCGAAGTAGCACTGGCGCTATGATGGGGCGCCCGAAACGGCCGCTTAAAAACAATTTCATCGCTCGTTAAACCTGCGATTGAATAGATTTTCGTAATATCCACCATTTCTTCCGGTGTTAAATTGGGCAAAAGATTCGCTGCAACTTTCGCCAGTAAAGTCTTTCCAGCTCCTGGAGGGCCAGAAATCAAAATATTATGATGTCCCGCAATTGCAATTTCCATTGCCCGTTTAGCTAAATTTTGCCCCCGAATATAATCTAAAAACGGCCCGTCTGCCTCGCTCTTGTCATTAAAACAAGTATTTTTGTTCGTTACTACTTCAAGCGTTAATTGGTTTTTTAAAGCCAAGAATAATTCTTGCAACGTTTTCACACCATAAATCGCTATACCAGAAATTAACGAAGCTTGCGATAGATTTTTTATCGGCACGTAAATTTCTCCATACCCAGCTTTTTTGGCCGTCTCCACGATATTTATGATGCCTTTTAAAGGCCTTATTTCGCCGTTTAAGGACAGTTCGCCCACAAAAGCTTTATTAACCGTATCATTTTTAGTTAATTGCCCAGAAAGCGTTAAAATTGCGAGGGCGATTGGTAGATCTAAATAAGCCCCATCTTTTAAAAGTTCCGCCGGTGCTAAATTTATTGTCACTTTTTTATCTGGAAAACTAAAATCTGAATTTACGATTGCACTCCTCACTCGTTCTTTCGCCTCGTTAATAGTTTTATTTGCCATTCCGACAATATTAAAAGCTGGTAACCCCCGATTCATATCGCCCTCGACTTCAACCAGCTTTCCCTCGAAGCCATAGGGAACTATAGAATGTATTTTACTTATCATGCCCTCTAACTACCACGCTCTTATTATTTTTTCAACCTTTCTATTTCGCCTATGCTTGATTTATAGTTTTCAAGCTTTTAAAACATATAAAATCTCCATGTTTAAAAATCAAAAAACGCATATTAAATAAAAAAGGTTGTGGAAAACTTTCCAAAAAATATACAAAAATTGTTCAAAAAACCTATTGACATTAGCATTTTTTCGCGATATTATAGAGGTAGCTTCTGAATAAAAAAATTACTCAGAAGGTCAAAACAAAAATTTAGCCAAAATAACTCCACACTCTACAAAGAAGACCGGTTTTCCTCGCAGTTACCGGTCTTCTTCTATTACTTATTTTTAATTTGAGTTCAATAATAAATACAAATTAGAATCGATTTTTTAATTTCGTAACTAAAATCCGCCAAATTGGTGATTTCTTCATGCGAAGTGCTATTTATGATAGAGCGAGCATGAAAAATCGCCAAAATGGCGGATTTTAATACGAAATTTGGTGGAGCTGCCGGATACTGCCTCCGGGTCCGAACTGCCACATGGATACCATTCTACGCACATAGTTTTCTGTTTTATCTTGGCTTATATTGTTAGCTGCAGGAAACGAAACTAACAAACGCCATGGCTAATTTTCGAATTATCTTTTGCCAATCAAATAACCCTAGCTCCGTTATTATGATAATCTACGTTCTACGATGCCTTAAACGTTAGACCAGCTTAAAATATTAAGCATAAGCCGGCATGTAAGCTACATGCGCGGATTTCGTGTTTTTAGCACTTATTTAATACTTACGGTATTCAATCGGTGCGCCTGATATCTGTTAACGATCCGTCTAAGCTTTTTCAGCCCCAACTGTTGTTAATTTTACCATAACTGATTAAAAAACACAAGATAGAGATATTTAAATTTTGATTTTTTTGAGTATTGAACGAGCCCGAGAAAAACCGAAGAGATTTCCAGGAAAAAATTCGTGCCGAAGGCGAATAGACTTTTTTCGCTGTGAAATCGATGAAGTTTTTCCCGGCGTGAATGTGAAGCGCGAAGAAAAATAAAATTTAAAGCTAACAACTAGCATTTTTTAATATAATTGTTGTAAATTTTACAACAAAATGAACAATATTTTAGAACAGAGAATAATTGAGATAAATGTTGTTAAAATTACATCAATAAAATTGAACAAATCCATTGATTTTTTTAAAGTTTTATGATAATATAGGTGCAGTCGAGATGACTAAAATAAACACTAAAAACAAAGGAAAAAAATGAAAAGGAATAAGCCAAAAAAACTGAACACGCCATAAACTTTGGCGGGCGAAAAGGTAATTTCTAGCCATAAATTACAACCAGGAATTACCTAGAGCTCCGCCAAAAGCGTCGAGCGCGTTAGTAAATCTCCCGTTAGCACCTTTCAAAGACATAAACAAGAGCGGTAGAAAAAACTAATAAGGATCAATGCTTCACCTAGTGTGAAGCGGTCAAAAGGGAAAAGCGGATCAGGGTTACGGTCAATAGTTAAGATTTTAAGTGCCGGATAACCCCCGCTTCCCTCCAAAAATACTTGGGGGATTCGACTAGATATGATACAATGAAGTTATGAAGCATAACCGCATTGTCTACATCATAAGCAGCATAGGACTCGCAGCCTTAATTCTTATGACCAATCTTACTTCTCCGACGGAAATTGGACCGCTCGGAGTTTTGTTATTTTTTACAACATTATATATTGTCTCATTCGGTATCATGACCTTCCTCCTCCAGGTCTTTTTTTATTTTGCTTTCAAGAAAGAAAGCTTAAAAAATAAAGACTATCTTTATGCTGCCGTTATTGCCTTTGGTCCAATTATTTTACTAATGGCCCGTTCGTTTGGTGCTATTAACCTCTGGACCATCGGACTAATCATTGTTTTTCTAACTTTAGCTGAATTTTTAGTCTACAAAAAAATATAATTATGGTAAAATAAGCATATGGATAAAGGTCAACCGATACAGCCAGCTGGCGCCGGAATGCCACTAGAAGATACGAATATTTTTGCAGAAAAATATAATTTAGACACCTCTTCGGAGGGCGCAGCCTCATGGGAAAATTCGGTTGAAAGAAACCCTGGCAATACCGGGAAAAACGTTCTCAATTCTTTCGGCAATACTGATTCTACTAAAGAAGAACTAAACCCCTCTATTATAGAAGAACTCCCTAAAACTCCAGAACAAGTCCAAGATCCACTTATGCCACCAGGTGCCATTAATCCAGATATCCTCCAACCAGAAAATCAACTCCCCCCAGAACAATTCGATAAGGCAGCCATTAAAACCGAAGAGAAACTCAGTAAATCGGGCATCAGAGAAGTTGACGAGGTACTCACTAAATTTAAACAAGATAATAACCCTTCTGGTTTTTATGATTCTGTTCGTAATATGATGGAAGCAAATCTAGATAATTCCTATAATCGAAAGTTGGGCGCATGAAAAAATATATCTGTTTTAGTAAAAATTACAACATTAGCATAAGAGGAGAAAGACGCTAATGGAAGAACGGGTGGTCATTCTTATTATGGTTATAGCTACTATCCTTTTCATCTCTATTGTTTTTGGTGCGAGAATCTCGAAACTCCGAAAAGCTAAAAAATACGAGCGTGGTCTTAAGATGGTTCCTCTACTTATTCATCTCCCGCCTTCTACCGATGATATCGAAGCTGGAGGCAGAGACAAAAGAGATATTGCTAATGAAGCCGTCTCTAAGGCTGGCGTCATGTATTCTATCTTAGCTTCCACTATCACTAAAGGCTTTAAAACTAAACTTTATGGCCAGAGACATTTTTCTTTTGAAATCATTGCTAAAAATGGACTTATTCATTATTATGCCATCGTTCCGGCAGTCTTAACAGAGACAGTCAGACAAGCCATTCAGTCAGCTTATCCTACCGCTAGAATAGAGGAAAAACGCGAAGAAAACATTTTTGAAGGTAATAACAATGTTGACTCTGTTGCTGGAGCCGAATTAACTCTTAACAAAGAATATTACCTACCAATTGCAACTTATGAAGAAACTAAGCGTGACGCCCAAACTGCAATTTTAAACGCATTATCTAGCTTGAATAAAGATGAAGGTGCCACTGTTCAAATTTTATTCCGGCCTGCACAAAAAAATTGGTCAAGCAAAGGCAAAGAATATATTGAAAATGTTCAAAAAGGGAAGAAGGTTACTACCGGCGGTGCTTTATTTGGCCAGCTAGCCATAGATATTATTAGGGCTCCTTTTGAACCGCCTGCCGAACGTGAAGAAAAGAAAACAGAGGTAGTAACAAATATCAAACAAAACGAAGTCGAAGCCATCACTAATAAAATGCGTTTTCCGGCTTTCGAAACTCTAATTAGAATCATAGCTAGCTCTAGTAATAGTGCCCGCTCCGAAGCGATTGTAGGGGGTGTAGTTTCAGCCTTTTCTCAGTTTAACTCACCTGAACTTAATGGTTTTAAGGTTAATACCTTAAAAGATCCTAAAAAACTCGTAGTTGATTATACTTTTCGCTTCTTCCCGCTTAGAATCAACTCTAACGTTCTAAACAGTGTCGAACTAGCTTCCATTTATCATTTACCAGAGCAAAACGCTATTCCGAATTCTCAAGTTGAGCGTCAACTTACAAAGCAAGTTGATGGTCCAGCTAAACTTGCTACCGAAGGACTCTTCCTCGGAACCAATGAATTTAGAGGTGTCAAAAAAGCTATTTACCTCCAAGAAAAAGATCGCCGCCGCCATACTTACATCATCGGGCAAACTGGTATGGGTAAATCCGTATTTCTTGAAAACTTAGCTTTCCAGGATATGTGCGATGGCCGCGGTTTTGCCTTTATTGACCCACACGGCGACGCTGTAGAAGCATTATTAAAACGTGTCCCAGAAGAACGTATTGATGATGTCATCTATTTTGACCCTGCCGACATCGAACATCCTGTCGGTATGAATATGTTTGAATTTACCAATGAAGACCAGAAAGACTTCATTGTTCAAGAGGGAATTAGTATGCTCCAATCTCTCTTTGATCCTCAGAATCAAGGTTTCTTCGGCCCGCGTGGTCAGCATATGTTTAGGAATGCTGCTCTTCTCTTAATGGCTGATCCTGCCGGCGCTACTTTCATTGATATTCCTCAGTGCTTTACCGATCCAGAGTTTGTTAAATCTAAACTTAAATATGTTACCGACAAAGCTGTCTATGACTATTGGACTAAGGAATTTCCTCAGTCTCAAAAATCTAATGACGCGGGCGAAGTTATTACTTGGTTTGCCTCTAAGTGGGGCCCATTCATTGCTAATACCATCATGAGAAATACTCTTGGTCAGGTTAAATCCGGCTTCAATATCCGTGAAATTATGGATACTAAAAAAATCTTCTTAGTTAATCTCTCTAAAGGTCGCCTCGGCGATATCAACGCTAATCTTCTTGGTATGATTTTTGTCATGAAATTCCAACAAGCAGCCATGAGTCGCCAAGATATACCCGAAGATCAGCGTCAAGATTTCTGTCTTTATGTCGATGAGTTTCAAAACTTCGCTACAGATAGTTTTGAATCTATTCTTTCGGAGGCCAGGAAATATCGTCTGAATCTTATTGTCGCTAACCAGTTTATGACTCAGCTTACTGATAAAATCAGGGAAGCTTTGCTTGGAAACGTCGGCACAATTATCTGTGGTCGTATCGGTGTTACGGACGCTGAACTTATGGTTAAAGCCTTTACTCCTACCTTTACAGCTGAAGATTTAACTAAAACCCCGAACTTTGCTGCTGTCGCTAAGGTTATGATGTTTGATATGCCTTCAGCACCCTTTACGATGAATCTCCCAGCTCCAATGGGCGAACCTAATGAGGATCTCATGAAAAATCTTAAAGTTTATTCTGCAACTAGGTTCGGTAAAACTCGAGCTGAAGTTGAAAAAGAGATTCAGGAACGCTGGTCAGCTGCTGACCAAGCAAAAAATGCTGAAAATAGCCCCGTAGACGGCCTAGAAGGCCTTCCTGAATCAGAAATAGCTAGTGAATCGCCTATGGCCGGAGATAGGGCTTCTAGCGCCTCTAAAGGGCCTAAAAAGGGCTTTTTGGATAAATGGCTAGCTGAAAATCCCGTTCCCGAATCAGCTCCAGAGCCCGAATCAGTTTCAAATCCAGTTCCCGAGCCAGAACCCGAACCCGAACCAATTTCTGAACCAGCCCCGGAACCATCTCCTGACCTCGAGCCTAGCCCAAATCCAGAACCCGAACCCGCTCCCGAAGAACAACCCCAAGAAATGGTCTTTAAGATTAGATAAATTAAGCTATCCTGAAACATTTAAAATTCCCCAGCTAAAAATTACAACAGTCACGGACGAGCGAGGGAACTGTTAATTTCGGAGCGAGTCCGCCTGATCTGTTGTAATTTTTATTATGGCGGAATTTTAAGTTGAAGGATGGCTTAGTTTATCTGATTTTTTAAAAACAATATAGGGCGCGAAGTTACCCGCTCATAAATTCATTAGTTTTGTGTTTTTAACCTTATAAAAACCCACCTTTTATCTTGAAAAAATCGGAAATAGGTGTATAATAGATAAAGAATATTATAAAAGAAGAGGTAAAAATATGGCCGACAAAGCGGAAGCCTATGATTCGTCTGAAATTCGAGTATTAGAAGGTCTAGAACCAGTTCGATTACGTCCTGGTATGTATATTGGTTCTACTGGATATGATGGTTTACATCATCTCATCAAAGAAATCGCTGATAACTCTATCGACGAAGCTATTGCAGGTTTTGCTAATAAAATCGAAATTACTATCCTAAAAGATGGAGGTGTGCGAATTGATGATAACGGGCGTGGTATTCCTGTCGATATTCATCCCAAAACCGGTAAATCTACTTTGGAAACCGTTCTTACTGTCCTTCACGCTGGTGGTAAATTTGGCGACGGTGGTTATAAAGTTTCCTCAGGGCTTCATGGTGTCGGTTCTTCAGTTGTCAATGCTTTGTCTTCTAAAATGGTCGCTGAAGTCTATCGAGAAGGGAAGACTCATCATATCGAGTTTGATACTGGTAAACCTACAACGGAGTTAGTCGTCTCTAAAGATAGCCCACGCGAATCTGGTACCTCTATTACTTTCTACCCTGATCCAACTATCTTTAAAGAAACTACAACTTTCGATTACAACTGGGTTTCGAATTATGCTCGTCACCAAGCCTACCTTACTAAAGGTGTTCTTATTACTGTAAAGGACGAACGCACGGATGCGCATGAATCATTCTACTTCGAAGGCGGCATTAAGAGCTATGTTAAGCGTCTCAATAACGGTAAGGAAGTCCTCTCAGACGATATTTTCTATGTTGAAAAGCGTATCGGTGAAGCTGAAATCGAGATTGCCCTCCAATATAACGATACTTTTGCGGAAATCATGAAACCTTTTGCTAATAACGTTCTTACCCCTGATGGTGGTATGCACGTAGTTGGGTTTAGGACTGGCCTTAATCGAACTATTAACGATTATGCTCGTAAAAATGGGCTTCTTAAAGAAAAAGAAGAGAACTTGACCGGGGATGATATTAAAGAAGGTTTGACCGCCGTTATCTTAGTAAAATTACCAGACCCTCAGTTCGAAGGTCAGACCAAGAATAAATTAGGAAATCCAGAGGTTAGAGGTTACGTTGATAAAGTCATGTCCGAATATTTTGGCTATTACCTCGAAGAAAACCCTGCCATTGCTAAAAAAATCGTCGGAAAAGCTACTCTAGCTGCCAGAGCGCGAAAAGCCGCCCGTGCCGCTAGAGATAACGTAATCAGAAAAGGTGCTTTCGATGGTCTCAACCTTCCTTCAAAACTGGCCGATTGTTCCTCTAGAAACGCCGCAGAATGCGAACTTTTCATCGTTGAGGGTAATTCTGCTGCTGGTTCCGCTAAAGAGGGCCGTGATTCTAAAATCCAAGCCATCTTACCTTTAAGAGGTAAAGTTTTAAATACCGAGCGAGCCCGTCTTGATAAAATGTTAGCAAATGCCGAGTTAGTTTCCCTCATTAAGGGACTGGGTGTCGGTATTGGCGATCAATTTAACCTCGATGGTTTAAGATATCATAAAATTGTCTTTATGACCGATGCCGATGTTGATGGTTCGCATATTTCTACACTACTTCTAACTTTCTTTTTCCGTTATATGCCAGAAGTGATTAAAGCCGGCCACGTTTATCTTGCTAAACCGCCTCTCTTTGGTTTAATTAAGGGGACAGGGAATAGTCGTAAAATTGATTACATTTATGATGAAAAAGCTCTTGAGGAGACTTTGACGAAGAAAATTGAAGAGCGCAAAGCTGCCGGAACTAAGATTGATGAAGATTCTGAACGCTTTAAGCAAGCTGGTTATACCGCTCAACAACGTTTTAAAGGTCTTGGTGAGATGGATGCTGCTCAACTTTGGGAAACTACCATGAACCCCGAGAATCGCATTTTAATCAGAGTAAATATCGAAGATGCTGAAAAAGCTGATGCCATCTTTAGTAAACTAATGGGTGACCAAGCTGAATTACGTAAAAACTTTATCCAAGCTCGCGCAGCTAGCGTTGATCTTGATGATTTGGACTTTTAAGGAGGAGATATGAAAGAAGACGATAAGATTAACGAAGAAGTCATGGCAACAACCGAAGATGGTATTGAACTTCGCACCGTTGAAAATACCATGGAAGACTACTTCCTCCGCTATTCACTCTCTGTAATTGTGGATCGTGCTCTCCCTGACGTCCGCGACGGCTTAAAACCAGTCAATCGCCGTATTTTATATGCAATGAACAAAAATGGCTGGAAAGCCCCCCATGCAACCGTGAAATCCGCCCGTATCGTCGGTGAGGTTATGGGTAAATATCATCCACACGGCGATTCCTCTATCTATGAAGCGATGGTTAATCTCGCCCAACCTTGGAAAATGCGCTATACTCTCGTAGAAGGTCAGGGTAATTTTGGTTCTATGGATGGCGATGAAGCCGCTGCCTCTCGTTATACCGAGGCCCGTCTTGATAAAGTTGGTGCCGAACTTTTGGCCGATATTGAGAAGGAGACTGTCGATTTTCGCGACAATTTCGATGGCACCGAAAAAGAACCTTCTGTGCTTCCAGCCGCTGTGCCTAATATTCTCTTAAACGGCCAAATGGGTATCGCTGTTGGTATGGCAACCAATATTCCTCCTCATAATCTAGGGGAATTAGTAGATGCTACTGTTGCCCAAATTGATAATCCCGAAATTTCTCTCGAAGGACTCATGAAATATGTCAAAGGCCCAGATTTCCCAACTGGTGCTGAAGTCTATGGCGGGACCCCTATGAAAGAAGCTTATGCAACTGGTAAAGGTTCAGTTGTGATTCGCGCCGTTGCGAATATCGAAGAGCGCAAAAATGGTCGTTATAATATTGTGATTACCGAAGTTCCTTATGGCATGAGTAAAGAAGGCTTCATCGAAAAAGTTCGCGACCTCGTTTTGACGAAGAAGCTAGATCATATTGCCGACGCTCGGGATGAATCTGCTAGAGGTAAAGTGCGAGTTGTTGTTGAACTGAAAAAACACGCTTTCCCGAAGAAAATTTTGAATCAACTCTATAAATTAACCCCTCTCCAAACCGCTTTCCACTATAATATGCTCGCCCTTATCGATGGTATCCAACCTCGCATCTTAGGTCTAAAAGAGATTTTAGCCGAATTTATTAAACATCGCCAAAAAGTCATCCGTCGTCGCACTGAATTTGACCTCCGTAAAGCCAAAGAACGTGCCCATATTTTAGAAGGGTTAAAAATTGCCTTAGATAATATTGATGAGGTAATTAAAGTCATTCGCGCCTCTTACGATGATGCTGATAAACAGTTGATGTCGCGTTTTGGTCTCTCTGAAATCCAGGCCAATGCCATTTTACAGATGCAGTTGCGTCGTCTCCAAGGTCTCGAAAGAGATAAAATTGAAGAAGAATTAAAAGAACTCCACGCATTAATAAAGAAATTAGAAGCTATTCTCGCGGATGAACAGGAAATCTTAAGAGTTGTAAAAGAAGAATTAATTGCGATTAAAGAAAAATATGACGATCCCCGCCGTTCGAAGATTATTAACCACGAAGTTGGCAAATTCTCTGAAGAAGAACTCATTCCTGAAGAAGAAAGTGTGATTCTTCTTACTTCTGAAAATTATATGAAACGCGTTCCCCAGACTGACTTTAGGAAACAAAACCGGGGCGGAAAAGGGAAGCGTGGCATGACCACAAAAGAAGAAGATGTAATTTCCCAGATTATGACCGCAAATTCCCATGATTATCTCCTCTTCTTTACTAACCAAGGTCGCTTGTTCCGAATGAAAGCTTATGAAGTGCCGCAGGCCTCTCTTGCTGCTAAGGGAACTGCTGCTGTTAATATGCTTAATATGCATCCAGAAGAAAAAATTACCTCTATTATTAAACAGGGTGATGCCGGCGCTGATGGCTATCTCTTCATGGCGACGAAAAAAGGAACAATTAAAAAATCTGCCATTAAAGATTTCTTTAATGTTCGTTCGAATGGCCTAATCGCGATCAAACTTGATACTGGCGATGAACTCAAATGGGTTAAAGAAACTACTGGTGAAAACGATATTGTCATCTCGACCTCTGCTGGTCAAGCTACTCGCTTTAACGAAAAAGAAGTCCGCGTCATGGGTCGTTCTGCCATGGGAGTGCGTGGTATGCGTCTCCGCCCAAAAGATGAAATTGTCGGTATGGATGTTATCACCGATCCGAACCAGAAACTCATTGCAGTCTCCGCCAACGGTTACGGAAAAGCAACGTTAGTTTCGAACTTCCCGCCACATAAGCGTGGAGGTGTCGGTATTAAGGTTGCCGCCGTAACGGCAAAAACCGGTCCAATCGTCGCCGTCCACACCTTAGACCCATTAGCAAAAGAAGTTATTATGATGTCTACTAAGGGCCAAGCCATCCGTGTTGCGATGAAAGAAATTCCTACTCTCGGTCGTGCTACCCAAGGTGTTCGCATTATGAAGATGGGCGAAGGTGACACGGTTGCCTCTATTGGTATCGTCCTTCCTGAAGAAGAATCCGAAGTAGTAGAGAGCGAAAACGCCACAAAATAACAGAGCATGAAAAAGGTCGCGAAAATGCGACCTTTAATAATATACCTATTCTTCCTGATTTTTTCCTAAGCCTGCAGCTTCTAGAAAACTACTCCATTTTCCGAAAGCGTGTATTACTGAAGTGGCACTTACGGTATCTGGATTATTATTGAATTCCATCATGGTTGGCCGTCTTCCGAGCTCTTGTGCTAATCTTTGTACTTGGGGAATCATTTCCTCTTTTTTTACTTTTTTTCGCACCAAATTTACCTCTAAACCTGCAGCCTTTAAACAATTATTCCAACTCCCGAATTTATTACGTGCAGTTACAGCGCTAACTGTTCTCCAATCTGCATCGAATTCGGCTGAGGTTGGAGCCTTCCCACCCTTTTCGGCGGCTAGCATTTTTACGCCTTCAATTACCGTTTCTTTTTTCACAACCATCAGGCACCCCCCCTTATAGCCATATTATCTCATAAATTACGAAAGGCCCTTAGCCAATCTAGTATGCTCCGATTATGGCAGAAATTCCCTAAAAAAGTCAAGCATAACCCTTATAGTAGTTAAGCCTAGGCAGTTTGGCCGAAACGCTTATGTAGCGTTTTTTGCCAAATACAGGTTGAAATTTTTTATAACCTATGCCTATACTCCTTCCAAATTAAATTAACAGAGGAGTATTATGAAAAAAATCCCCATATTATTTTTATTAACTTTAACTGTGGCTCTAGGCAACCTTTTATTTTTCTCACCTGATTCTTCAGCTATGTATCAAGATGATGATAACACCTGGTGGTCAGTCGAAGAATTATTGGAATTTTCCCAATTTGCCGAAAGAGAAGAAGCGGAACTCTGCGGTGATGATTTCGGTTGTCGCGAAGAACTATTTTATTCTAGGTTCGAAAGCGAAGATGCTAGATACCAAGCTCTTAACATACTTCAAGAAGGAAGATTTTGGGTTACCTCAGTTAATCCTCAAGCAGAAACCTTAGACATTCTATATTTTGACGAAGACCAAATGCTTAAAAGATGGGGGATTAGAGAAATTCAACCCCTTAATTTTATCTTCTTAGCTTGGTTTGATAGAATTAATGGCCAAGTTGGCAATTTCAATCCCGAACTCCCTGTAGAACCTCAATTTTCTGATGATCTCCATCTCCTGTATGCCGATGATGCTATCTCCTTTGGCTCTGAAAGTTTTCCCGCCAACATTCCTTTCAACCTACCTATTCAATCAACAGACTTGGTTAACAATAATCTTGGCTATTTGTATCTCGCAGTTTTTGGTGAAAATTATAATTCTATGGGTTATTTAGATTATTCGTCTTGTCTTCAGGAGCCAGATTACGAAGAGGGAACAACTTGCAAATTAATGTTTTCCTCCCATGGAGGTTATCGCTATTTTCCACCTAGAGAGACTATTTTAGCAGAGATCGAACACGAGGCGATAATAATTGAGGAAATTACTGAAGAACCTGAAGAAACTGAAGACACACCAAAGTCTGAAGAAGTTGAAGGGCTTAAGAACGATGGAAAAATTGAAAAGACTACCAATAATTCAGAACCTAATTCCTTAACTACTCTTGTCAAAGCTCCAAATACTGGTGCTAAATCTTGCGAAAAGGTTATTGAATTTCCGTGGTGGCTTGGTATTTTAGTTATTCTCGGCAATTTAGTCTTTTTGTGGTTCTTTGGCCCTAATTTTAGAAAAAAGTTTAATAAAACTCTTGACAAAAAACCGAGAGTGCGATAAGATGATTACAGTCTAAAGCTGCGAGTAACTATTTTTTAGACATCTTTAGAAATATTTTAACAATTTAGTTGTGCAATTAATCATCGTCAGTTTTTAATTTATGTTGAACTAAAGTTCAAACTTATATATATTGCTACTGATATCCTCCTGAACGGGTGACGGCTCTGAAGGGGGACCCCCAAAATGTTTGCTTTTGCAAAATTTTGGGGGAGGAAGAGCCGGCAGGACCCGTTCAGGGCAATATAAACAATAATGGAGAGTTTGATCCTGGCTCAGGATGAATGCTGGCGGCGTGCCTAATACATGCAAGTCGAGCGGTAACAGGGCTTCACCATGCTCTTGACACCTCGGGCCTTTGGCGGAGGGAAGATTCGAGGGCATAGTGAAGCTGCTGACGAGCGGCGGACGGCTGAGTAACGCGTGGGAACGGACCCCAAAGTGAGGGATAACTACTCGAAAGAGTGGCTAATACCGCATATGATCTTCGGATTAAAGCTTTTAGCGCTTTGGGACTGGCCTGCGTACGATTAGATAGTTGGCGGGGTAAAGGCCCACCAAGTCGACGATCGTTAGATGGTTTGAGAGGATGATCATCCAGACTGGGACTGAGACACGGCCCAGACTCCTACGGGAGGCAGCAGTAGGGAATCTTTCACAATGGGCGAAAGCCTGATGGAGCAACGCCGCGTGCAG
>JAZSMA010000048.1:0-3729 GCA_045535655.1 Candidatus Nanosyncoccus sp.
AATAAATTCCTCCAAAAATTTTCAGAATCTGAGCTAGAGAATTTATTAAAAGTTACAATTTCTAAGCTTAGCCAACTAGAAACATGGGAGGCTAATGATTTACAAAACGCTCTTAATGAATTACTTTCTGAAACTGCTAAAAAACCTGCAGAACTTTTCAGTCTGATTAGAATTGCTTTAAGTTTTGCTCCGTTTAGTCCCGCCCTAAATCTTACCTTGGAAACTTTGGGACGCGAAACATCCCTCGCCCGTCTCAATCTCGCTGCTCGTTCAATTTAATCAATCTTTTTAAAGCGATACCGCAATCGAAGTAATTTGTTTTTTGGTCAATGTCCCATCGTTGGCTGTCAATTTATAAACTACTCCGCCGTTCACCCAAGCTGCACTACTACCGTCTACATAAATTGTCAAACCTTGTTCTCGAATTACCAAATAATTTTCATTAAAAGTTGTTTTTACATAATTCGAAAAGAGCGCATTAGAATCCCACGAAGACTTTTCTTCCGTCAAAGAAAATTTATTATCGTCTGCTTGTTTCTTGAAATCTAAAGTCACTTTACCATTCTCGGAAGTAATACTACTCAAACTATAATCACGAGGCACATAACTCGGATATGAAGCTTCTAATCCAGATTGCATTGCCGCCACCCTTAGCGAGATGTCTGGCATATTCAAATTTACAAAATAAGCAATTGCAAAAACTGCTACCGCTGCACAAGACAAAGCTAACGCTACACGTCCGAAGCCAAAATGCATCTTTTTCGCCATTCGAGTATCTTCTTGCTCTTCTTCTTGTTCTGTTTTTTGCGCCGCCATCAAAGCCTTTTTGATTGCCTGTTCTTTTAATTCTTGCGCGGTCATTTTCTGCTTTTGCGCTTGCGCCATGCTCATCTTTCGATCTTTCATTCGATCATTAGCAATTGTTTGAATTGGATGACTTTTTGCTGGAGTTATCGCTTCTTGTTCTTTGCGAGTTTGATTTTCTATAACCTGCTGACTAAAATGTCTGACCTTAGGGCTCCTACTTACTTGAATTACCTCACTCGCCTCTTTCACTGGTCTTTTTACGTATTTTCTATTCAGCGTGGTAGAAGACTGCACCTTACGATGCGTTACTTTAGCAGTTTGATTACTCTCAGATCTTTGCATTTATACCTCGCTTATTCTTATAATCATCATACTATTTATTTTTTAAAAACGCAAGAGCTAAATTATGAAAAATGATATGTGTTATAATACATGGTATGGACCCAGACAAACGTAAGCGCGTTCAAAGCCTGAAGGTAATTATTTCCGAAGCCATTATGGTGATTGCGGTTATCCTGATGGTCACAGTTTTAGCTTTAATTGTTTCCGGCTACTGGTTAAATTCTGATTTTCAAATTGAGCGTCAAGGTTTACTCCAGATTTCTTCCGTTCCTACCGGCGCTAGTATTAATATTGATGGTGATTCTTCTTGGCTTCAAAAAACTAATACTTCTAAAGTTTTATCTAGCGGCGAGCATACTATAGTGCTTTCTAAGGACGGCTATGATACTTGGTCAAAGAAGATTAATATAACTGAGGGCTTACTTTATCGTCTACATTACCCTAGACTTTTCTTACAAAATCGTTCATCTGAAAGTGTTTTTGATCTTAAAAATACGATTTTCGCATCTGTTTCTCCTGAACATGATAAATTAGTTCTAGTCAATGAATCATCGAAATGGGATTTTCTAGAGCTTGACAATGAAACATTAACTTCTCAGAAAATTGACATAAAAAATTATCTTTCCGATGTTGGCATTGCTGACAGTTTAGAATCTTCAGTTGATTGGGTTTTTCATGGTAAAATTTTCACCGCCGAATGGGACAACGATGGTTCCCACCTACTTCTTTCTGTTGAAAATGATGGAAAAACAGAATGGGTTTTACTTGACGTCAAAAATCCTAAAAATAGCGTAAATATTTCTAAAGCGTTCGGTGCAAATTTTGAACGCATTAAAATTTTAGATAATGCTTCGAATAATCTCCTAGCTATTCAAAACGGCAATCTCCATAAAATTGATGTTTCCGGTAAATCAATTTCCTCCATTCTAGTTAAAGGAGTTATCAATTTCGATCACTATAACAATGAAATTATTTTTTCCGCCAAAAATGATGGAGAAGAAGGTGGTTACTACCTTGGTTTAACTAAAATTGGTGACAATGAAATTACTAATCTTAGCCTAACTTCTTCACCGGAAAAAGTAGTGATTTATAAATTTTACGATGAAAAATATATTGCCACTCTTTTTGAAAATTCCCTCTCAATCTTCAAAGAAGAAAATTTTGAAAAGATTTTTGCGTCTGAACTCAGTTTTTCGCCCGAAAATCTCAAAGTCGGCCACAACAGTGAATTTGCCATTATGAACAGCGGTTCTAGTATTGCTACTTTCGACATGGAATCACTCAGCCTTAATGAATGGACCGTTGACGGTGAAAAATTTGGTTGGGTTGATAATAGTATGATTTTTTCCGTTTCAGATGGCAATCTGATTGTATATGATTTTGATGGTAATAATCGTAGAGAGCTTGCAAAAAATGTTTCTAATCTCTTCCCAGCCATGATTACGGACAACAAATGGCTTTATTATTTCAATGACACTAGTTTAATGAGAGAGTGGTTAATTCCCCGTTAACCAGTTCCAAATTCCCTCGAAGAATGATGGTTCATTAGACGGAAGCGCTTCGTCTTCGTCTTGTTCAGGCGTTGAATAATCGTCAGATTTTTCTGCACCTTCATAGCTTGGCGAAATTTGTTCACCAGTCACTAGCAAACGATATCTTGAGGTGCCAAGTGGCGTGCAGGTCACGAGCGTAATTAAAGGTTTATCTGTATCTACTACTAAAGACGCCACATTAGAAGGTTCTACTACTTCCTTCCTTATCACCCTATAAGTATAACGCACCGATTTGTAGTTTACATAAATCAAATCACCATCCGAAAGCCTTTCTAAACCAGAAAAGATAAATTTATAAGGGTTTGAACTATAAACATCACCAGCCGAATGACCAGTAATTACAAAATTGCCAATCTCACCTGGATAAGCACTAGCCCCGGCAATCCGATAGTGCACTACGCCATTATTCATCGCCGCCATTACTCCACTTAGCGGAATATCTAGTCTGATTGGCACATCTACGTTCAATTTCGGAATGATTAAACGTGGTTCTGCTGAAACAGTTTGGGTAATAGTCGGATCGATTGCTTCAATTCCCGAAGCCGGAGCGTTACCCGGCGAAACGTAAGCCATAATTGGTGCAAAAATTAAACGGTTATATTGTAGGAACAAAATCAATAGGACTACTGCGACACCAGCTAAAATCGGAATTAAATGCCTTTTACGATGGGTTTTCTTCGCACTTTCAGTAGCTTTTTTACGAATTACTCGCCTTAATCTATCACTAACGCTTTCATCTTCGGTAATGTCTTCGGCATTCCCGTTTAAGGACAAACCAGCTTTTTTATCGACTTTCGCGCTTGATCTAGTTAGAGAACTTAAGATTTCTTCCTCTTCAGCTTTTTCTCGTGCGTCTTTTAATCGTTCCTTTTCAATATAATTACGCGCCGCTTTCGAATAATATTCACTATAATATTTCTGATAGTAATCTTGCCAAGCCGAATGATATTTTTTCCAAGATTCTGAATTTATCTTTGTCGTCACAGCTCCAGATTTCATATGTGACATATCGGTATTATCGGTGGTA
>JAZSMA010000022.1:0-32218 GCA_045535655.1 Candidatus Nanosyncoccus sp.
ATTTTGGCTTATGTGCCTCTACCGTCAAAACAGTATTTAATAATAAGACTCCTTGTTTTTGCCAATTGACTAAACTTCCGCGCGGATTTGCATGTTTTCCAATATCATCATCAATTTCTTTATAGATATTAATTAAACTTGGTGGAATTGGCTGTGAATTTGGCACCGAAAAAGCGAGACCTTCTGCCGCTCCTGGCGTATGATAGGGATCCTGACCCAAAATTACAACTTTCACTTCATTTAAATCCGTTGCAAAAGCCCGAAAAACTAACCCTTTCCGCGGAAAAATCGTTTTTGTTTCGTATTCAGTATGTAAAAATCCAGACAATTCTTTAAAATATGGTTTCTCAAATTCCACCTTTAAAAACGGCTTCCAACTCTCATGCATGCTATAATTATAGCATGGCGAAACTATATTTTAGATATGGCGCGATGGGGTGTGGTAAAACTATGCAATTACTCCAAGTCGCATTTAACTATGAAGAGCGCGGACATAAAGTTTGCGTAATTAAACCGAAAACCGATACGAAAAATGGTACTAAACTCTTAACTCGCATTGGACCTGAACGTGAAACTGATTTTTGTTTTGATAAAGAAACTGACCTCTATAAAGAAATTTTAAAAAAATATGACGACGTTCAATGTATTTTAATCGATGAGGCGCAGTTTTTAACTCCAGAGCAAGTCGACCAACTCATGATGATTACCATAAAACTAAATATTCCAGTTATGGCCTATGGGCTTCGTCTGAATTTTCGTCAAAAAGATGGTGGCTTTGAAGGAGCGACCAGACTTCTCCAAATCGCCCATGACATTGAAGAGATTAAAACTATTTGCGAATGTGGACATAAGGCAACTTTGAATTGTCGATTCTTAAACGATAAATTAGTCACCGACGGCCCAGATATTTTAATCGACGACGGTAAATCCAAAATCGAATATCGCGCCCTCTGCCCCGCTTGTTATGAAAGGTATTTAACATGTATATCGTAATTGAAGGTCAAGACGGCACTGGAAAATCTACTCAAGTTGAATTATTAAAAAAATATTTTGAAGAAAAAGGCAAAGAAGTTGTCATGATGGAAGAGCCAGATGGCGACTTGCCCCAGGCTCACGATCTTCATGATATGATTTTAACTCGTGGCTACAACCTAGAACCCTTGACTAATGTCTTATTATTTACGGCTGCCCGTGTTGAACTTTGGAAAAAAATCGCTGAACCAGTTTTAAAAAAAGGCGGCGTAGTTATTTCGGCTCGCAATTATTGGTCAACACTCGCCTACCAAGGTTATGGTGAAGGCGTTTCTCGTCATAAAATCATTAAAATTACCAAAGAATTACTTCCGGAAAGATATTTTTCCCCAGACCGCGGTTTCATTCTCACAGTTTCTGACAAGGTCCGCCTAGAACGCCAAAAAGGACGTGGCAAAGCCACCGAAACTTTCGAAGCAAAACCTAATGAATTCCAACAAAAAGTTAATTCGGCTTATCCAAAAATCGCCAAAGAATTTAATATTCCCATCATTGATGCCTCCGGCACCATTGAAGAAATTTTTGCTAAAATCAAAGCATATTTATAATTTTTATTCGCGCGTTTTGTCGAGCGACATAAATCTGAGTAGTTCTGGATGGAAGTAGAGTTCAATTTTTCCGACTGCTCCATGACGGTGTTTAGCTATTATTAATTCCGTAATATTAGTCTTTTCGTAATCGTCATCATTCTGTTTATAATAATCTGGCCGATGTAAGAACATCACTAAATCTGCGTCCTGTTCAATCGAACCAGAATCCCTTAAATCTGACAAAACTGGTCGTGGGTCTTCTCGTCCCGTCACAGTTCTTGAAAGCTGAGACAGAGCCACCACAGGAATTTCTAATTCCCTTGCCAAAGTCTTCAGCCCGCGCGAAACTTCAGTAACTTCCTGCACGCGTTGTCCTTTATATCTATCAGAACCTTGTAACAACTGTAAATAATCTACAATTACAATACCGATATTATGATCATGCATTGCTCGCCGTGCTTTATTACGCAATTCTGCAATTGTCATTGCGCTCGTATCATCTATATAAATTGGAATTTCATCCATTTCTCCCACCGAATCACAGATGCGTGAAAATTCTTCATCCGATAAATTTCCCGTGCGCATTTTCCAGTTATCTACGCCAGAAACATCCGAAATCATCCGTTCGATAATCTCTCTCGCTGACATTTCTAGCGAAAAGAATAGAACGCCTTTTTTATTAATATTGGCAATATTATAAGCTAAATTTTGCGCTAAAGTTGTTTTACCCATCGCCGGTCGCGCCCCGATAATAATCAAATCACCTTTTTGAAAACCAGCCGTCTTCTTGTCTAAATCTCTAAAGCCAGTTTTTAACCCTCTCAAAGCACCTTTATTTTTATGTAATTCTGCCACTCTCTCCAGCGCATCCGCTAGTAATTCATCGATCGCTACATAATCACTTTTTACGATATTATCGGATACTTTAAATAATTCTTTTTCTGCTTCGCCGACTAAATCTCCAATTACGGCATCATCTTCATAAGCTTTATTGACAATTTCTGTTCCTGCTTCGATTAAACGTCGTCTAATTGAAACTTTTTCGACAATTTCAGCATAGGCTTTAGCATGCGAAGCGGCAGGCACAAAATTAGAAAGTTCAGTTAAATAAGGCGCACCTCCAACTTCCTTCAGTTTCTTCAAAGATTTTAATTCCGCCGTTATAGTTAGAAGATCAACTGGCTTATGTTGATCGTAGAGATTTATCATGGCCTGAAAAATCACGGCATGTCTTTTTTCATAAAAATCTCGAGGCTTTATTATGGTCAAAATTTCTGGCAAAATAGCATCAGAAAGCATGATTGCTCCGAGTAAAGATTTCTCGGCTACGACATCTTGCGGTGGGACTTTGCCACCACTATTCTTCGAACGGGTTTCCTCCTCCATCTTTGATTACCTCTCCTCCCATTATATCAGAAATTTTTGTGAGTACTTCATCATTTTTCGTCTCACTAGGGGTTTCCGAAACTTCGTGTATTGTAATTTTTACTCCCGCCCCAGCTTCTATCAAAATCTTTTTATTATTATCCCGAGCCAGAATACTTTTACCAATTTTTTTCTGAGGATAAAGATGTAACTCATTTCCAAGCACTCTATATTGTGTTTTAGTTAATTGTAAATAAACTGCTTCATTCATATTTTGGACTTTTTTTACGAATTCTGTCCAATTAAAAGTGACTATTTCCTCGGGAACTTTTTTCACAACAGGTTGAGAGGTTGGTTTTTCTAAGATAACAGGTTTTTGTATTGGCTCTAATATCTGCTGAGGTAAATTTTCGGCCAAAAAAGCTAACAATTTTGCTTCCGCAAATGGTGTCTTCACCTCAGGTAATTTGCCAAGCAATGGTAAGAGTATAGGTTTTGGTTCGGCTATAATTTTAGCAATCATTTCTTCAACTAAAGTTTCGGGTTTAACTCCAGATGACAAGATATCCTTTAATAATGTTGTAATTTTTACAACATCACCAGAAGAATAAGCTTCTAGTAAACTGTCAATCTTTTCATCTTGTGCTAATCCTAATGCCGATATAACTAAATTTTTAGTTATATCTGAGTCAGATAACGTAGAAATCTGATCGAGTAAGGATAAAGAATCTCTAAATGAACCTCCCCCTCTTTTTACAATAATTTTTAATGCCTCATCACTAATATTAATTTTTTCTTTCTCGGAAATTTTTTTCAAGAAGTCAAACATGGTTTTTTGATCGGCCAATTTAAAAGTGTAAATTTGCGCTCTTGAAGTAATTGTTACTGGCACTTTATAAGCATCAGTCGTCGCCATAATAAAGATAATATGCCTTGGCGGTTCCTCCAGGATTTTTAAAAGTGCGTTGAAGGCTTCTTTAGTTAGCATGTGAACTTCATCAATAATATATATCTTATATTTACCGCTAGTTGGCGCAATTAAAGCTTTTTCGCGTAATTCGCGAATATTATCAATACCACGATTGCTCGCCCCATCGATTTCAATAATATCAACATAACTATCTTCAACCTCATATTCGAACCCATTTACTTCATGCGCTAAAATTCTCGCTACACTAGTCTTTCCACACCCTCTTGGCCCCACAAAAAGATAGGCATGGCTAATTTTTCCTTGCTTTAAAGAATTCGAAAGCAATGTCGTCACCTGCTCCTGCCCCACCACCTCACTTAACCTTAAGGGCCGGTATTTCCTGTATAAACTCTTCATATCTTATATATATTATAGCATCAAAAAACCGCCGAGACAGCGGATTTTTAATCTAAATTATAGTGCTGCTTCGACTGCTGCCCAAGTGGCATCATCGTTCTTTGCCGGAATTGTCGCCGAAACCTGCGAACCTTCTTTTAGTCGGAAATAAGTCACTGATGCATAAAGAATCTGATATTCTCTCCCACCTACTTCAACAAAATACTTATCGTCATGGCGAGTCAAGGTCCCAATTACAGTCTTTCGCTCGACTGGACCAATTTGTTTATATAGGAATTTACCATCATCAGTAATCGTCAACTTCATAATATCGCCTTCAACCAATTTCGACTTCGAAGCGTAATTGGCCGGCACTGGGTAATTCTTTCCATCTGGGCCAATCATAATCTGCCCATCAAAAATCCCCTCAATTACTTTTCCTTCTGGCCCTGAAACTACGGTATCTCTCGGAGCGGCTATAGTTTCACCATCTCCAATTATTGAAATCAATAATTCTTTCGCAGCCGACAAATTAGTCTCCGCCTCACTCAGCAGACTACGCAACCTTTTTATTTGTTTTTCTGGTATTTCAGACATCACCTCGCATTCCTGTCTAAATATAGTATTAATATTATATTATATCTATTATCTCACAAAGTCAAGCTTTTTTAATAAAAGTTTTCCACTAAAAATACATCGGTCTCGTCAAAAATGTTGTAAAAATTACATTTATTCAGATTTCCAAAGTCCGGTGTGTTTTTTGCCGTCGAAAATCATAGTAGGAATGCCTTTTACTTTTAATTCGTTTTCAACAATATTACGATTTTCTGCCATTTTTGTTGCAATCTCTGGATATTCTGTAGTTTGACGAATTTCTTTAATAGCCCCTTCGTCTAACCCCGCTTCCTTCAGCCAACTTTCAATTTTTTCTGCCGCTTGTTCGTTAGTATAGTCTTCATTAAATTTATTTTGATAAGATATTCCTTCGCTATTCTTGCCAGTAAATATCCGATCTATAATTCTAAGCGATAAATCTGATTCAAATTGCTCCGCCGCAAACATATATTTTACTATAATCTCAGAATTTTTAAATTTATAATTACCATCAGCGTCCTGAATCGCAAACGGCACCAACCTAACATTATAATCATCAAAGAAACCAGAGCTCTTTTGATTTCGATACGAAATCATGCAGACCGAACATCCCGGGTCAAAAATATCAACCGCAGTAGGCAGTCCCTCGACTTCTCCGCCATTTATTGCGATGTAATTAAAATTATATTCTTCCGCGTTATAGGTTCTAAATCTATCTGGAATCGCTTCAAAAATCTCGCCCCACTCCGTAAACCATCGGCCGGTAGCTTCTAATACATTTGATGGTTCACTCTCGTCAATTGAACAGATTTCCGCCCCCATTGAGCAAGCTGACGGTTTTGTCACATTGCAACTCCCTAGCGCCCAAAGCGCCAGCAACGATTTAATCGCCGTCAGAATGGCCCATACTGCTACTATCACAATAATTACCGACAATACTTCAATTACTACAGAAAGTGGCTTGGTCCACTTTGGATGTTTAATAATCACTCGGCTCAGTAAAGTATTTTTTACATCGTCTTTAAATCCTGTCTCGCATTTTTGTAAACGCACCTTCTTCCATAAACATCCCCAAGCTTTTTTAAACATTTTTAAATAAGCCTTCCCTACTTTTGGTTTAAAAATCGAGATTATTGCAACAAAAACCCCAATAATCGCCAAAATAATAAACGCAGCTATACACACCATAATATAATTATATTAACACTAGAGTATTATTTTTTCCATGATTTTTTTAACTTTTTCGACATCTTCTGGGCGGTTATGTAATCCTAAAGAAAACCGAATGAGTGGAGGGTATTTTGAAACATGATCAAGATAATAATGCGCACAAAAATACCCAGTTCTCGCCATAATATTTTCTCTACTTAGCGCATTACCAAGTAAATGTGAATCAATCCCTTCAACGTAAAATGACATAGTCGGGTTTGCTTCGTGATTAACTAAATGCACCTTACTAGAATTAGACAGAAAATTATATAATTCCTCAGCATTATCTCTTAAATTGCTCCAAGCAGCTTTTGGTAGTTTTTCTAACCAATCTAACGCCACTCCTAATCCTACAATTTCACCCCAAGCCTGTAAACCAGATTCGAATCGTGTATATCGATGTTCCTTCCCCTCAGCTGATAATAAATATGAATTTTCTTTAACATCATCAACCATACCACCACCGATAAAACCCTCTTCTAAAACTTTCATTAATTCATCGCGCCATACAATCACGCCCAGTGAAGGAGCATATAACTTATGCGCCGAAAAACAAATTGCGTCTACCTCTACTCCGCGTAAAATATCTGCCGAATGGGCCATAGCTTGCGCTGCGTCGATGATAATAATCCCGCCGGCTTTATGAACCGCTTTCACAACCTCTTTAATATTCAATAATTTTCGTCCATCAAAATTCGATGCACAATTAATAACTACTATAGCATCGGAAAAATCATAGGCGCTTATATCTATCGTGCCATCTTCCTCGCGTTTCATTACTTCGCGCGGTAAACCAGTCCTTTTAGAAAAAGCCATAGTCGCAAGAAATGGCGAATTATGTTCAATTTCGCTCGTCATTACCTTCTTGAATTTATTAGCCTTTAATTGCGATAAAATTAAATTAATTCCATAAGTTGTATTTAAAGTAAATGAGACTGTGTATTTTCGTCCCGACAGCTTTAAAAATTTCAAAACTTTTTCTCGCGTCGCTTCAACCTTTTCGTCGGTAATTACTCCCCACTTATACTTCACTCGTTCTCCACAGGAATTATGCTCAGTATAATAACCATTAATTGCCTCAATCACAGGTCTTGGGCGTAAGCTCTGACACGCGCTATCTAGATAAACTTCCCCCTCGCCTAAATAATCAAAATCGTTCATATAATTATTATACATCAAAAAAACTGGAAACAATACTTTAAGGGGCTTCCGGAGGTTACGACCCGTCCCCGAAAAGTATTATTCCAGTTTTTTTAAAAAATAAAACAATTAGCTAACTTTTGATTATTTAGGCGAGTTCGACAGTTGCGCCAGCTTCTTCAAGCGCTTTCTTCATCGCTTCGGCATCAGCCTTAGCAACCTTCTCCTTGACAGTTGCAGGAGCTCCATCGACAATAGCCTTAGCTTCGCCAAGACCGAGTCCAGTAGCTTCCTTGACAGCCTTAATAACTGCAATTTTTTGTGGACCAGCGTCTTTCAAAACGACGTCGTATTCACTTTTACCTTCATCAGCAGCTTCACCAGCTTCTGCTGCTGGTCCAGCTGCCACCGCTACGGCAGCAGCGGCCGGTTCAATACCGTATTCGTCCTTGAGGATATTTTTTAATTCATTAACTTCGAGAACAGTTAATTTAACTAGTTCTTCGGCTAATTTCTTGATATCAGTAGCCATAATTTATCCTTTCGATTATTATTAAATGTTGCTAATTTGCATGTGCTTCAAGTCCAGAAATAATTCCTGGAAGCCCGCCAGTAAGCCCAGAAATAGAATCCGTAACTGGCGAAAGAAGTTGTGCGACGACCTGTGCAATCAACTCGTTCTTGCTTGGCATTGCCGCAAGGTTCTTCACTTCCTCTTCCGAAAGTGTGTTGCCAAGATCAGAAAAACCACCCATCAGGCTTAATGCATTGTGCTTTTTAGCAAATTCAGCTAAAACTTTGGCCGATGCTACTTCGTCATCATTCGAAATTGCATATAAAAGTTGTCCGGTTAAGCCAGTCGTATCAGTATCTTTATAAATCGCAATTTGGTTCATCGCAACTTGCACTAAACGATTCTTCACGACTTTAATTTTTACATTAGCCTCTCGAGCCGCTTTTCTTAATTCTTGTAACTCTGCTACGGTTAAACCTTGATATTTAGCATAAACCGTAGTTTTCGCGTTAGAAAGAAGCTCTGTCAAATCAGCAACCAATTCGTTCTTTTTATCCTTTGAAATTGGCATTCTAAGTTCCTTTGGTTATCTTAATATTAGGTTAGCTAATTGTTAAATAGCGTCACCAAATAAAATTGTAAGAAATTTCCTCGGCGACATGATTAAGAGTAAAACTCCGTCGCTGTCTTTGGTAACTATTCTAATTATATCACACAAATTCAGATGTTGCAAACATTTAATCCATATGCTTCGTCGTAGCAAACTGGAAAATTGCCCCAAGCACCGCAAACGCTATGAGCATTGGGAAATATAAAAGATTTGCATCGAGCACCGGGAAAATATTTAGAAGGGCTATTGTTAAAGCATAACTACCAGCTAACGCCGTAGCGATAATAATTGCAGGCTTAATCATTGCCGTAGCTGCCGCTGCCGCTACCGCACCAATAATGGCACCAATCACTAAAGTCGGGATAGCCGTGCCAAAATATTGCACTGTAATCATCATGACAAGACAGAAACAAATTCCTGCTACACAAACCTTCTCAATTGAAAATCCGAGTAAGGCCAAGATTAAACCACCAGCAATCGGTAGTAAAATTTGCCACAGGCTATTTGCCGCAATTTCTGGTACTAAACCATTAATCGCTGGCATGAGAAACATCATCAAGTTGTAACCAATCAAAAACCAGACGATGAAAAAGGCCAATTTTTTAATGCGATACCCAAACAGCATTACTGCCATTCCTAGGGCCGCCATTACTAATAATTCATAAAGTTCCATCCCCCCAAATTTTGCTTTAATTTGCTCTAAGTATTCCATAGACTCATTATATCACAACCTATTTTGATTGCGTAAATAAGTTTAATTATAGAGATTTTCAAGCATAATAGAAGGACCCATTGTCGTCGTAATATAAACCGACTTGACGTAAGAGCCTTTTAGTGAAGTTGGTTTTTGCGCCTTCAAACTATCAAAGAAAGCATTGGCATTTTCCAGTAGCTTATCCGTTCCGAATGAAATTTTTCCAATTCCAATATGCACAATTGCCTGTTTATCAACTCGATATTCAACTTTTCCAGCTTTTGATTCTTTAACTGCTTTTTCGACATCCATCGTTACTGTTCCGGCTTTTGGATTTGGCATTAAGCCTTTTGGACCAAGCAATCTAGCATATTTTCCTAATTTTGGCATATATTGAGGAGTAGAGATTAATACATCAAAATCCACTACGCCTTTTTCAAGTTGTTTCAAAAATTCTTTATCTTCTGCGATATCAGCACCAGCGGCTTTCGCGGTCTTACAAACATCAATCGGCGCGAATACCGCGACACGCACAGTCTTTCCGCTACCATTAGGAAGCACGATAGTTGTGCGGATATTTTGGTCAGCTTGGCGTGGATCGACACCAAGTCGAGCGTGTATCTCAAGCGAAGCATCAAATTTTGCTGGATTACTCCTAATTGCTAAATCAATAGCGTCTTTTAATTTGTAAGACTTAGTCTTATCAATTAATTTAGCAGCTTCTTGGTATTTCTTACCGCGCCTTTCAATACGTGGACGAGTAATCGGCGTAGCTCCTTTCGGTTTTTCAACTGCTTCCGCCGCTTTTCTTTCGACTTTTCGAGCCTGTCTTTCTTCCTCGGCCTTTACTTCTTCAATATGTTTTTTCGATTTTTTGCCAGATTTTGCGTATTTTTCTGGCTCCTCTACCTTAGTTTCCATCGCTTCGGTAGATTCTTTTGCATTTTTTTCCTCGGCTACTTCTTCAGTAGCTTCAATGTTTTCTAAGTTTTTGACCTCTTCTTCGGCCATAATTTCCTTTCTGTGGTCTTAACGAATAAATTCTCCCACATTTAATTAATTCATATAATTATACTAAGTTTTTTTAAAAAAATCAAGAAATAAGGGAGACCAAAAGTCTCCCTGGGGGGAATTAAATTGTGCTGAAATCCGCGAGCAGCAATTCTACCTTCTTTATGACTTTGTCGCGTTTTGCCTCTTTCCGCTTTTGCCAGTAATAATTTGCAACATAGGTTGACGATTGGCCATAATTCTGGACTTTTTTCTCCAAGGCCTTTGTTGTGCTAGCTAAAGCCGCGAAGAAGGCATTTACTTTCTTTTGAACTTGAACGTCATGCAAGATGATTTGCCTGTCTTCGTCAGATAACTTTTCAATCATCTTTTCGATCTTAAGATAGGCGGCGTCCTTTTTCAACTTTAACTCCTTGCGTTGCGTTTCGGTCCCCTCATAATCCCTGATGAAGGTTTGCGAATTTTTGAGAGACCAATACTGCCTTAACTCAAGGTTATAATAGCCATCAGTCATAAAACGCTCTCCAATTTCTCCACCACAATCAGTGATTTTGAGAGCCCGGGCAGCGGCCAGCCATATTTCGCGTTCTGACAACAGCTTGTCTTGTTGCTTCCAGAAAGCTAATATCTTCTCGTTGCTACTTTTCTTAGACTTCTCTTTCCCTTTGAAATATACTGCGCTTTCTTTCTTTCTTGTTGCCATTGAGACGCCCCTCCTTTTTAGAATAAAAAAGCACTACTTCTATTATATCATACATCATAAAAAAAGTCAAACCTCTAGAGTTCGACTTTTCTAATCTTATTATTTTTAATCAACTACTTCGACGCCCATCGAACGAGCTGTCCCAGCTACAATCTTGATTGCTCCTTCAATATCAATCGCGTTAAGTTGTTCCATCTTCTTTTCGGCAATTTCCTGGAGCTGCGCCTTGGTAATCTTCCCAACCTTATCTACATTTGGTTTCCCCGAACCCTTATCAATTTTAATCGCTTCGCGGATTAAATCATCTACTGGTTGGCCTAATGATTTCCAATCAAAAGTTCGGTCTTCAAAAACTCGGATATGGACGATTACATTCTTACCCATTAAATCCTTAGTTTTTTCGTTGAATGGGTTAATGAAATCCATCATATTAAGACCCCACTGACCTAAGGTCGAACCAACTGGAGGTCCAGCCGTCGCCCGGCCTGCTGGAATTCGGAGTTTAAGATTTCCAATTACCTTTTTTTCTGCCATGATATATCAATACCTTTCTAGTGCGTAACCTTATTATTATATCACAATTGCTTTACTTGTAAAGCGTCGAGCTCAACTGGTGTTTCGCGTCCAAACATTGAAACCATTACTTTTAGTTTACCTTTAGCCGCATCAATTTCTGAAATCGAACCGTCAAAGCCTTTAAATGGCCCATCTGTAATCGAAACAACTTCACCGACTTCGTATTTAACTGAGAATTTCGGATCTTCAACGCCCATACGTTTCTTAATTTTCGCAATCTCCTTCTCCGAAACTGGTGTCGGTTGCGTTCCAGTTCCAATAAATCCAGTCACACCAGGTGTATTGCGAATAATATACCAAGTTTCATCTGATAACTTCATATCTACCAATACATAACCTTGTAAAATCTTCCGGTCTACAATTTTTCGCTTACCATTTTTAATCTCAATTTGCTTTTCTTTCGGCACAATTGCTTCAAAAATTTTATCAGCCATTTCCACGGTTCCAGTTCTCTGGTTGATACTGTCCGCTACTTTATCCTCATAGCCACTATAAGTCGAAATCGCATACCAAGCTCTTGTATCATCATATCTATTTACTGCCATTTTTGTCTCCTTATCCTAAAATTAAATTAAATAACCATGAAAAGAACAAATCGAGTAATGAAATTATCACTGCGAATAAGGCTGTATAGACTAAGACCGCAAAAACCATTTTCCAAGTTGTTTTGCGATTTGGCCATCTTACTTGACGAAGTTCATGCCAAGAATCTTTTAAATATCTAAAGAAGGCCACAAATGGTCTAAAAAGAATAAAGACTTTTTTCTTAGGCTTCTCCTTAGCTATCTCTTTTTCAGCTTTTCTCTTTTCTTTTTTGGCAATTTTCTGTTCTTTTTTATCTTTAATAACTACTCTTTCGCGAGTAATTTTCGGCTCATCCGCCTTTTCTTCTTTCGGCGAATCTTTTGCCTTGATTCTTGTTATCTTCGCCATTTAGCTCCTTATAGTATATATAATACCACTAAAAAAAGTCTGATACCAGACTTGTCAAGAGTATACTACATCGGGAATAAATAGTCAAGATAATCTTTCATCATTCTCGAACCAGAAACAATCGGAAGGAATGCAATTAACTGTCGTTTTAGAACATATTCTAGGTCAAAATCATTTTCCCAAGTTAAAATTGCTTCTTCCATTCGCTGATATAATAAATCACGCTCTTCCGCTTCAGTAGCTCCGGAAACGTTAAAATAGGAATTAATTGAAGCGTCTGCTACTCCGCCATCATGAGTAGAAATTAAGACATTCAAATTCGCCACATCCTTCATCCAAGACGTCCCGCAGGCTTCAAGCCCCACTATTGGCAAATTAATTGCAACATTCGAACCAACCGAAAGCCCAAAGGCCAATTTTTCGTCGTAATCCGCAATATAATGAACGTGAGTTCTTAAATATTCATCACGCTCCACTACTTCTAGCAGCCGTTTCAACTTTCCATACATTACTTCATCGCCAGCGTGCACTCTACCAGCCAAAATATAGTGAGCATTCTTCTTCTCTAGGATGTTCCTTAAACGGTCAGGGTTTCTAAATGGTAAATCTGGCCTCTTATAATCTACAAATCTTCTCTTAAAGTCAAAAATAAAATCATCTCCAGAAAATCTTAAAATCTTGCCATTCTGATCCGGTCGATCTTTTAAGCATTCATTTAAAATGCCCCTACCATAACGTTTTAACTCTCGAATTTTTTCCGCAGTCAGTAAATCAACTTTTTCAGCATAATTCAGCGTTGGTAAATTAAATTTATCCAAAATTTCTGCTCGGTGGTAAAAACCCATAGTTTCCGCTAGTACCCAGGCATCCATGTCAATTCCGTTAGTAATAGGCTTAAATTTGACTTTATTGCCAGCTACATCTTTATAATCTGCTACCCTAGTATGCAGTTTCGACACTCCGCTCTTTAATTCTGCAATTTCAATTGTGACTGAAGATAATTTAATGCGTCCCTCACTAAATTTATCAATCAACCACTTTTTTACTGCCAAAGATTTCAAATTCGGAAAAACAAACCGTTCGAACTGATCCTGTGTGAATTCGGCTTCCGCTGCTTGCACTAAAGTATGGTTAGTATAGAGCGTATGTTTTCGGGTATAAACCACCGCCTCGTAAAAATCCATCCCATTTCGTGTCAATTCATCTAGTCTAGCCAAAGCCGCAAAGAAGGTAGCTACTTCATTTAATTGCATAATAGCAGGCTTCAAACCAATTAATTTTAATGCTGCGTAGCCACCAAACCCTAAGGCCACTTCCTGATAAAGTCGATGATCCGAACCGCTCATCCCAGAATATAATTCGCCAAAATTAGGCTCAGTAATTGCAATAATGCGAGTATTCTTAAATTTCTTCTCTATAACGTCTAATTGACAAAGATTATCTTGACATTTCACATAAACTTTGTCGACAAATTTAAAACCAAAATCACGATAATTGACCGGAATATGTTTGTCGATAATTTGCCCGTCTTGCCAAACTTGATGAGCCTCGAAGGGATAAAATGGCGTAATTAAAGCAAATGCAACCCCCATCTTCTCCGCTACTCGTCGCGTATCAGCAGCTAAAATTCCCAATCCTCCCCCACCTCGTATTCCATTAAATTGGTCATAGAGTTCAATTGTCCAATAAGTATAAGGTCGTTCAGGAGAAAGTGCTTTTGTTAGATGTTCACGTTCGACCGCTTCATAAAAAAGGTCAACGTCTTCAATATTTTCCAAAGGATGATAATAATATGGTTCAACTTCCATTATGCTTATGATTATAGCACATTAATACCAAAAATTTTTGGGTAATTTTTCGGCAATGCGTCGATGAAATTCATAATCAAAGCCATCCAATCTTTCCGGCACCCTATCCCCCTTAAAATATTTTTCCCTAGTATCCTTAGCAGTCATTATTTCGCCAGGCATCAGCCAGTATTTTTTGTAAAAATTTAATCCTCTTTTATAGCCTTTTGGTGGCAAAATTGCCATTGGCAAAAAATCACAATTAACTTCAGGATCTGAATAAAGTTTTAAGGCCAACATCGACATTGTCGGGATAATTTCTTCTTGTTTTTCAAAAGCTTCTTCAGTTTTAAAAACTGTCGCTTGCCTTGTTGCTGAAGGCGCTACAAAAATCACTCCACCATTTTTTACTGCATCATGCGAAAGTTTTGTATAAATATCTCGAAATTCCTTTTTGAGCCGTTTTCCTTCCTCGTAAAGTAGCGAGCCTTCCTTTAAATCCATCTTTTTCCAAGTCGAAGGCGTAATTGTCGGAGTAATAATAATTCCTAAACGCTTAATGCGGTCAAAATTCGGCGCCAAAGCCTCATACCATGGCAGATTTACCGGAAAATACATTGGCTTATCACCCATAATGTCAATTTTCATCGTTAAAATTCTAGCGATTTCGCCAAGCGAAGGATGGTTAAAACCAATTACTAGACCATTTTCATTATCTTTTGGCATCCCAGCATAACTACCAGGCGTAATTTTCGATAAAACTTTTACTAATTTTTTGCGTGCCGCCTTACAATGTTTTTCCGGATTATTTTTTGGCCCCGTTGTGCCAAAAAAATAATTAATTGCCGTATTGCAAGCCTTACCAACCGGCACCATTTCTTTTCTCAAATTTTCTGCCCCCAATGTAGTTAACAGAGAATAATTTTCATGTTGAATTTTATCAATAACTTCTTCCGCAGACAGTTCTTTCAATTCGCTTTTTTTGAAAATTTTTTTCTTCGCCATGAAATCATTATAACACAAAACTGGCTGAGCAGAATTAAGCAGGCATTAACAATCTACAAAAAAATACAACCATAACAAAGCACAAAAAATACCTCATGAAATTTTAATAAAATATGGTATAATTTAATTAGTAAAAGAGAGGTAATAGTGAGTAAATTCACCTATATAGATTTGTTTGCCGGCATTGGAGGTTTTCGAACCGCCATAGATGGATTAGGCGGAAAATGCATTGGTTTTTCCGAAATTGACAAGCCATGCATAGAAACATATCTCACTAACTACGGAGATTCCGAAGAAGATAATTTTGGCGACATAACAAAAATCAAAGAACTGCCAGAGGTTGATTTATTGGTCGGCGGAGTTCCATGCCAAAGCTGGTCTGTTGCTGGAAAAATGCGCGGCTTTAAAGATCCTAGAGGAAAACTATGGTGGGATGCGATAAGACTTGTCGATCAGTCAAAACCTAAAGTATTCATATTCGAAAATGTAAAAGGCCTATTCGATCCAAGAAACAAGAATAACCTAAACCTGATCGTAAAAAATCTCGAAAACGCTGGTTATTTAGTAAAAGTACAATTACTAAACTCATATGATTTTGGCGTTCCTCAAAATAGAACGAGGACATTTATTGTGGGCTTTCGCTCTGATTATGAAAAGGAGTTCGCGAACTTCTCATTTCCGAAAGGAGAAAAAGTGCATGCTAATTTGGCGAAATTCCTAGATGGCATCGAATACAAGGAAATCGAGAAGAGAAAGTTCTCGCCTCAAGAGATATTTGGCGACTATGTGCCAAAGGCAAGAAATGCTTTTCAAAAAGAAGATGAAGTAAACGACTTTTTCGTCATGTGCGATACCAGAAACGGTCATACATCTATTCATTCTTGGGATTTGCGAGATGACCTAACCGACAAGCATAAGACAATCCTAAATGGCATCATGAAAAACCGCAGAAAAAAACAATTTGGACCGAAAGATGGGAATCCACTCTCTTTAAATGATATACAAACATTTCTTCCAGATACATCACAAGCAGACCTTGACTTCTTAACGAATGCTAAATTGTTGAAAAAAAGCGATAACAAATACTCACTAGCGAACTCAAAGAATTCATCTGGGATTAATGGCGTCTATAGAATGTATATGCCTTATTCTAAAATCTTCTCGACACTTACTGCCACAGGCACTAAAGATGTAGTCGTAACCGACTATATAGATATAGATACTCCGGAAAAATATAAAGAATATTTCATTGAAAAAATAATAAAGAAGGGTAAATATCGCCCAATTACCGTAAAAGAAACGCAAAGAATACAAGGATTCCCAGATGCTTTCATGCCACATCGTAACGAAGCCTTGGCAAAAAAACAGTTCGGAAATGCCGTATCCCCACCAGTTATTTCGGCTCTAATGAAAGCAATTTTGAAGACCGATATATTAAATAGCAAAAGGAATAATTATGTTGAGGAAACAAATCAATAAAATTAGTAAAAAACAAAAAGCAGAAATCTTAGCAAGAGCTCAAGACTGGATGCGCAATAATATCATAGATCAGCACATAAAAAACACAAAAAAACTGAGCTCTCTTGACGAACTTACAATAAACCCTTTCTTGTGGGCGTATTTAGCAAACTTTTATTGTGGGAATTCCTCTGCTGAATCTAAGGCAATCGTAGCAATCCTCCCAAGAATTTTAGGAACTTCAATCGCGACAACTTTCGGCACCGCGATGCAGAGCTTTATAACTACAGTAATGGACGAATCATATGGGTCTGGCATTAAAGGAATTGATATCGAATATATTGACTGCATGGACGGTAGAAAAAAATATTGCCAAGTAAAATCTGGTCCCCAAGCATTGAATAGAGATGACGTTAAAACCATATCAGATCATTTTAAAAATTTAAAAAATCTTGCAAGGACAAATCATTTACCACTGCAGACAAACGATATGGTGTTTGGTCTATTATATGGCGAAAAAGGTGAAGAAAATTCATTCGTTAAAGAGCTAGCAAACGATTATACCGTGTTTATGGGGCAAGAATTTTGGTTTAGGATGACCGGGGATAAGGACTTCTACAGAGACCTTATTAATTCAATGTCTGAAGTTGCAGAAGAAGTTGATTCTCGCGCAATAATCGAAGACACTATATCGAAATTAGCTGACGATATTAAAAAACGGGAAATAAAGTAAGGTATTAACAACGAGAATAATAGAGGTAAATAATTATTTTTGCCATTATTTTTGCGCAAAATTAGTCATAATGTTAAACCTGGATTCCATGAGGCACTTAACAGAGATTCTCACTAAAAAAATCGGCTAAACCCGATTTAAAATGCGCTTGGCTGGGGATGAGGGATTCGAACCCCCGAATGTCGGGACCAGAACCCGATGCCTTACCACTTGGCGAATCCCCAGTGCAAAAATAATTATACCACAAGTCTATTCGCTCCGCAACGCTTCAACCGGATCCTTCTTAGAGGCAGCACGCGCTGGAATTAGCCCACCAATTAACGTTAGCATAATCGAAAGTCCAATCAAAAACAATGCCATTTTAGGATCCAATGTCGCCGAAAGTGGCACGTCGCCAGTAAAATAATGCAATATTAAATTTATCGGCGGGATTAAAAGATAAGATATTCCTACACCAAATATTCCAGACAGAAACCCAATAATGACTGTTTCTGCATTGAAAATTGACGAAATATTATGTTTACTTGCCCCAATCGCTCGCAAAATGCCAATCTCCTTAGTGCGCTCATATACTGAAATATAAGTAATTACGCCAATCATAATTGACGATACTATTAACGAAATTGAAACAAATGCTATTAATACATAAGAAACTGCATCAACAATCGTTTTTACTGACGACATTAATACTCCTGTCGCATCAGTGTAATCAATCACCTTGTCTTTTTCGCCGAGCGAGCGCATCCTATCATTATACCCATCCAAAAAATTAATAAATCTCGTCTTGCCATCAAAACTTGAAAAATAAAATGATAATTGAGTTGGGTCATCTAAATCTTGATAACCTAAAGCTGAAAGATTAGTAGCAAGTGTGGTCTTTTTCTTATTGAACATTGCCGTCACTACTCTCGAAAGCTCATCTTCCGAAAAGTTCAAACGAAATGCCCCGACAATTGCTTCTTGATCTACATGAAAAGCTGACGCAAAACTACTTGATAAATATGAAGTTAATTCCCCTACTTTCGTTAGCACTTCTTTTTTCATAATTATTTCAGTTAATGGCACGGCTACCGCATCAAAAGCCGTATTAAATTTTACTGAGTCTAATAATGTTTCAATTATTTTGTCGTAGACCATCGGCACAATTAAGATATTACTCGTCTCGATATCAAAACTAGGATTCATCGCCTGCGTCATCGCATAACCTTGAGCATAAGCTTCCAAAGTTCCCATTAACAATTCTTGATAAAGTTTACGTGCTTGCTCCGCTGGTAAATAATATTGTGCCTCAAGTTCACTAAAATTTTGTCGATTAGAAAATTCCGTAACAATTTCATTGATCTCTGCCTTTTTAAATCCGCCCCTAAGTGTCAATTCATTTTTTAAGTTTTCCGTTAAGTCTTTATATTTATCAATTAAAGTATTTCTGATTGGCGATACATCAGCAGTAATATCATTGGCGATTTGGTTAACATATTCAGTAGTTTTTGCAGTGATTGTATTTTGATCTACGGTTGTCCCAAACGCTCTTGATAATGCCGCTTCATCAACCGAAACTAAATCTGAAAATTCAAAATTAAAATCTTTTCCCTCTTCACCAAATTTTTTATTAGAGAAAATATCAATCTCCGGATTATCTAGCTGTTTTTGCACGATTTCTGATTCGCCAGATTTTTCAATAATATGTTCAATTAGCGAGGGTAAATACGCCACCCCGCTTCCTGCCGAAAGCATTTCTGAATTCATAACCGCAACACCAACAATATGGAGTTTCTCCGCCTCATTATAAATAGAGCGCATATATTCTTTATCTCCAGACATGTCCTCATATACTTCGTATTTACTATTATATTTATAAGTTTTTGTTGCTGGCACTAATCTTAAATCTACATTTAGAAGATCATCATAAGTTAATTCGAGTGGCTCATTATTAATTGCTACTTTTTCTCCACTCATAATTTTTGAAACAATTTCATTTAATTCATTAGAATTATGAAAACCTAAAGAATAAGTCAAAAGTTCCGAAATTTCGCCTTTATTACTTAAGACTATTAGCATCTCATTATATTTTTCTGGATATTTCCCCGCTAAAATTTCTGTATCATTTTTTAGATTTTCCACTTCATATTGTCTAAATATCGAAGTCATAGTTGAATAATTTCTCAGTAGCGAATTTTCGCCAATCAACGAAGTAAACATATTGCTCGGATTCATTTTTGCGACTGCTCCAGTTGCATCTTCAGTATATATAACAGGATCAACATTATATTCATATTCCATCAACCGAATGTCATTTTTTAAATCCTGCCCTTTCGTCTCCAAATATTTTACAAAACTAGGCAAATCATTATTTGATACCGTCCCAAGCGTAGAAGTTAATATTTGATTTTCATGTAATTTTCCATCATCAATCTTACTGTTGGTCTCGCCAGACAAGCTCAGCAAAATTCCAGAAATATCTGCCGATTCTTTCTGTAAAGCTAGCGGATAAGAACCTAAAGTATCTTCTTCAATTTTATCAATATAATTTTGGAATCCCGTCGAAACTGCACTAATTAGCGCTATCCCAATAATACCAATTGAGCCAGCTAGGGCAACTAAAATCGTGCGCGCCTTTTTTGTTAGCAAATTTTTTAAAGATAGTGACAAGGCCGTTATAAACGACATCTTTGTCTTTTTACTTTTCTTTTCCGCTTCAATTAAATCTAAATCGGTTTTAGCCTTCCCGTCATAAGGGTGAGAATCTGCCGTAATCTTTCCGTCTTTTAAATTAATAATTCGTGTAGCATATTTTTGAGCCAATTCTGGGTTATGTGTTACCATAATCACTAATTTATTACTAGCGATTTCCTTTAATAAATCCATGACTTGAATTGAAGTTTCCGAATCTAATGCTCCTGTTGGCTCATCTGCGAGTAAAATATCCGGATCATTTACCAAGGCTCGTGCAATTGCCACTCGTTGCATCTGTCCACCCGATAATTGTGATGGTATTTTATTAATGTGCTCGCTTAAGCCTACTTGTTCCAATACTTTTTTAGCTCGTCGCGCCGATTCACGTTTTGAAATACCCGAAAGAGTCAAAGCTAAACGCACATTATTCAATATCGTTTGATGCGGAATTAAATTATAAGATTGAAAAACAAAACCAATTCGATGGTTCCGATAAGCATCCCAATCTTTATCGCGGAAATTTTTAGTCGACCTTTCATTTATAGTCAAACTTCCAGATGTATATTTGTCTAATCCACCGATAATATTTAGTAAAGTTGTTTTTCCAGAACCCGAAGGCCCTAAAATAGCTGCAAATTCAGAGGTCGGAAAATTAATCGACACCTTATTAAGAACGGTCCGTCGAACCCCACCGGTCTCATAGACCTTAGTCACTCCCCGTAACTCTAGCATACATAAATATTATAGCATAACGTCTTTATTTGTCTTAAAATTAGCTATATTTCAGGTTTTCTTATATAATATATATAATATGGACCCAAAAGTGTTTGACCGTATTGAAAAGAAATATCTAATTACTGCTAAATCTAAAAAACAATTTTTAAAAGTAATTAAGAAAAATATGAATAAGGACTCCTATTTTAAGTCCAAGGTTTTTAATTTATATTTTGATACCGATAATTATGATTTAATTATTCAATCTATCGACCAACCTGAATTTAAGGAAAAATTAAGAGCTAGAAGCTATGAAGGATACGATCGGGTATTTTTAGAAATTAAAACTAAATTACGTGGTAAAGATAATAATGTCGGCTTTAAACGCCGAGTTATGATTACGCGAGAAGAATTTAGCGAATTTCTAAATAGCAAAAAAAGCCTGTCTAGATTTTGCCCTAAAAAAACTAAATCAGCCCATGAACGCCAAATTGCCAAAGAAGTTGACTATTTAATTTCGCATTTTGAACTTAAACCAAAGATTTTAGTAATTTATAATCGCGAAAGTTATAAGGACGAAACCGGTCTTCGTATTACTTTTGATGAAAATTTGAAATATCGCACAGACTTTTTAGACTCTTTTCAGGAAAAAAATGATAAAATTTACTTTGAGGGTAAAAAAAACATTATTATGGAAATTAAAGCTCATGGCGCCTTGCCACTTTGGTTGGTAAAGACCATGTCCGAGAATAAAGCCTACCCATCTCAGTTCTCAAAAGTTGGTAAGATATATGAAAAAATAAGAAAGGAAAATCATGTTTAATACAATATTTGACTCAACTGCCACTGGCCTCGATATTAAAACGGCTTTAATTTGTGCATTTACTGCTTTAGCTCTTGGCGTTGTCCTTGCCGTTACCCACATGAAAACTTCCCAGACTACTAAAGGTTTTCTTGTTACTTTAGCTACTTTACCGCTTCTAGTTATGGCCGTGATGATTATGATTAATGGTAATCTCGGAACATCAATTGCTATTCTTGGGGCTTTTTCGCTCATTCGTTTTCGTTCCATTCAGGGCCAAGCCAAGGAACTTCTCAGCATCTTTTTCGCCATGATGATAGGACTGGCCTGCGGTATGGGACATGTTCTTTTCGGCGTAGTTATTACTTTTATCGCAGTTGTTACCATTCTTTTCTTCTCCTGGACCAATTTTCTCGAACCCAACAAAAGAAACCGTGTACTTAAAATCGTCGTTCCCGAAGACTTAGATTATGAAGAAGTATTCGATAAAATTTTCAAAAAATACACCACTAAAGCTGAGTTAGTTCGTATGAAGACTATCAATATGGGCAGTCTTTATAAAATAACCTATGATGTGACAATGAAAAGTGGCGTAAAGGAAAAGGCCTTCTTGGATGAAATCCGCGTTAAAAATTGTAATCTTAAAGTTCTACTTTCTCATCCTTGTCTTGAAGAGGAGGTTTAATGACCCTTCGTCCAAAATTCAAATGGTTCTTGGGTATTTTAGCTATGCTAGCCTTACTAGCGGTAGCTATCGTAATTAATTTTACCGCAGCCAACCACGATGCCACTAAAATCATTGGCGCCATCGATTCCGACCACGGTAACCAAAAAATTAATTGGGATCGCTATCCAACTTTTGAAATTGAATTATCTGAATCACTGAATATCACTGAAGCCGGCACCTATCATTTAACCGGCGAACTCGAAGATGGCCTTATTACCGTTGATATAGAAAATACTGTAGCTAGATTAATTTTAGATAATGTTAAAATTAAAAATTCTTCTGGCCCAGCCATTATTTGTAATGCTGGTGAAGATTTGGTAATTGAATTTATCGGCGAAAATACTCTCGAAGACAGCACATCTTACTTAATCACCTATGACGAAGATATTACAGGAGTTATTTATTCAAAAGCTGACCTTAGTTTTGGCGGCACTGGTGACCTAAATATAATCGCGAACCACCAAGATGCCATCATTGGCAAAGACGATCTTAATTTTAACGACGGTAGCTATAATATCAACGCTATTGATGACGGTATTAGAGGACGAGATTCGGTCTATATTACTACTGGTAATTTCGACATCAAGGTTGGTGGTGAAGCTATTAAATCCAATAACGATCTTGATGCCGGTAAGGGCTTCATTGTCATCGAAAATGGGAAATTTGCTATTGATAGCGCTGGTAAAGGTATCGAAGCCACTAATAGCATTTTAATCTATAATGGAAACTTCCAAATTCAATCTTACGATGACTCAATCCACTCAAATAATTACGTCGGCATTATTGATGGCAGTTTAACCCTAGACTCGGGCGATGACGCTATACATGCCGACCGTGAACTAATTATAGACGGCGGCAACATAACAGTTAAAAAAGCTTATGAAGGCCTAGAAGCGCAAGTAATTACCATTAATAATGGGACTTTTGATATTGCTACTTTTGACGACAGTATCAATGCAGGTGGCGGTACCGACTCATCCTCAGTTAATAACAAAGGTATGAACGACGTCTTCTTTAAAGACGAAAGCTGCGTTATTAATATTAATGGCGGCAATATTTACATTGATTCCGATGGTGATGGCATTGATTCTAACGGCTGGTTATATATTAATGATGGAACAATATCGATAGATGGCACTACTAATAATGGCGATAGCACATTAGATGCTGGCGCCGGAATTGTCATGAACGGTGGCGAAGTAACTGCAATTGGCTCCAGCGGTATGGTTGAAGAATTTAGCTCTTCCTCGACAGTTTATAATATTAGCTTATATTTCCAAAACACCCAAAGAAAGGGTAGTAAAGTAGAAATTAAAGATTCCAATAATCGTGTTATTGTCTCCCACACCGCAACTAAAAACTTTAGCCATTTAACCGCCGGTTCGACATCATTTATGCCGGGAACTTATAAAATTTTTGTTGATGATAAAGAATACGATTCTTTTACTATTGAAAATATTGTCACTATCATTGGTAACACCCATAACAATCAAATGATGCCCCCTCAAAACGATCAAAATCGTAAATAAACTTTTTACTTATGCTATAATAATAAAAAAGGAGGTCACGTGCAACTAATTGTCATTTTACTTATTACCGTGTCAGTACTTACCTTATTGTCGGGTATTACTGTTTTTCTCGGTTCAACAAAAGGAGATCGTCTGCGTTCAGCTTGGTTTTTTGTCGCTACTATTTTTGCGGCCATCTGGACTGTATCTATTTCGATGTTCCTTATAGCGGAACCTAGCTGGAAAGACTCAATTGATTTACCAGTGCGCTGGACTTATCTTAGCTCAATCTTTATCGACATCGCCTTACTTGGCTATATTAGTTGGAGAGAAAAATATGGCAAAATTATAACCTCAGCCTTCCTTCTTGGTGGAATTATCTTAAGTGCCGTGTTCATTAATAATCCCGGGCTTCTTTATACGGACGTCATTTTAAGTAGTTCTGGCAATAGTCTTATTACTAATATTGGTACCTTCTACTTTATTTATATAGTCTTCTTTTGTCTTTTAGTCCCTTCAGTCATCCTTACCTTATTAAAACAAGTAATTAAACCTACTTCAAAAAAGAAACGCGGCGGAGATCTCGTTCTGCTTATTGGCTTTGCTATCTCGGGCACCGTATCGTTGATTTTCTGTTTGATCTTGCCGCTTTGGCGTTGGGATTTAGTTTGGCTTGGCCCTCTCGCCGTCTCAACTACCATCATTGCCTTCTATTATTCGATTTTACGCTATCGTGTTTTAAATCTTTCTTCAATCTGGCTAAAAATTCTTTCTTATATCGTCATTATGGCCTCATCAGCAGTTATTTATATGGTCATTTTTTCCATTATTTTCGCGCTCCTCTTCCGTGGCTCAACCCCATCAACTGAAGTCATTATTTTGAACTTCATTATGATTCTCATCGTGCTTCTATTATTCCCTGCTACAAATGAATTAAATATGTTCGTTAATTCATTAATTTCCAACCAAGACGTTGATATGGTTTATATTATCAAAAAATTAAATAAATTTACTCCTCGCACTAACGCAGATTTAAGGGAGCTTGCTGATTTTCTAGCTGATCATATGCACTTTGAATCCATTGGTCTCCTAATTGATAAACAAATACATGGTTCAAGTTTAAGTAATATTACCGTAGATGAAGTAGAAGCAATTTCTAAACTTGCCGATCCTGAAAATGATATTTGGCAGAAAATCAATGAGTCGGAAGATCCTTGGCAAAAACTCGACGTTTCCGCTGTAGCTGCCTTAAGGGATTCTAGCGGCAAAACTTTTGGCCAAGTTATCATTGGTAAACCCGTCGGTAAAATTAATTTCAACCAACGAGATATCGTTCAGATTGAAACCGTAATTAACTTAGTTGCTACTACTATCAGCTCAAAAAGAAATGCAAAATTAAAGAGAGCGAGAAATGGCCGCAGTAATTCTCAAGCAGACTAGATGGACTATATTACTGTCGCTTAATGCAGTTGCAATTCTCATCGCCGGAATTGCCATTACTAGTGCTATCTGGTTAAATGGTGGGCTAGAATTTAAAATGGTCGGCGAGAGGTCCGATATTATTGAGACTAGCATTGACGAAGCCTCTTTAATCGACTCCGTAGCTGACGCTAGTGCCAACGCTGCTAGCTATAGTGGCGAACTAGGTGGCTATAGCTATACTGCTCAGACCGGCTATGAATTTGGTTCAAGTGCTGTGCCGTCTGGCGAAATTTGGAATGAAACTGCTATGACAATTTATGCCACGCCAGACATTGATATCTGCGTTGGTAATGGTCTCAGCGATCTAGGCGAAATGTATTGGCAGACTTCTAATACGGACGTCATTGCTGGATTTTATAATTCAGCCCGCACTTGGCTAGGTTATAGTGATGAGACTTGTCGATATCCAGTTATTCACGGAACTGGTACTACTACTATTACTGCTGGTACTTATGACGGCAAACGTAAAGACGCCATTACCATCACCGTTATCGACCCGCCAGTCGAACAATGGAAACGCGAAGTCCTAAGTTTAGTGAATAATATTAGAGCCAATAATAACTTAGGTCAATTAACCTGGGGCACTACTTGCGAATCTGCCGCCAATATTCGTGCTAATGAGATTACTCAATATTATAGTCATACTCGTCCAGATGGTTCTGCTTGGTCAACTGCTTGTCCCAACCCAGAATCCGGTGGAATTAGCGGCGAAAATCTTGCCATTGGTAATGCCGCAGTTTCTCCCGTTACTGTAGTCATGCTTTGGATGGGCTCAGATTCTCACCGCGAAAATATCCTCAATCCAGACTATACTAAGCTTGCCGTTGGTTTTAATTTCGATTTGGATTCAACTTATAAGACCTATTGGTCTCAATTCTTTAGTACTTATTAAAAGTTTTTTCGAATTCGGCGCCAAAATCTCTAATTTTTTGATATGGCACATGGCTCGTCATTACAATCGCAATAAAATGCCTTTTATTTTCCGGGAATTCAATTATCGCTACATCATGATAAACATTCCAATAGCCACGTTCATTATAATCCCAACCTACTTTATTATAGACATTTACTTTTTCCGAAAAACCGCTCGGCAGTCCCTGTCTCCAATTATAATCAGTTGGCGGCTGAACTAAAAACGAATCTTTCATTGTTGCAAGATATTTTTCATTAGTTATTTCAGAATGAGCATAAAAAGTTTGCATAATTTTTAAGATATCTTCCGAATTAGCCATTAGAGATGAAATCTCTAATCCGGTAATTTCGTCAAGTTTATCATGGCCAATCATCTTCCACAAAGTCTCTGCGCAAGGCGAATATGATTCTCTAATTGATTTATCAAGACATTTTAGAATTGTCAAACCAGTTGTCCCAGCCATAGCGTCTTCCTGCCAATCCCCAGATTCCAATCGCTTATAACCTTCATAAACCACAAACAATTTATAGAGCGAAGCCATATTGTAATTTTTCGTCGTATTATAACTACCAACTATCTTATTTAAATCTAGATCATAAACCATTACGCTTTTTTCACCACTAGTCGAATTTACCCAATTATCAATCATCGGCTGAAAATCGATTTTTTCAATTTTCGGCTTAACATTTTTTTCCGCCATTTCTCTTTCGTCTACAATTTCATTTATTTCATGAATAATATTTTTGTTGTCTAAATAAGACTTAATAAAAATACAAACGGCGAAAGCTAATGTTATCGAAAAAATACCTAATAAAATTATAGAGATTACGGTCTTGCCGCTATTAATCTTTCTATGAACCACCTTTTCGTCTCCTCATCTAAGAGTTTTGTTTGTAAGCTATTGTCATAAACCGTTGGCGTAATTCTAGTTTGTAAGAGTTTTCCATCATAGAAATAATGTCCTAAGATTAAACTACGAGTTGTTCCTGGCCACCAACTTTGGTCAAAGAATAAATTGCCTAGTCCATAATAAATTGCCCCATCTCCATATAATTCAAAAGTCTGAGGTTGATGTGCACTCGTCCCTACTACTAAATCAGCCCCTAAATCAATTAGATGGCGGAAGAAACCAATTTGATCTCCAGCCGCCGAATTAGCATAATCACAGACCGTATTTTCATAACTATAATCATAGGCGCTACATTCATAGTATTGGATATCAACAATTACAAAATCTCCTCTTTCTTTTGCTGCATTAATCTCGCTAACAGCATTTTCTTCATAATATTGATTAGCGCCCGGAGTATTATCATAAGTTGCTCCACCAGTTGATTGATTATAAGCTAGAAAAGTAATATTATTCCCTTTTTCATTGATATTTAAAGGCATAGCTGCTTCTTCTGCTGTTTTTCCTCCACCAACAATTTTAATCCCGTTTTCATTATACATATCGATAGACTCAAGAGCCGCCTCGTCACCACAATCTTGATTATGATTGCCAGTTAATTCCACAATATCTAGTCCAATCGCTGTTAAAGTGTTGATAAATCGTTTATTAGAACAAATATTATTGGAATTTGCGTAATTAGTAAATGAAGATTCGTTTGAAGTATGCGTTAAATCAAAATTCGCTAAATAATCTTTAATATTCTCAGCAAAATAACCAGCATCTTCAACCTGCGCTAACTTAGTATTCATTCTACGCGAAAGTGCTGTTACGCCAGTCTGTGCGAATGTTAAAACACTTGTTTTTTCCGGAAAAACTCTCGTTAATGCCTCTTCGACTAAAGGTTTTATTTCTTCTTCGTATTTTTCTGAATCAAAATTAATTACTCTAAACTTCGCTCCACCATCAAAATCATCTAAATAATATTTATTATCAATCGTTAATAATTTTTTCTTAAAATCTAGTTCACTAATTGGAATTAATTTATATTCGTCTTCGGTAAATTCGGAAACATCCGTTCTTAAATCATCAAAATCAGCTACTGGTACAAAAATTTCACTCAAAAAACTTCCCTCTTCTAAATCTGGCCTTTCAAAACTTTCTGATACGCTAATTGTCACGTCTTTATCTAAATCAACTTCTTCAGTAAAAATTGTATTTAGTAAAGTTAGTTCTTCCGCATTCAATTCCTCAGCATAATAAACTACGCCAGGTATTCTAAATATCCCAGTCTTAGTAAAGAATTGAATTCCAATAAAAGACAATGCGAAAAAAATTACAAAACAAAACACCCCGAAAAGAAAAGACTTCAGTCGACTCTTGCCCCTCGTCATATTATTTATTATAACATATTAAGATGTGATATAATATATTCATGTTTAAGTGGGCAACTCTTTTTTCTAAAAATGAAGTGGAAAAAGATATTGTTTCACCGAATGGCAGAGTTCGGTGCCATTTTTCTTTAAAATCAGGTCAAATTTCTTACGCAGTTTTTCGTGATGAAAAACCAGTCATTAAACCTTCAAAATTAGGGTTTTTAATTTACGGCGAAGAACCCCTTAAAGAAAATTTAAAGTTAATTCGTGAACAAAATAAAAAAGTTGATGAAGTTTTTGAAACACTATGGGGCGAAGATCGTTATATTAGAAATAAATACGTAGAGTCAGCTTTTTACGTCACTGAAACTAAAGGCTCTCGTCGTATTTTTACTGTTAGATTTAGAGTTTTTGATAATGGTGTTGGTTTTCGTTATGAAATTCCTCCTCAACCAAAATTCCAAAGAATTACCGTTAAAGACGAACTTACCGAATTTAATATAGATTTAAATTCTACCGCCTGGCAAATTCCCGCTTATCAACCCGATCGTTATGAATATAATTACAAAAAATGTTCAGTTTATGATTTAGGTAAATCTGTCCACACCCCGCTCACTATTAAGACGCCAAACGGCTGTTATTTGAGCATTCACGAAGCGGCGCTTTATAATTACGGCTCGATGACGATAAAATTAAACGAAAATAAAGCTCTTAAAACTGATATTACGCCTTTGTCTGATGGGACTAAAGCTCACCTTCTCCTGCCTTTTCAAACCCCTTGGCGCTTAATTATGCTTGCCGATTCAGCCATTGAACTAACCACCAACCGTATTATGCTCGCTTTGAACGAACCCCCTATGTATGATTTTTCATGGGTAAAAACCTTAAAATTCTTAGGTATTTGGTGGGCCATGTATGTCGGAGAATGGACTTGGGCTCCAGGCGAACGCCATGGCGCCACTACTGAACACGCCAAAGAATATATCGATGCTGCCGTTCGACTCGGGCTTTCGGGCCTTCTTATTGAAGGCTGGAATGAAGGCTGGAGAGGAGATTGGTTGAAAAACGGTGTTAATAATAGTTTTACAGATTCCGTTCCAGATTTTAATCTCGAAGAAGTTGCTCGCTATGCCAATACTAACCACGTCGAGCTAGTTGGTCATCACGAAACCGTCGGTTTTGTCGACAACTATGAAAAACAAATGGAAGCCGCCTATAATTTATATGCTGCTAACGGCGTTCACTATATTAAAAGTGGCTATGCTGGCAGTATGATGCTAATTAATGGGCGCAAAGAATATCATCACTCTCAAATTGGCGTTAATCATTATCAAAAGACAGTCGAACTAGCCGCACGTAAACATATTTGCCTGGATATTCATGAACCCATTAAGGGCACTGGCATTGAGCGCACTTGGCCTAATTTATTAACTCGAGAAGGAGCTCGTGGCCAAGAATATGAAGGCGGTGCCCTCTCCCCTTCGCATGCTTGTTACCTTCCTTATACTCGTTTGCTTTCGGGCGGTATGGATTATACTAGCGGTATTTTTGATATCGATAATGCTGTTAAACGTCTAGCTACTACTTTAGCTAGACAATTGGCATATTTCGTTACTATTTATTCTGGCATGCAAATGGCTGCCGATCGCCCGCGTTATTATGAAGAAAAATACCACGGCGCTTTTAAATTCATTCATGATGTTCCGACTAATTTTGAAAGGACTCTTCCGCTTGCTGGTGAAATTGGCGAATATTATATCGTTGCTAGAAAAGATCGCGATAGTAATGACTGGTATATTGGTGGGGTTACGGACGAAAATCCTCGCCGTGTCAATATTAATCTAGATTTTCTTGAAAATGGCACCTACGTTGCTGAAATTTATATGGATACAGATGACGCTCATTATCGCGACAACCCGTTTGGTATTAATATCACAGAAAAACACGTCGGAAAAAATGAGGCACTTGACCTCTACATGGCACCCGGTGGGGGCTTTGCTATACGGCTTCGGCAGTTATAATTAAACGATGCGTCGCATCTCCGTCCCCTAAATCATCTCCTGCGCAAGTCATTAGAACGAGCGTTTTCTTTTCAGCTTCTTTTAAAAGCTTACTCATCTTAATTTCAGATTTTTCATACAATTTTACATCTACTATCTTATAAGCTAAATCGTCATAACTTATTTCTTCACCTAGTTTTGCTTTATCTAAATTTTTAAACACCGTGCTTGAATGACCAATCAATAATGTTTTATTTTTTGCATGAGTATAACTCCCCACTATATAATCCGGAGTTTTTAATTCTCTACCCTCTAAACTCAAAGTTGTCACTTCCGACTGCAAATTAATACTCGGGATTTGTAGATTAGCAGAAACGGCATAGTTTTTTGCTCCTACTGGCTGCAAACCAACAATAATATATACAAGAAAAGCTACAAAATATATGCCAACTAAGATAAACCTCAGGTCTAGTCGCTTTTTTAGCTCCACCTCTCCTCCTTAAATCCATTATAGCATAAGGATTTTTAAAGTCCAGGACTAAAATATTTTATTTTTTTCTCATGATTTTTATAATTTTTGTCATGACTGCCTACTTCTGCCCAAAAAGCTTTCGAATGATCCATGTGATTTAAATGTGCCAGTTCATGTAAAATAACATAATCTCTTAATGGTTCTGGGACTTTCATTAATCCAATATTTAAAGAAATCGTGCGGTTCGAAGAACAACTACCCCACCTAGTATTGGCATGCGTCAATCGACATTTAGAATAATCATAACCATACATTTTTGCGTAATATTCTAAACGGTATGGTAAATATTCTCTAGCCTTTTTCATCAAAACTTTTTTTTGATAATCTCTTGTCCGTTGCGTTGCCGGATCATTAATTGGTAATTTTTCTTTTATTCTATCTCGATTAGAATTTAAAAAGCGTTTCGCCAAAAAATCGGAAGTATATTTCGGCACCGACATTTGCAACCTACCAGAAGTCGAAACCGAAAACTTTACCCCCTTCGCAAGTGGGCTCTTTCTAACAATTACCTCGCCAAATTCTTTATCTTTTATGATCATTATTTTCGTAAAGCTCAGCCAAACCAGCAATCACATGTTTAGTTTGAGTCTCAAAAGTATGTTTCCCAGAAAGGATAATCGGTCTTTCTACTTCAGTCGGCGCCTCAATTTCTCCTACAGCCGTTTCGTAAACTTCCTTAGCCTTAGAAACGCTTTTATATTTCGATTTCAAACGCGAACGCAACGTCGTCACATCAGTTTGAATCCAAATCAAAGACGGCTCATAGCCATTATTTCTCAAAATATTACGAATTTCCGTTCGATCTTTCTCGGTTTTTAATCCGCCATCAATTAAAATTGTCTGTCCCGTCTTTACGATTTGTTCCAAAATCACTAAAATATTTTCACGCGAAAAATTATTTTTTTCAGCCAGCTCATCGAAATCGTAATATGCCAACCCAAACTTTTTCGCAAATTTCTGGCAGAAAGTAGTTTTTCCGCTACAAGGAGCTCCAAATATAAGCAATCCACGCGGTTTAGATTTATTACCTTCCATAATAATACAATTATAACATACAAATTAGATTTAATGTGATAATTTTGGCAGGGGCGGCAAGACTTGAACTCGCGACACCTGGTTTTGGAGACCAGTGCTCTACCAACTGAGCTACACCCCTTCGTGACTTACTTTATTATTTTATCATAAAATTATCCCAAAATAATAAAAATTATGTTAAAATAGTAATTGATGAAAATACTTATGTTAGGTTGGGAACTCCCTCCGCATAATAGCGGTGGTTTAGGTGTCGCTTGTTTAAACATGGCTCGAGCCCTCTCGAAAGAAGGCGCCGATATTGATTTTGTCTTGCCCTATAAGGCCGAACATCCTAAAACCGAATTTATGAATATTTTACCTGCGACTAATC
>JAZSMA010000009.1:0-4252 GCA_045535655.1 Candidatus Nanosyncoccus sp.
CAACTTGAACTACCGAGTTTGCCGCGAGTTTTAGGAAAAGCTAAAGACGGAGTGGAACTGATTGCTGCAAATGGGCCATTCGGGCCGTATCTTAAGGGTGGAAAATATAATATCCCAATGAAGGATGTCGATCCATACACTGTAACGTTAGAAGAAGTAATGCCACTTTATCAGAAGAAAATTGATTCGATTATCGCAGATTGGGACGATATTATGATAATTAACGGAGCATACGGGCCGTATATTAAAGGTCCGGGGCGACGAAATAATGTGAGGATTCCAAAAGATATAAACCCAAAGAAGATCACTTTGGATGAAGCGAAAAAAATGCTTGAAGAAAAGCCGAAGAAAAAGAAACGAGCACCGCGCAAACGGGCTAAAAAGACAAAAAATAAAAAATAATTTGGGACTAGATTTTCTTTAATGCGGGAATTATATTAGGTTAAAAAATTTTTTTTGCAATTGTAAAAAAATGTGCTACAATAAAGTTGGAAAGTTGATAATATTATAGTTGACATGTTGGGAAACTTATGATATTATAGTAAAAATTAATAATTATAATTGGGGTGGAGCTAGGAAAAAACTGATGGATCAAAATGCGGAAATTCTAAAAAATGCAATCTCTGGCAGTTTGAAAATTATCGAACAAGATCGCGAAAAAGAAATCATTTCACGTCGTTTCGGGTTGACCGGTTCAAAAGAAACCCTTGAACAAATTGGCGAAATGTTGTCAATTACTAGGGAAAGGGTAAGACAGCTGGAGAAGGCTATTCTGATTCGTCTCCAGATTTCTGCGGAAGAAAATCAAATTCCGGAACTCGCAGCCGCTGAAAAATTATTAATTCGTAATCTTACTGAAATGGGGCGGGTGGCAAGGTTAAATGACCTCGCTGATAAAATCTATGGAAGAGCAACTACCGCGTCCGAAAAGACCGGCATTTATTTTATTGCTACATTTAGTAAAAGTTTAACTATCGTCGAGGAAAATGATAAGTATTATGCGGCAATTGGTATTGCTGAATATGGTAATAGCAAGGAAGTTAGGGAACGAGTTGACGAGATTGTCAGGATTATAAAAGAGAATAAAGCGCCTATAACTTTGGATGAAATTGACAATAAATTAAATTATGAGCATCCTGACCATATAAAAGCTGTAGCGTCAATTTCTAAGCTACTCGCTACCTTAAATGGCGTGTGGGGACTGACAAAATGGCCAGCAGTAAATCCAAAAAATATTCGCGATAAGATTTTTGTAATTCTTGAAACGAAGAAGGAACCGATGCATTTTTCGGAAATTGCGAAAGAGATTAAGGATTCAAATTTTAAACGAAAAAATGTGACAACCCAAGCAATTCATAACGAGTTAATTAAAGATGCTCGTTTTATTTTGATTGGTAGAGGGATTTATGCGTTAAGTAGTTGGGGTTATAAGAAGGGAACTATCTCGGAAATTATCCGTTCAATTCTAGAAAAATCAGAAACGCCTCTGACTCGCGAAGAGATTGTAAAACAGGTTCTAAGAGTACGAAAAGTTAAGGAAACGACTATTCTCTTAAATTTACAGAATAAGAATCTATTTAAGAAAATCGATAAGAATTCTTATACATTAGCTAAATAATTTATGATAAAATATTATTATGGAGAACGTCATACATTTTATTTTAATGCCAATCTTCTGGATTCCTGTGGTAGGGGTGTTGGCTTTTTTGACTTATCAAAATTATAAAAAGCTGAATAAATTGAAAGTGCTAAACGTGGATTCTGTCCTTTTGATGTTAGAAATTCCGAGGGAAAACGACAAAAAAGAGTTGGCAGCCGAGCAGTTGTTCGCTTCTCTGCATGGTATTTTGAGAGATAAACAAGAATTAAAAAATTCTGGTGGAGTGCAGGAACATCTGTCTTTTGAAATTGTATCAACGGGTGGGCAGATTAGATTTTATGTTTGGGTACCAAAAGTTTTACAGAGCTTTGTAGAAGGTCAAATTTATTCTCAATATCCTACCGTGCAGATTTATAAGATGAACGAAGATTATGTCGATAACCGAGTAAAATATCCCGTCAATTATTCAGCGGAGTTGGCGCTAACTGAAAATGAAGCTTTACCGATAAAAACTTTTGATAATTTCGAAGTAGATCCTTTGGCTGGGATTACTGGGACATTGGCGAAACTAAATTCCGACAATTCAGAGGAGCTCTGGATTCAGATTTTGGCGCGACCAATTCCGGACGATTGGCACAAAAACACTACCGATCGATGGATTCAGCAGGTTAAATCTGGGAAGAAGCTTTTCTTAGGAAGCACTGGAATAGATTGGACTTGGGTAGTCGAGGCATTAGGGGCTTTATTTAGGCCGCCGGCTGGTGGCACGACTTCTGAGGTCCAAGTAGAACTTTCGGAGCGAGATAAAACGAGAATAGCTAAAGCCGAAGAGAAAGCGACAAAATTAGGCTATGAAGTAAAAATTCGTTTAGCTTATCTTGGCCAGAATGAAACTGATGCAAAATTAAACATGCAGGCTTTAGTGGGAACCTTTAAACAATATAATTCAACCAATTTAAATGGATTCAAACAACTTGGTAGTAGTTTTAATGCCGCAGATTTAGATGCTTATAAGATGCGGCAGTTTTCTGATCGGGGTTTTATTTTAAATATTGCCGAGTTAGCATCGGTTTATCATTTGCCACATACGTCAGTTGAGACTCCGAATATCGTTTGGGCGACTTCGAAAACAGCAGAACCACCAGCTAAATTACCGGTTTTGACTGGCGACGTAGCCATAGATGAAAATATTTCGGCTTTTGGTTTAACTAATTTTAGAGGGATTAACCATCAATTTGGCTTACTCCGCCGAGATCGTTCGAGACATGTTTATATCATTGGACAGACCGGGGCCGGGAAGAGTGGAATGTTGGAACTTTTAGCACTTTCGGATATCTTTTACAACCAAGGTTATTGTATTATCGATCCGCATGGTGATTTTGCTATTGATAACTTAAGGTTTATTCCTGAATCTAGGGTGCGGGATGTAATTTATTTCAGTCCGGCGGTCACAGCGTTCCCGATTGCCTTTAATCCTTTGGAAGTTTATGACCCTTCAAGAAAACCCAATATTTGCTCTGAGGTAATTGGTGTCTTAAAGCGAATGTTCGGAGATTCTTGGGGCCCTCGACTTGAACATATTTTGCGCTATACTTTATTAGCTCTCTTAGACCGACCGCAAACGACTTTGCTAGATATTTCTCGACTTCTAACGGATAAAGATTTCCGTAAAGAAACTTTGGAATATTGTAAGGATGTAACAGTGTTGCAGTTCTGGAAGCATGAGTTTGGACAGTGGAACGAAAAACAGGTTAATGAATCAATTGCGCCAGTTCTCAATAAGGTCGGGGCATTTACGGCTAATCCAATTATCCGAAACATAATTGGACAACCAAAATCTTCTTTTGATATTCGAAAAATCATGGATGAAGGAAAGATTTTAGTAGTTAACCTTTCTAAGGGATTAATTGGTGAAGATAATGCAGCAATTCTAGGAGCATTTTTGGTTACGAAGGTGCAACTAGCGGCGATGTCGAGGTCGGATATACCAGACGTTAAAGACAGGCGGCCTTTCTATTTATATGTAGACGAATTCCAGAATTTCGCAACGGAATCTTTTGCGGTAATTCTTTCCGAAGCACGTAAATATGGCCTAAATTTAACCGTAGCAAACCAATATGTCGCTCAAATGACTGATCAAGTGCGCGATGCAGTATTTGGTAATGTAGGAACGACAATTTCCTTCCGAGTCTCGGCTGATGATGCGCCGCTTTTAGTAAAACAATTTGAACCAACTTTCGAAGAATCCGACATCATTCAACTTAATAATCGTCATTTCGTGATTTCAATGATTATTAATGGCGAAAAAGTGCCAGCTTTTTCAGCAACTACCTTGTCTATCCCTAGCACGCCGAAAGATAACTTAGATGCGATTATTGCCTATTCGCGTGAATATTTTGCGCGTCCACGTTTAGAAGTTGAAAAAGAAATTCGAGAGACAATCGAACAGTCAGAAAAATATAAGAGGGAATTAGCTGATTCTGGCCGACAGGAAGAACCAAAATTAGTGATAAATACCAAGAAATCTACCGAACAAAAACCGAACTTTAAATATCAGTCCACTCCTCAAGCAGATTTTCGACGGCAAAATTTAAGTCCTAATACGGCTGAAGGTAAAGAACGGTTGGGATTAAAAGATTTAGCAAAACTAAT
>JAZSMA010000052.1:0-26195 GCA_045535655.1 Candidatus Nanosyncoccus sp.
ACCATCTTTGGCTGTCCAGTAAATACGGCCTTTCTCAAATTCCTGATAAGTTACTCCAATTTCATCCTTCTTCTCCGCACTAGTTGGATAGCCAAGTGTTCCCCATTCAGAGCCAGTCTTATACCATGCGTCAAAGATGCCACCAGATATTTCCCATGCACCAGTAGCAGGGGAATAATATATGTAACCAAACTCAAATTTTTGCATCGCTCCTTTTCTTACTAAACCACGGTATTCCGAACTTATAGGATAACCCATTACTCCATTTTCACTTTTTAACTCCTTCCACTTTTCAAAAATACCGCCAGACACATCCCAAGCTCCAGTCGACTCAGTCCAATAAATATTTCCTATTTCATATTCCCTAAAACAACCACCCCTTATCAAACCACACTTTTCTTCCTTTATAGCTTTTCCTAAAATACTCTGTTCTCCACCAATTAATTGATAATATGCATTAATAGTAGAACCGCTTGTTATTCCCCCAAACCAATCCTCAAAATACAAATAAAAATTTCTATTCCCATATGCCCCACATTCTGCCGTTCCATATCCCGCTGCCAATGCTCCCGCATTTGGCTGATATGGTGTATACCGATAAAGCGCCGAAGTCGCCAAACTTCTCACATTCACTATGCTTCCACCACACACAGCCGAAGGATTATATTGAATATAGTTATTTCCTAACGGATAGTTCGTCCATCCTCCATCTAAGACCGTCCTAAACATTGCCGCCGCTTTTCTTACCTGATTTTTAAACCCATAATATTCTGCATTACATGGTGCCGTGTCTGGACAACCATATCCAGTCGCCGACCTAAATTGACGATTATTCGGCCAAGAATCCGTAATTAAACTTTGTTCCTTCTGCAGTAAAACAATTAAAACTTGCGGATTAATTTTATAATCTTGCGCTGCTCGATAAATAATATGCGCCGCCGATTCGCCATCCGGTGCCTCATCACCATAAGCCGTTCCATCCCCAAAAGTTTCTTCCGCTAAACAAACAAAATGGCCATCTTTAATATGATATGTATAACTTGAATACTGATTTGCAAGATAAGTTCTTGTGTCCCTACAATTACCTTTTGCCGTCAAAAAAGCCTGAATTTCCGCTTCTGACATCGACTTATAATTTCCCATTTGATAATCGGAAATAATATAACCAGGATCAAAATTTGCTAAACTCGCCGCTTCTACCTCATCATCTAATTTTTTAGCACTTTGAGCTAAAAACGAAAACAAAAAAATCGCTACAAAAATTCCTAAAAGCAAAAACTTGATTCTTCCATCCCTTCGTCGCACCACCTTTTCTGTCATTTTTATATACTTACCTCCCCCTTAATTATCCCAGTCTTTCCATCAGCAGTTAAATTAATTACTATTTCATAACTTCCCCCTCCTAATTCACTAACTGGAACATTAAAACCTTCACAAGTCGCTGTCGCTGCTGAATCTATGATTCTTGCCGAATCATTATAAACTGACGCCCCGCTACGCATCAAAATCAATTGGCAATTTCCTTCCGATAAATATTGATCAATGTTCACCCTTATCATTAAATTACTCCCTGACACTCCCGCATAAGTCACTACTCCACTCAATTCCTCTGCCTCATTTGGATCTTCTCCGTCGTATAAAATTACTTCCTGTTTTTCCTCGCCCGCATACAATATTTCTGGTTCCTCGCTATCGCCTTTTTGTGGTTCTTCGACTACCTCTACTGTTTCGACTTCACCCGTTTCTTCTGTTTTCTCTTTAAAATAAGTTTTCCAAACAAAATAACATATTGCTCCGGCCATAATTATTAAAACCAAAAAAATGATTCTTATAAGCCATCTTTTACTTCGTTTGCGCCGTCTTGCCATCATCAGATAAATCTCCTAATATAATCATAACAATTTTAACGCAAAAATGCAAATCTCGTTCGCTAAACTAATCTATAAAACTCTTAAAGGCTCAAAATTACCATTCCCATATTCTTCTTCAAAAAATTCAAATCTCTTTTCTATCCACTTAAACATCTCGTCAACTACTTCGTTAAAATCTTTTCTTTCCCATTTTTTCGCATCAACTATCACTGCATCATAAATTTCTCCCGCCTTCCTTCGCCCTTCGCTTAGAAATTCCTGTTCCCTCCCCGATATTCTCTCCTGAAAAACTTTAATTACTTCCTCCTTAAATTCTGGAATATCCATTAAATCAAACATTATTCTAGAAAGTGTTTCCCCAAACTTATACCATTTTCCCAGTCCCTTTTCCTCATAAGTTTCTTTCAGCATTAGTTCATCTTTCCTTGCCATACTTCGCGTTGGCGAATAAAATTCCTCCCCCATCCAATTTCCCCAATTTCGGTTTGCAAATGCCAAATCAAAATCCCACCCTGGTCCAGCATGAATCTTATCTTCTTCCCCATCCTTATAAAAATAAAAACTAGTCCAATAAGCATCTGGATTTACCGTAAATTCCGACAACAAAAAATATTTAGCAAAAGATTCTATATCTATTAATTCTTTTATTTTTTCAAAATCCTTTTCCTTTACCGCAATTTCCAATTCGTTATATTTTTTCAAAAAATCTGTCATTGCTATCTCTTTTTTGCTCTCATTCACAGCATCTTTTATTATTAATTTATCTCCGTTTCCTGTTTTATAGTATGTTTCTGCGTCTCCATATACATTATCAAGCTCTACTAGTATCCCTAATGAATCTTTCAAATCCACTTCCGTCTTTTCTACTCCCATTGCATGCGTCAAATAATATAATCCCCAATATTCTCCATTTACATATAACTCCACAAACTGACCCCTAAAAACATATTCCATCCCCAACATTTCAGCAAATTTAAATGATAAATCATTTCTTAAATTTGTCTCATCTGTTGCATTTGCTAATAAATACCATTTTTTTGCCTTCCCCATTCCCAACAACTCTATTTTGCTCGTAAATTTTATCTGGTAAGGCTTTTTCTCCTGCACCCAAGTTCCATTTCCACGCCCTTTCAGCTCTACTTCATCATAATCTTTTATCATCTCTCCATTATAAACTTTTAAACGATTCCCCATATATTTTATTTCTTTATTATTACCTATTTCCTCTAAAGACGTCTCATTTAATATTAAATCAATTCTTGGCAGTCCCCTATAATCCTGCAAAATACTATCTTTCTTGTCCAAATTTACCTTCAATAAAAATCCTAGCCCCGCCACCAAAACTAAAATTCCCAGCCCAAAAACCAACAACCAACCCTTCTTCATCATAATACTATTCTACCACAATTAGTAATCTATTCTACTCAATATCAATTTCTAGAACTTTTGCTGCTTCTTCTAGGATTTTCTTTTCTTCTTCCGAACAAGTTGCTAACTTTATCTTAAATAATTCTACCGTCTCTTCATGTTTATAATTTAAAATCTCTAACGATCTCGCCGCTCCTGGCACCTTCTTTAAAACACCTTTTTCCACTAAATTTTCAATATGTTCTGCCACCGCCGAAACCGATGACAAACCTAATCCCGACATGATTTCTCGATAAGACGGCGAATAGCCCTTTTCCTCAGTAAAATCCTGTAGAAAATCTAGAAGCGCCAATTGTTTTTTTGTTAACTTAACCGCCATATGCTATAATTATAAAATATGGAAGAAAATAAATCAATTGATGGGCTTGTCTCCCGTCGCCCTAAAAAGGCGTCTCCTAAAAATGTCTCCAAAACGTCCCCTAAAAATACCCCCAAAAAACCAATGCCCAAGCCTAAACCGAAAAAAACTCCTCCTAAAAAATCTAATTCTAATTCGAAAAAATCTCTCGATTCTCTCGCTAATGAATTTGCTCCCTCCCCTACTCAAGAAGAACCTATCGTAAACCCCCAACCAGTCGATCCTATCGAAGACTTTTTACAGCCAGTCCAAGCTTTTGATTTTGATGAAGAAACCGGCGAACTTAAAGCCACTGAAAAACCCTCCAATAAAAAGCCTAAGGAAAAAAAGGAGAAAAAGAAAATTTCCAAAAAACGTAAAATTATTATCAGTATTATCTTAGCCATCGTCCTACTACTTATTGGCGGCATTACTTGGCTAGTCCTTTGGGGCAATGATATTATTGCTAAAATTACCGGCGGGCAAGGCAACGTCCTCGATCTCTTTACTCTCGCTAGCGAGACCTACGAGCCCCTCAAAACCGATGAAAATGGTCGCACTAACATCCTTGCTTTTGGTACTAGCGGTTATAATATGGAAGGCGAAGAAGGCAACGGCGTTCACGACGGCGCCCAGCTTACTGACTCGATTATGGTCATCAGTCTAGACCAAGATACTGGTGACGTTGCTATGCTCTCTCTCCCTCGCGACCTCAAAGTCTCCTCTACCTGCACCGCAACCGGTAAGATTAATGAACTTTATTGGTGTAATAATATGGATAATACTAACGAACAAGCTGGCGCCGAAGCTCTTATGGATGAAGTTAGCACTATTCTCGGACTCGATTTCCAATATTATGCTCACTTAAACTGGGGCTCCCTAATTCAGATTGTCGATACACTCGGAGGCATCAATGTTACTCTCGATGAAGGTATTTATGACTATTATTGGACTGGCGCTGTTTTTGAACCCGGCGTTGAATATACCCTTAACGGCGACCAAGCTCTCGGTCTCGCCCGCGCCCGACATGGCACTACTAGCGGCGATTTCTCTCGTGGCGCCAGCCAACAAAAAATCCTCATCGGTATAAAAGACAAAGTTTTTGAAAAGAATCTTTCTCTTTCTGAAATTATGAATTTAGCTTCTACACTTGGTGATAATCTTCGCACTGATTTTTCAATCGAAGAAATGAAAACTCTAGCACATTTAACTTCTAACTTTGATTTTGACGCTCTCCGTCAAGTCTCTCTCATCGAGCCAAACCAACTCATGACCACTGGCGATATTAATGGTATTTCCTATGTCTTGCCGGCTGGAGGCGCAAGTTATTATACCCGCATTCAAGAATATGTTGCTAAAATGTTCTCCAGTGATCCTCGCACTTATGAAGATTCTACTATTTTAGTTTTAAATGGCGGCGATATGGTAGGCGTTGCTTCTGCTGAAAAAACTGATCTCGAAAAGGCCGGATATATTAATATCGACATTGACGACGCTCCAGAAGGCAAATATTCTGATGAATATACACTCTATGCCCTTACTGACGTTGCCCCAGGCACCAAAAAACTTCTTGAAAAGAAATATAACCAAACTGCCAAAACCTTAGAAGAACTCCCCGAAGGTATTGCCCAAAATTATGACTTCATCATCATTATTAATAAAACCGAAGATAATTAATAATCTGCTATTTTACTAATAATTAGTTTTCTTTCTCGACCTTCCCCCTCCGAATGTGTTTCGATATCCGAATAATCCTGCGCAAATTTATGCACTACTCGACGATCCGCCGCATTTAAATTTAATTCCATCGGTTTTCCTGTCTCTCGCACTTTTTTAATCCATCCCTCTGCTTTTTCTTCAATTCTATCCGCTCTTTGCCTCTTATAATTTGCCACATCAACATTTACTCTTACAATCTCTGCTTCTTTTGACACTAAGGCCATTGAAACAATATGTTGCAATGCCCTTAAATTATCCGCATTACGCCCAATTAAAAGTGAATTTAGTGATGTTGACGGTACCGATAGTTGAATCACATCATCATCAATTGTCGAATTCACTGCCACATTGATTCCAAAAAAACTCAGCAAATCCTCCAAATATCTTGCCGCAAATCTTATCGATTCATCTTTATTCATATTTTATCTCCTTTTCTTTTTATTATCTTTTGCGGAGATTCTAGTTATTTTTGTTCCTGTCTTTTTATTTTCTACCACCTCAGCTTCTTGTATGTTCCTTAATTCTTTTAAGACCGCCTTATCGGTAGTTGCATCAATTTCTACCTCAGCCCTCTTAAACACCATCCTTTGCTGAATGATTGTGATTACATTACTTAAGAAATAATAAAATGCCAATGCTCCATTTAAATTAAACATAATAAAGAACATCATAAGCGGCATCATCATAGACATTTGTCCCGTCGCAAAACTATTAATATCTGAGTTCTCTAACTCTTTCCCCGCCTTCGCATCCTCTAATAAATCGCGGAATTTCTTCTTCTTTTCCGACTTCCCTGATGGCATCTGCTGTTTTGTCGCCCAATACTGGATTACCGACGCCAATATTGCACAAATTAAAATAAATAATGCGCTAAAACTAAATTTACCCATCAACACATCGCTAGCCTTCACATCCAATTTAATCACCCCAAATAATTGCGGATGAAAATCATATTCCGCCTTCTCTTCATTCGGAATTTCATTATTTCCTAAATCAGCCAGATAAACTTTTTGTTTTTCTTCAATCGCCTGAATTTCTGAACCTTCATAAGCCACAATATTATATGTCCGATTCATTAAATTATCAATCGGCATCGGCGTCGCAATTACCCTAATTGCCGAGAAAATCGCGATAAAAATCGGTAACTGAATACATAAAGTCAAAATCGAAGCAAATGGCTTAACATTATATCTCTTATAAAGATCCATCGTCTGAAGCGACTCTAATTGTTTATTTCCCTTACAATTCTTCTTTATCTGCACCAACTCTGGCTGTAACTTTTTAATCAACTTACTCTGGTTAAATTGTTTCTTTGTTAGCGGCCACATTAATAGTTTTACTAAAATCGTAAATATAATAATAGCTAAACCAAAATCATGCACTAAATTAAAAATTATAAACAAAATATTTACGATTGGTCGCACTATAATCATATCAATAAAATTGAAAGGACCCCCAGTCATAATTGAACCTACAATAAAAGCAATAAAGAGCCCCCAATAAACATATTTCTTCACACTCTTTTTATCCATTCCTCTCATTATAACACATCTTGCTCTCTTCCACTAATTTCCCTAGTAACTTTTCTAGCTCCGCAAACGACATCTTCGCCACTTCTTTTGAAAATACCATAAAAATATAATCTCGTTCTTTTGGGATCTTTTCTAGATTTAATCTTAAAACTTCGTAAATCCTTCGCCTCATCCGATTTCTCTTTACCGCCGACTTCTCTACTTTCTTTGACACTACTACTGCAAACCTCGTATATCCTCGTGTATTATCTAAAAAAATCAATGACATCTTCGCCGTGCGAACCGTCTTTCCCTTCTGATACACATATTTTACTCCCCCTCGCGAATGAAACCGATATTTTTTACTTAACATACGATTATAATACCATACTAAACTTACGCTTAAATTATATCGCAAGTCTAGCGCGGCCCTTCAATCGACGTCGTGCTAATACCTTTCTTCCATTTTTCGTTGCATTTCTCTTCATGAAGCCATGCTCAACCTTACGTTGACGCTTATGTGGCTGATACGTGCGTTTTGGCATAAAATATTATTCCTTAAATTTTAATTTATTTCAAATTCTTTACATAGTATAGCCCACTTTTCCACATTTTTCAAGGGGTTTTCCACATGGTTTTTAGAGATTCTTGCTTTATTGTGGAAATTTCCTCCCCTGTTTTATTTTTATTATATTAAAACATATTTTAATTTCACCAAATTCCTGTGGAAAACTCCATTTTCTATGCTATACTTTACTAAAAGGAGGTTTACACTAAAACATGTATGACGTTTGGAAAAACGCACTTGCTGAGATTGAACAACAAGTTTCTGCTGCTAATTTTTCTACTTGGTTCCAGAGCACTTCTCTTCTTTCAACCGAAGATGGCAATATTAAAATTGGTGTAAAAAACTCCTTCTATGTTAAACAACTTCGCGCTCGTTATCTTGATATTATTACTGCCGCTCTTAAAAATAATAATGTCAACGTAGTAAACATAGATTTCGAAGTCAAATCTACTCCTACTAAAGCTAAAATCGAATCACGTGAAATCACTAAAAACCAAGATTCTCTCAAAGAACGACTTAAATCTATCCATATTGAACCCCAAAAAAATCAAAATCAATATAGTAATGGTTTAAACGATAAATATACTTTAGATAATTTCGTCGTTGGCTCTAATAATGACTTAGCGGTCTCCGCCGCTAGAAGTATTATTGACGCTCCTGGCACTCGTTATAATCCCTTCTTCCTTTACGGTGGACCCGGCCTAGGGAAAACCCACCTTGTCCAAGCTATTGGTAATGAACTTTTAAAGAAAAATCCTAATTTAAAAATCCTCTATACCCCTACCTCTCATTTTTATTCTGACTTCATTGAGGCAATCCAAAATGGTAAAGGTAAAGAATTTAACCGTAAATTTCAAAAACTTGATTGTTTAATTATTGATGATTTTCAATTTATTGTTAATAAGGAAAAATCTCAAGAAGAATTCTTTAATATTTTTAATGACCTCTATCAACTCAATAAACAAATTATCGTCACATCCGATCGTCTACCTAGCCAAATTAAAACCGTTGATGAGCGTCTTGCTTCTCGTCTCACCTGGGCTGGTGCTTTCGATCTCCAACTACCCAAATTTGAAGATAAATGCGCTATTCTTCGCGCCAAAGCCGACCTCATGGGAGCTGAAATTGAACCTGAAGCCATCGAATATATCGCCGAAAATGTAAATACCAATATTCGCGACCTCGAGGGTGAATTTTCTACTATTCTCTTAATGTCTGAAGTCCGCGGTATGACTCCATTAGAATTAATTAATAATGGTTCCATCAGTGTTAATAAGATTTCCAAAATCCGCCCAGTCTCCCCTAAACAAATCATCGAAAAAGTTGCAAAATATTTTAATCTCAGTGTTAAAGAAATGTGTGGAAAATCACGCGTCTCTAATATTAAAACTGCCCGCCAAATTGCTATGTTTCTTCTTTCTAAAGAATTAAATCTTAGTACTAATAAAATCGCCCTTGAAGTTGGCGTAAAAGACCATACTACCGTTATGCATGGTATTAAAAAGATTGAAAAAGATTTAAAACTAGATTTTACTCTCCGTGACCAAATTGAAGGTATAAAGGAGAAGATTTATGGTTAATTTCTTTAGTTTTGTGCAAAAAATGTGGAAAAATATCTGTAAATATTGGTGTAGAAATTGTGTGTATTTCTGCGCAAAAAAAATACCATTCCAAAAAAATGTGTATAAACTATCGTTTTCCTCAACTTTTTTCCCTCACTCCACTATTTTTCCCACACCACACTACTCTCTATATCTAACCAGTATTTTCCACTATTCCACATATCTTACTATAACAACTATTAATAAATAAATATGAAAGGAAGTTTATGAAAATAAAAGTTACACAAGAAAAATTAAGTAAGGCTCTAAATAATATTAGTCGCATTGCTATTGGAAAAGTTACCCTACCAATTTTAAATAATGTCTTAATAAGAGTTAGTAAGAAAAAAGTATCATTAATTACTACCAATTTAGATATGGCTATGATTGATTTTCTTCCTGTTTCTAACTCAGAAGATGGTGTAGTGACGGTTCCAGCTAAACTTCTTGCCGAATTTATTTCCAATTTACCAAAAGGTGAAAATATTGAAATTTCCTCAACCGATACTAAAATTACTATTTCTGCCGGTAAATATTCTTCAGTTATTAATGGTGCCTTGGCGGATGATTTTCCTGAACTTCCCGAAATCAATGAAAAACAAGCTGTAACTTTTAAGTTGAGTATTGAAGACTTTAAACATAGCCTCAGTCAGGTTATTATTGCTAGTTCTAATGATTTAACTAGACCAGCATTAACTGGCGTATATTTTAATACTTATGATCATATTCTCGCCATCGCTGCGACCGATGGTTACCGTTTAGCGGAAAAAAAGCTTATCAGTAAGGTAGAAAGTGAAGTTAATGCTATTATTCCTTCCAATTCACTCCAAGAGGTCCTTCGTTCAATCAGTGATGATGTAGAAGAAATTGAAATATCCTTTAATGATGATTTAGTTAGATTTAGACTTGGTGAAATAGAAATCATTTCTAAACTTATCGATGCTAGTTTTCCAGATTATCAAAGACTTATTCCAAAAGATTGTAATATCAAAACCATCCTTAATCGTGAAGAACTTATCAGAGTAACAAAATTAGCTGCTCTCTTTGCACGTTCAGTTGGTGGTTCAATTATTTGTGAAGCTAAAAAACCTGATACTTTTTCTGTTAAATCTATCGTTAATGAGTTTGGTGAAAACGATTCAAAGATTGAAACTGTAGTTGAAAAAACTGGTAAAATTAATCTTAATTCTCGCTTCCTTCTAGACGCCCTCAATGCTCTTGAGGAAAAAGAAATTCTTTTCAATTTTTCTGATCGTATTGCTCCAATTCTTCTTCAGAATAAAAAAGACCATAAATATACGCATATCATAATGCCATTAAATTCATGATTATAAAATCCATTCATCTTACTAATTTTCGTAACCATACTAACTATTATCTTGAGTGTCACGACGATTTATCACTAATACTTGGTGAAAATGGTAGTGGTAAGACCTCGGTTCTTGAAGCTATTTATATTTCTACTCGTGGTAAAAGCTTTCGAGCTAGTGATCATGAGATTTTAAAGAATGGCACCGAATTTTATCGTATTGAATTAGAATATAATAATGGTGAAAAAATTTTAACCACTTATGACGGAAATTATAAAAATTTTTTTATTCTTGATAAAAAAAGTAAACGCCTACCTAAAAAACATAAATATCCCATCGTGTTATTTCTCCCCTCTGATTTAAACCTTATTAGTCATGCTCCGAGTCGCCGTCGCGATTATTTTGATCGTGTTTTTAGTGAATTTAATGAAAACTATAATCAAAAACTCCTAAAATACGAAAAATCTTTAAAACAACGTAACGAAATTCTTAAGAATGAATCTGTTACTAAAGATTCTTTATTTTCTTGGAATTTAATGTTAGCTAAATATGGCACTGAATTGTTCAATGATCGTCAAAAATTTATTCAAGAAATTAATCAAAAATTAACTAAAACTTATCGTTCCATTGCTGAAAATGACGATGAAATTGAAATTCTCTATAAAAGTGAAGCGAAAGACTTATCTGAATCTAAATATCTCAATATTCTCGAAGCAAATTTTCAAAGAGATCTTCTTCTTGGTCACACTAGTTTTGGTATCCATCACGATGACTATATCTTTTATTTTAACCATAAAATCGCTGATGGTTCAGCCTCTCGGGGAGAAACTCGCTCCATTATTCTCGCCTTGAAATTTATTGAAGCCAACCTTATCTATAATAAACAACATAAAAAACCTATTATTCTCCTTGATGATGTTTTTTCCGAATTAGATCCCGCTCGTCGCCGCTGTCTTATTAAAAACTTCCGTGATCACCAAGTTATTATTACGAGCGTAGAAGACTTTAATAATTATTCATAGCATAATATTCTCTTAAAAAGGCTACTACTGGGTTCTCGTCTCCTTCGAAGAACTTAATATTATGATAAGCAGTTGAATCATTTGAATATTGCCTTAGCGTTGCCGTCGCCCTAGCTAGCGATACATATCTTTGTGCATATTTATAAATTTGCCATTCTGGATTACTGGTAGAATTTACAAACACAGCTCCCGAGGCAATTCTCTTCTTAGTGTCCGATGCGTTTAAAGCGGTTTTTATCATCTCTAAAATATTTTTTGAGAATGGAATAGAATTAGAACCTTTATTTAAGGAATCTAAAATTCCTCCATCTACTACCCCTAAAGGCGTTTTTCTTTCATTGTTATATAAAATAAAACCAGCCAAAACCGAATCTTTTTTGACTGTTCTCGCTCCATTTTCATTTAAATCTGTATTTTCTTCAACAAATTTAATAAACTCTGCATCATTAAAAGTGTCATTTAAAGTTGAAGTATCAAAAGTCGCAGTCTCAGAACATTGCACTGAGCCCACCGCTCCAATTGTTGCATAAGTTTCACAATCTCCGAAATTATCTAAATAACTCTCCCCATCCTTTGCATAAGACATTGGGGTTAAAGCTAGTATTGAAGAGTTAGTTAAGCTAGCAAAAGACTTTATCCCCATTAAATTAGAACCAGAAAACTTCATACTATATAAAGCAAAATTATAAACTATTGATCCTAGGAAAGTATTTTTTGAAGTTATATCAAATGGACTACGATTTTTGCGGTCAACTGCTGCATCCATTGCCAATATTTCTGTATTTAATCTATTATAACTAATTACCGCTGCTTCATCTCCGGCCGTTGCCCCACTCCGTTTAGCCAACTCCTTCCCGACATTAACTGCGCCTTCAACCAAAAATTCTCCCGCATTAATTCCCTTTATTGTTGCATAAGAATTATCCATCAATGAACCCGAAACAATTGGACTTAATAATTTTAAAAGTGCCTGAGAAGCTAACGCTATACCATTACTAATAAATCTCCCAATCACTCCCTTAGTTTTTTTCGCAGTTGAAGTGATAGTCCCAGCAATTACTGCTGTCCCACCTTTCTGTCCTACTTTATTTTCAATTAATTTTAAGACTCGGTCTGATGAATAATTTTCTACCTCCTCGGCTTTAACTTTACTTCCAGCTAAAATTGCATACAAACTTGGTGATTCCACCGGGGTGCCTTTAACCTTTTTTATTTCACCCGTCTTAACATCTACAACTTCTGCCTCGCTATTCTCATATAAATAATTCATAGCTTCATTAATTTTAGATTCATTTCCCTTCCCTGCTTTCATCTTGCTCACATTTTCCATGAAAGTTAAGAAAAACAGACTCGACCTCTGCTCCTTTGAAATTGTATCAGCTACTTTTATAGCGTCTGCCGTATTTAATGCTGATTCCGTGGCGTTTGCTGCGGGATTTTTCTCTCTTACAGCGTCAATAAAACCTTCGGCATCATTACTAGTAGATGTTACTGCTTCTCCAGTTTCTTCGTATTCATAATAAACTTCCGTCTCTCCAGTCTGCTCATTTTCTTGAGTTTTTTGCACTAATGCTACGCTATTAATACTAATATCACTCCCCTCTCCCATTACCGACGACATTACTTCGCTAAAATCTGATTCACTTGTATAATTATCTCTATCCGTCCCTATTTCTTTAAACACTTCCTGTGCCTCATTATCATAATAATAAGCCGCTCGCCCATAGGTTGCATTATTAAAGGCATTATAAAGTGCTATATTACTATTTACTTCTTCTATAAAATTTTCCGCCGTAATAATTTTATCATCAATTTTTAAGGCTAATCCCCCTGTGTTTTCATTACTTTCAACAAATTCCCCTCCATTCAAATACCCTACAGTTACTCCATTTTGCCCTAAAATTCTTGCCGTATCTTCTGGCACCTTTCCATCCCTCAAAGCCTGTTGAAAAACTAACTCTTTACTTCTGACCGCATCGGCATATTGCACATCGCTTTCCTCTATCAATCTCTCTGAAATTGCCGAAGGAATAATATTTCCAGTTCCAAACAGCACCAAAAAAACTATTATCATAAAAGTAATAAAACCAATTGCCCCCAAAGTTTTTATCCACCCAAAAGTCTTTTTCGCAGTCACTTTTTTCCCCACCACATGCGAAATAACCTGATTATTTTCTAGAGCTGAATCCTCTCCTAACCTCAAAACTTCCTCAGCGGACATACTCCTATTATTATATAACACTTTACCGAAAAGTAAAGTTTTATGCTATAATGTAGCCATGATCAAAGTCGAAAAAATTATTCCTGGTGGTCAGGCTCTTAGTATTCATGATGATGGTCGTAAAATTTTTTTCTGGAACGCTTTGCCCGGTGAGCTTATCGAAGAATATAAAATCACTAAAAAGAAATCTCATTATTACGAAGCAATCGCTATTAAAATTCAGCAACCTTCTAAGTATCGCGTTTTACCCAAAGACGAATGTTTTTTATCGACCTCACCTTGGCAAATCCTTGACTTTAATTACGAGAACCAACTCAAAAAAGATTTAGTAGTAGAAATTTTTCGTGAGCACCATATAGAAATCAATCCCCCCGCCATCATCACTGATGAACGAGATTATTTTTATCGCAATAAGATGGAATATTCTCTCTATTGGGACCATGAAACTCAGAAAATTCAGCTTGCCTTTCATTTGCGTGGTTCTCATCGTAAAATTCCTATTCAGCAATCATCTATTGAAAGACCTGAAATTTTTACTACCGCCGAATCAATCGTCCATAATTTAAATAATCTACACGAAGAGGCTCGCCATTATCAATCACTACTTTTAAGATGTAATCAAAATGGTGAAGTCTCTGGCGGTCTTTATGAAAAAAATAAACCCCACTCTGTTTTTAAAGAACTCACTGACCAAATCCTAGGCCAAAATTATTCTTACTCTCCCAATGGTTTTTTCCAAATCAATCTTCCCGTTTATGAGCTCGCTCTAAAAGAAATTAAGCAATATATTAATACTGAAAAAGTTCTTGACCTCTATGCTGGCGTTGGCACCATTGGTCTCTCCGTCGCCCGCACCAAACCACTCACTTTAGTGGAGGTTGATAAATATGCATATAATGAGATGGCAAGAAATATTACCGTTGAGGGTATTCCGGAGCGCGGCAGCGCGAGGATTAGTGCGTTTTCCCCTGTGGCGACAGGGGAAAACGACACGACCCGAAGCGGTAATATTCTTGCCATTCTCAGCAAATCCGAAAATGTCACAGATTTTATCGAACCCGACCAAACCGTCATTCTTGATCCCCCTCGTGCCGGTTGCGACCGTAAATTAATTGATCGACTAAATTCTGTTAGACCAAAAACTATCATTTATCTTTCTTGTAATCCTGCTACCCAAGCCCGTGATATTAAGTTATTATTAGATAATTATCAAATTAAAAATATCAAAACTTTTAACTTTTTTCCTCATACTCCCCACATTGAAAATCTAGTTGTTTTATGCTAAACTCGTTTCAAGACGGAAGGGTGGCCGAGGGGTTTAAGGCGCACGCTTGGAAAGCGTGTAAAGGGGCAACTCTTTCGCAGGTTCAAATCCTGTCCCTTCCGCCAAATAGTTGATTAATATGGACAAAAGCCGACAGGATCCGTCCAGAAAATGTTTTGGAGAAAAAGGTGAGCGAAAACATCGTAATTGAACTAAAAGGCTTAACAAAAAAATACGGCTATGGCGATACCGAATCTTTTGCGCTTAAAGATTTTGATTTAACCATTAAACGTGGTGAGTTTATTATGATTATGGGTCCGAGTGGTTGTGGGAAGACTACTTTGCTCAATATCATCGGTCTTCTCGATCGAGCTACACGTGGCGAATATATTCTTAATGGTGAAAATGTTGCCGGAATTTCCCCTCGCCGCCAAGCGCGTCTTAGAGCGAAAAAAATTGGTTTCGTCTTCCAAAACTTTAATTTAATTGAAGATTTACCTATTCTAGAGAATGTTGCTCTACCTTTAATCTATACTGGGCATTCTAAAACTTCTCGTTTAAAAGATGCCTCGTCTGCCTTGAAAAGATTTCATCTCCAAGAACGTGAATACTATTTCCCTTACCAACTTTCTGGTGGTCAACAACAACGCGTTGCCATTGCTCGCGCCATAGTTTCCGACCCCGAAATTATTCTTGCCGATGAACCAACCGGAAATCTAGATTCGCGCTCTTCTCATATTGTCATGGAAGAACTTAAAGCTATTCACGAAGAAGGTAATACTATCATTATGGTAACCCATAATCCTGCTTTGACCGTTTATGCCACTCGCGTAATTAATATGCTAGATGGCCAAATTGATACCGATGTAAAAACCGTTGCTGATGCTAACCTTCCTCAACCTATTAGTGTAAAAATTAAAAAGAAGAAAACTATCCCTACAATCGTTCAGCCTGATACTAAAAAAACAGAGAAACGTAAAAAGAATCGGAGAAAAAATTAAATGGCCTCACTTTTTCAAACTCACCTTAAACTTGCGCGCACAGCGATTAAAGAAAATCGCACCCGTTCCTTTTTGACTTGCCTTGGTATTGCTATTGGCGTTGCAAGCATCATTCTAATCCTCTCTCTCATGGGGAGCATATCAAACTTAGTTAAAAGTGAAATTAATGAAATTGGTGCCGATCTTATTGTTGTTCGCCCTAATTCCACTAAAGATTCAATTACAAGTGTAGTTGAAGAGCTCACCTCTTCTAACTCTTTTCAAAAGAGTAATCTCACCGTCGCCGACGTTTCTACTATTAGCGAAATTGAAAACGTTTCTGCCGTAGCGCCGATTTCAGTCTCGGTTAATACCGTTGCTTCCGAAAAAAATACTTTTTCTTCCGTTCCTATTTTAGGCACTAATAAAGATTTTATTATCATCGAACCTCTTGCCTTAAAATTTGGTTCATTTATCAATGAAGACAATAGTAGTAATTCTGTTGTGCTTGGTTACAATCTTTCCCTTTCCCTATTTAACACTATTAATAGCACCGTCGGTAAAACCGTTACTATCATGGGTGAAAAATTCATGGTAGTAGGCGTTCTAGATGAAATTGAGCAGTCCATTAATTTTGACAATGTTGATTTTGACAACGCTCTCATTATGGATATTAAAAGCCTCGATAAAATTACCGGCTCAACCCAAATTCAACAAATTAACATTAAGGCCACTAATACTGACAGTTTAGCAACAGTTTCCGATCAAATTAAAGAAGCTCTCACTAAACAAAAACTTGGCGACCAAAATTTTACTGTATTATACGGCGACGAAATTACTCATCCAGCTAGTTCCCTCTTCTCTATCGTTTCCGGCATGCTTACTTTAGTTGCTTCAATTTCTCTTATCGTTGGCGGTATTGGTGTCATGAATATCATGCTCGTTTCCGTCTCTGAGCGCACTCACGAAATTGGTATTCGTAAAGCCGTTGGTGCCTCCTCTCGTAATATTTTAATGCAATTTCTTTTCGAATCCCTTATCCTTTCTATTTTGGGTGGTATTTTCGGTTTAATCCTTGGTTATATTCTCGCCTTCCTCATTTCCATTATTACTCCATTTGCTCCTTACTTAAGTCTCGAAATTATTTTAGTCACCTTCCTCACAACTATATTAGTAGGAATTATTTTTGGCATTTATCCCGCCTTAAAAGCCGCTGCCAAAAATCCTATAGACTCATTAAAACACTATCGTTAATGTTATAATAATCCTATGAAACAATTACTTGAAAAAATCCCTTTTTATAATTCTCTTACCCTTCCCTACCATTATGCCCAAGCCGTTACGGCCGGAGTCAAATATGGTTTTCCTGGGAAAAAACTTCGTGTTATCGGGGTCACTGGCACGAATGGTAAAACTACCACTTGTTTTATGATTTGGAACATGCTTAACCTTGCCGGTCATAAAACTGGTCTCATGACTACCGTAGCTTGGGGCGTTAAAAAACTCGAGCCCGAGTTAGGCCACATGACTACGGTCGATGCCTTAACTCTAAATCGTCGCATTTCCGAAATTAAAAAACAGGGCGCCGAATTTCTCGTACTCGAAGTTACCTCCCACGCCCTTGCCGAATTTAGAACTTTAGGCATCCCTATTGAAATTGCCGTCTTCACTAATCTTACCCACGACCATCTTGATTATCATAAAACTCTCGAAAAATATCGCGCCGCCAAAGGTAAGTTGTTTAAAAAAGCTCAATTCTCCATTTTAAATGCCGACGATTCTGCCACTAAATATTTTAAACAGCTGACGCCTCATTATTTAACTTATGGCCTTAAAAATGGCGAAAAACGTGCTAAAAATCTCAAACTTTCTGTTTCTGGCGTCAAATATTCCTGCGATGACTTAAGTATTACGACAAAAATCCCTGGCGAATTTAATGTTTATAATTCCCTAGCTGCCGCCCTTGTTGGTAAAAAACTTGGGTTATCAAAAGAAAATATCGAACAAGGTATTTTCAGCCTTGATTCTGTCGAGGGCCGTATGAATGTAATTAATGAAGGCCAGAATTTTACCGTCATCGTAGATTATGCTCATGCCCCTGATGCCCTTGAAAAAGTTTTTGCTTCAGTTAAAGACCATAAAGGCCGCATTATTTCTGTGCATGGTGGAGCTGGACGGCGTGATCCTTCGACTCGTCCTATTCGCGGTGAAATTTTAGGTAAAAATTCTGATGTCGTCATTATTACTGAAGATGATTCGCGCGACGAAGATCCCGAAAAAATTGCCGCTGGCTTTATAGAAGGCGCCGAAAGAGTTGGTAAAAAACTTGGTAAAGACCTAATTAAAGAATTAGACCGCGAAAAAGCCATTGAGATTGCGCTTAAAACAGCCAAAAAAGGCGACCTAGTCCTTATTCTGGGTAAAGGTCATGAAAAAACCATCCTACGCGCCGATGGCCCTCACGATTTTGAAGATATTAAAGTTACTCAAAAAATTCTTAAAAAACTCAAATAAAAACTATTGTTCCGGGTCGTATTCTGCTAATCCGTCAATAATTTTTTCGTTCTCAATTCCTAAACCATAGGCAATTGCCGCCGCACAAGCCATATAAGAAACCGCCATCTCTCCCGGCACAAATGTCGCTACAGAAATGATTTCAGACTTTATTGACAACGTTGCTTCTGTCCCCCGGGCATAGAGTTTTGAATTTAGAACTTTTACATCCGAACTTGTTTGTCCAAAAGAAACATTCTTTTTCTTCCCTTTAAATTCACTAAATTTTTCGTAATTTATATCATCATGATTTAATACTACAATTTCCGGGTTCATATCAAACAAAGTTTTTTCATGTTCTAAGTATTCGTCCGGCTCCATGTCTTTTAATCCAGCCGCCACAAAATTAGTCATTGCAGCCACCGTCACTGGCAAATCATAGAAAACGTTATCTCTCAAATCTTCTGCTGGCACCGTCACCACAACATAATTAGCCCCTGCTTTCCAAGCATCACTTAAAAATTTATGCAACATCCCCATCTTAAAAGGCTGGTCAGAAGCTAACACCGCCACCTGTTCCCCAGTCGTCTTCAAAATCTCATGAACATAATGAGCTACAGTTGTTTTTCCAGTTGTTCCAGTAATAGCGACTAGCTTCATGTCTCTTATGGGGTTGCCATAATAAGTCTTTAAAATTTTTGCCTTAATTTTTTGCGACTTTGATTTCAAACCACCATTTTTATTTTTAGCCTGATTGGAATCTTCTTTCTTTCCCATAATATCTTTATTATATCACTTTTTCCCCGAATAACCAAACAACAAAAAAGCATCTCAAGATGCATGGCAAAAAAGGATTCGCATCGAGCAAAGCGAAGAACGAGCCCTGCTTTTTAATACGTCTCGTTAGAGACGTGGCGGAAGCGAAAGGATTCGAACCTTCGAGACGCTTGCGCGCCCACACGATTTCGAGTCGTGCGCCTTCAACCACTCGGCCACGCTTCCACCTATTATTATACCATAAATCATCAGTAATAACTATGTTACAATCTTCATATGGACTACACTTTTGATCTTTGGTTGCTATATGACTCTTATCCTCGAACCTCTACGCATTTTTATTTTTCTTGACCCAATTACTAATCGTTATGGCTTTAAAGCCCATTCCCATCTCGTCAACCCAAAAAAGAAAAAATAATTTCGCATATCCTAAAAATATGGTATAATAATACCGTCATCGTTTACGATGATGCTCATTTAATTTCTAGGTGGATGTTTTTGATTTTATAAATTATTAGCATCCACACATGTGCCCGTAGCTCAGCTGGATAGAGCGTTTGCTTGCGGAGCAAAAGGTCGTAGGTTCGAATCCTGTCGGGCATACCAAAAAATAAAAATTAAGACCCTGGGTCTTATTTTTTATATTTTATTGTATTTATGCTATACTAAACTTATGCAGTGGGAAAAAGTAACAGACATCATTTTAATATCATCAATTGTAACTCTTTTGGTCTTTGCGGTCATTGGTGTTTACCAATGGATTACCCGCAAATCTTTTAAAAAAGTTGATCGGCGTTTAAGATGGATGCCTCTTCCGCTAGCCTTAATGGCGATTACTTATCTGATTTTTGACAAAGTCATTATTTTAGCTACTCGTCCCAATGGTTCCGGTGAGCCATCCTTCCCTTCTACTCACGTCATGGTTGTCGCGACCATCTTTTTCCTTGCAACTATGAACCTCCCGAAATACGTCAAATCAAAAACCGCTCGCATTATTCTTGAAATCATTATGGTCGTATTTATTTCCCTAACTTGCATTGGTCGCGTCGCATCTAACATGCATACTCCAGTTGACGTCATCTTCGGCCTCGTTTTTGCTTTCCTCTTCACTGAAGTATATTACCGAGTCTTAAAAACTAAAACGCCAGAAAAGGAAAAGAAAGCAAAGAAAAAACATGAGTAGCATTTTTACAAAAATCATCAATGGTGAAATTCCCTGTTATAAAGTTTACGAAGACGATAAAACCATGGCCTTTTTAGATATTAATCCCGAAACTCCCGGCCACACCATCGTTGTTCCGAAAAAAGAAGTTGATAAAATTTATGAGCTTCCCGATGAAGACTACGAAGCGCTGATGTATACAGTCAAAAAACTTTCCGCTCACATGGAAAAAGTTTTAGGTACTCGCACTCTCTGGAAAGTTATTGGCACCGACGTCCCTCATGCCCATGTCCACCTTCTCCCTTACGACGAAACTTGGACTCATGGCCGTCATGTCGAAATGACCGAAGACGAATTTGAACAACTCCGTCAAAAACTCGCTTTGTAAGAAAGGTATACAAAATGAAAGAACAAAACACAGGACAAGGTAAAAAACCGCTTCCAATATCTATCGCCGGAGTTATTTTAGGCTTTATTTGTCTTATTATTTCAGTATATATAAATATTTTTGCCGCAACAACTTATTTAGGTGGAGGTGCAGGCGACGTTGCCATTATATTCGCAATACCAGTAATCATATTTTATGGCATTGGTATTGCAATAAATATCATATCACTTGTCCGCGCTCGCAAAACCAAAAAAGAGCAAAAGACAAAAAACACTATGTTGATACCGATTATAGGATTAATTCTTTCACTATCGTGTATTATCGCAATTCCGTTATTTGCCCATAACGTAGAAAAGAAATCAGAAGAAGAAAAGAGAAAAGCTGCTGAAATTACTCAAATGCAAGAGGCTCAAGAAATCGCTTTTCAAACAGAGCCCACAATCACAGAACAACTGTATTCTTACACGTCTTGCTATAGCTACAAAGATAATACAGAATACAGGGCAGCTCGTGATGCAATCTGTAGTTATTTAAGATATACATATTCCCACGACTGGCAAGAACCAGAAACTGCTGGCGATCTTATTTCGGCAGAATACACTCCAAAATACTTTTATCAAATTTCAGATATGGAGCGAGACCATCACGAATCAATATCAATTTCTAGACATCCAGAAGAAATATCTCGCCAGTTCGTTCAGGGTCTATCCATGCAAAGTACATACGTTATCACCCCGCACCAATCTTGTTTGAAAGAAAAAAATGACAGTTTAATTTCTGTATGGTACCTAAGTAATAATATCTATAATGACGAAGAACAAGACTTCGTTTGTATGTATTATGATTATCACGAAGATACCAGGAAGGCAAAATTACAAGCATACGAAGGGTTTACATTGAATATATATTCGGCTGAATTTAAAGATTTTTATGAAACATTACTAGGATATTTATATCGAAGATCATATTCCAATGAGGAATATGATTTTATAATTCCATACTCAGGCGAACATGGAATATTTTTGTATAGCAACTCCGAGTTTCTCAAAACTTTCTTCTCTGCGTGGCCAGAAGGTTACTTCTTAAACTAGACAAACCATTCTTGTGATATAATTAATCTATGAGATTTAGTAGTAGTTATGAGCCGGGGGAATATGAAAGTGATATTTATGCTGCTTGGGAAACCAGCGGCATTTTTAAACCAAAAATGGAGTCTCTTCCTATTGACGACGACGACAATGGCATTGACGACCGCGAAGAAAACGTTTCAAATTCTAAGACCTTTTCTATCGTTATGCCTCCGCCGAACGCCAACGGCAATTTACATATTGGCCATGGCCTGACTATCGCTCTTGAAGATTCCCTTACCCGTTACTATCGTTTAAGAGGCCACTCGTCTTGGTATATCCCCGGGGCCGATCATGCTGGTTTCGAGACATGGGTTGTTTATGAAAAAGAACTAGAAAAATCCGGCCACACCCGTTTTGAGTATTCGCGCGATGAACTTTACGCTCGTGTTTGGAATTTTGTTGCTGAACAACGCGGCAATATGGAGCTCCAACTCCGAGCCTTAGGCGCTTCTTGTTCTTGGGACGACCTAACCTTCACTTTAGACGAAAACGTTATTGACCGCGTCTATACAACTTTCGAAAAAATGTGGAACGATGGCTTAATTTATCGTGGCGAAAAACTCGTTAACTTTTGTCCGAAACACCAAACCGCCTTCGCCGATATTGAGGTTGAGCACGAAGATGAAAAAGGCACTCTTTGGGACATTGCCTATCCTTATGATGGAGGAGAAATCATCGTTTCCACTACTCGCCCTGAAACTCTCTTCGGCGACGTCGCTGTCGCAGTAAACCCAAATGACGCACGTTATAAAGATTTAATTGGCAAAATGGTTAAACTACCTCTTACTGACCGAGAAATTCCTATCATTACCGATGAGCACGCTGACCCTGAATATGGCACCGGCGCCGTGAAAATTACTCCAGCCCATGATTTCGACGATTTCGAAGTCGGCGAACGTCATAATCTTGAACGCATTCAAGTTATTGCTGAAGATGGGACAATGGTTAATGTTCCTGAAGAATATAACGGTTTAACTACGGCAGAATGTCGCAAAAAAGCCTTAAAAGACCTTAAGGAACAAGACCTCTTGAGAGGCGAGAAAAAAATTGAACATACCGTGGCGCATTGTTATAAATGTGGCACTACTATCGAACCAATGCTTAAAGAGCAGTGGTTTATTGATGTTGAAAAACTTGCTAAAACTGCTATCGAACACCTAGAAAATCACGAAATTAAGTTTTATCCTGACAATAAAAGGAAAATTCTTATTGGCTATCTCAAAAACTTAAAAGATTGGAATATTTCCCGTCAAATTCCTTGGGGTATTGCTATCCCAATGTTTAGAAAAATTGACGATCGCGCAACCGACGAACCAGATTGGATTTTTGATCGCAGAACTAATCTTAAAGAGATTGAAAAAGCTGGTGTGAAATATGTTCGTGACGAAGACACTTTTGATACTTGGTTTTCTAGCTCCCATTGGCCTATTGTCTGCACTAACTGGACCGAAGAAAATTATAACCCTTATTATCCTCTCAATGTTATGGAAACCGGCGCCGATATTCTCTTCGCTTGGGTTGCCCGGATGATTATGATGGGGCTTTATGTAACTGGCGAAGTTCCCTTTCGCGAAGTTTATCTTCATGGCCTTGTCCTCGACGCCCATGGTAAAAAAATGAGTAAATCTAAAGGTAATGTCATTAACCCAATGGATCTCGTCGCAAAATATGGTTCTGACGCTTTCCGCTTAGGTATTTTAAGAGGTCGTTCTGCCGGCATGAACCAAGCTTTTTCCGAAAATTCCGTCGTCGCCGGCCGCAATCTCTGCAATAAACTTTGGAACATCTCCCGCCTCGTCCAATCCATCGTCGACGAAAACGAGCAAAGCGAGCGAGAAACGGGAGCTATTATCGAACCTGAGGGAATCCGGAGTCACGACGAGGACGAGCGCGCCGACCTCGTAACAGCGGGCGCGAACGACCTGTCCCGAGAAAGCACTATTTCGAGTTTGTATACTACGCTTAATATGGGCGAAGACTGGATCTGCCGCGAAATTAACGATTGTTTGAAACAAGTTGAAAAAGACATGAAAGCTTATCGCTTTGCCGAAGCCATTGAAATCCTCTACCAGACGATTTGGGACAAATATGCCGACTGGTTCCTAGAAAGTCAAAAGATTTATAAAAACACGGAACTCTTAAAAACTACTCTAGAGGCTCTTCTTATTGCCCTTCATCCTTTTGCTCCTTTTGTCACTGAAGCTATTTGGCAAAATTTATCCTGGACTGAAGATTTTATTGCTACTGCTAAATGGCCCGCTAAACTTAAATATGACCCAATTTCCGCCGAGAATTTTGAAAACATAAGAATTATCGTGTCTGAAGTTAGGACGACCTTACAGAGCCTGCCAGGCGCCAATAACAACAAAAAATACAGCCTACTTTATGATAATGATAGCCTCGTGGATGAAAATCAACTTCTCATAAAAACTTTGTCGAAAGTCCCAACTATTTCCGCCCTTAATGGTTCCCCGCGTGGTTTGCGTCTCGCCCTTGCTAACCACGAACTTTATCTCGACATTCCTGCCAAAGTCGTCTCTGAATATAGAGATACTCTTACTGAAAAAATTCTTAGCACCGGTCGCGAGCTAGACGCTCTTAACGCCCGTATGATGAATCCAAATTATATTAAAAAAGCTCCTAAGCATCTTGTTGAAGAAACCGAAAAAGCTATCAAAGAAAAAGAATCCCTTATTGCTCGCTTAAAGCAACAGCTCTCTGTTATCTAGAAGCCAAATATTGACATCATTTCTATCTCATGTTATTATATATACATTAGATTATATCTAAGCACCTCACAGTTTTTGTGCTTATTAAAGGAGGGATAGAAATGATTTCGGACAGCATTGAGGAAAATTTAAAAATGAAGAGCACTGAAGAACTCCTAGAAATTTATCAGGATTCTCTTAAACTTGGTCGCTATGTTTTTCTTAAAAAACCTTGTCTTTATGAACTTCTAGCTCGCAAAGAAAAAATGCGGAATCAAAATATTTTTCACAAATTTTTACAAGAGCTTTCCAAAAAGGATCATTCCCTGTTTGAAACATTCGTTATTCATCTATATGGCAAAGAAGGCGACAGCCCCATACAACCGGTAGCTTTTAAAGAAGCTAACGAACGTTTTCTCCAGTCACTCCGTATTAATCAGCGCTAAAAACGCTACCCCCGATTTTCATCGGGGGCTTTCATGTTTAAACTTTATCTTATTTTTTATTAAACTTATCTAAATTGAACAGTGGTTTTTTATTTCCATCAATAATTCCCTGTGCTTCGCGCAATAATTTTTGTAATGCCTTTTCCGAAGTTGCTGAGCCAACATGCACCGTCCGCACTACCCTTCCCTGCTCCTTATAGCAAACTTGCACCCCAGTTGCCCCCGACGTCGTCTTAAACCGCCTAATATAAGCCATATCAAGATTATAGCATAATATGTTATCCACAAGCGTCATAAAACTAATATTTTTTAATTCCCTGTTTATTTAGCAACCACCGCCCTTGGCAACCCGACTTGACAAACCATTTCGCTCAAGCTAAAATCAGAGTAACAACTACCGCGAATCGCGGGAAGTTGGGAGGAGTTTTAGGAACCGAAGCACAAATCTTCTAAGACGATTACTTTTATTGCTAAAACAGAGATAATTTATCAAACCGGTAGGGAATTATCCAGACCGGACATTATGGTTATGCAATAAAAAGCATAAGCAGTCAAGAAAAAGCACGTGTTCTAATAGGGAATACACAGATTTTGATGTATAATAAAAGAGTATGAAAATTCCAATTACTCAATCGAAAGAATGGCAAAAACTCCAAGATGATCTCGGAGAGATTAGCTTTTTTGAACAGGGGAGCAGTTACCAATACCTCGCAATTTTGAAAACTACCCCTGTCGGGAACTATCTTTATCTTCCTTATGGGCCAGTTGTAGAAGACAAAAAAGGTTTCGAAAACGCCCTGAAATCTTTAAAACTTCTAGCGAAGCGTAAAAATGCTATTTTTATTCGTGTTGAGCCGATTAACCCTGAAATAGCCCAACATTTTCCCGATAATGCTAAAAAAATTCATGATTCGAACCCCCAAATGTCCTGGGTTCTTAATCTAAAAGACGATAAATCGACCATCGTTCTCAATTTTTCACATGGTATTAGAAATGCTTTTAATACTTTTGATAAGAAAGGCCTTAGAGTCGAGCAAAGCAAAAATCTTGAGGATATAGATTATCTCGTAAAACTCCAGGAGAAACTTTTTAAAGAGAAGAAAATTAATACTTTCAGCAAATCCTATCTAGAAACAGAGCTCAACCAACCTTTTGCTACCCTATATTTAGTCAAATATTTCGACCCCGAAAAAAATACCGAAAAAGTTCTCGCTGCCAGCCTATTTTTCGACTATAAAAAGAAAGTCGGATCGTAGCCA
>JAZSMA010000024.1:0-29397 GCA_045535655.1 Candidatus Nanosyncoccus sp.
TTCGAACTCGCTAAATTCGCTAATTAACAGGTTAGAAAAAGGCGATCTCGTCGAAAAGGACATTTTGGTCAGAAATATGGTTTCGAACCTCGAAATTGATGCACAAAAAAGGGTGATTTACAGATATAAATCACCATTTAATTTCATCTTCGAACCTGAGTTTTCCACAGGTTCCCCTGTTGGTGAGTCGGGAGGGGCTCGAACCCTCGACACCGGGCTTAAAAGGCCCGTGCTCTAACCTGCTGAGCTACCGACCCAAATTGTTAATGGTGGGCGTTTGTAGGAGTCGATTCGAAGAACGACTCTGTCCTTTTCACCACATCGTTAGATATGTGGTGGGCGATACAGGAGTCGAACCTGTGACCTCGTCTACGTCAAAGACGCGCTCTAGCCAACTGAGCTAACCGCCCCCTCCATTTTTTCGATGGTGGCGCCGACTGGACTTGAACCAGTGACACAAGGCTCTTCAGGCCTCTGCTCTACCAACTGAGCTACAGCGCCACAATCCTCCATATTATACCACACTTGTGATATAATTAAAACATGAAAAAAATCAATACTTCTCCGATTTCTGGTATGCAAGAATTATTACCAGAAAACCAAGCTATTTTTAACGAGCTAAAAACTAAAATTTTGGATGTTTATTCTCAAAACGGTTTCCTTAATATTGAAACCCCTATCATTGATCGTTCCGAAATTCTTCTTGCTAAAGCTGGTAGCGATACCGAAAAACAAATCTATAAAGTCGTCAAAACTGCTGAATCCGCCGACGAATCCGACCAAGCCTTGCGCTTTGACCATACCGTTCCACTTGCGCGCTATATCGTCGAACATGAAAACGCTCTAACTTTTCCTTTTAAGGTCTCTCAAGTCGGACGTAATTTCCGCGGTGAACGTGCCCAAAAAGGTCGCTTTCGTGAATTTTATCAATGTGATATCGACGTCATCGGACGTAATTCTCTTCCTATTACCTATGATGCCGACGTTATCTCAACTCTTATTTACGCCTTTTTCTCTTTTAACCTCAATACCCCAGTACTTGCTCGTCTCAATAATCGAAAAATTCTCTCTGGCCTTCTAGAATCTTTAAATCTTCAAGAAAAATCAAAAGATATTTATAGTATTATTGACCATTCTGAAAAAGTTCCCCTCGAAAAAACTGAAGAAAATTTCCGCGAGATTGGTCTCTCCGATACGGAAGTTTCCGAACTTCTTGATTTTATTAATCTTCATGGTAATCGTGATCAAGTTATCAACTATCTCAATAATCTTAATATTACTAACTCCATCTTTACTGAAGGCGTTGCTGAACTTAACCAGGTCATGGAAATTCTAGAAAACATGAATTTATCAGACAATATCGAAGCAGACATGAAAATCGTTCGTGGCCTCGACTACTATACTGGCACAGTCTTTGAATTTATTCTCCCCGAATATAAAGCCATTGGCTCAGTTTGCGGCGGTGGACGCTACGAAAACTTAACTGGCTACTTTACTGAACAGCCTTTCCCTGGCGTTGGCGGCTCTATTGGACTAACTAGACTATTTTATGTTCTAAATGAACATAATTTATTAGAAAATCAAGAATTTAAACCTCTCGATTATAGTATTATCCCTATTTCCGAAAATGAATATAAAACTGCCTTTGAATTAGCGCAAAAATTAAGAGCTAAAAATTATCGTGTTACTGTCGTTCTTATGGACAAAAAACTTGCTGATAAATTATCTTACGCTGCAAAAATCTCCCAAAATGGCATTGTTGTCGGTGAAAATGAAGTCGAATCCAACCAATTTAACGTAAAAAATTTCACCACTGGCGAATCAACGGCAAGTCCCGTCTAGAATATGCTATAATAAAAAATATGAAAAAGTTAGAAGATATCGTAAGTTTATGTAAACGACGCGGGTTTATCTTCCCTGGTTCCGATGTCTATGGTGGTATGGCTGGAACTTGGGATTTTGGCCCACTTGGCGTCAGCTTAAAGAAAAAAATCATGGATGCTTGGTGGGACTACTTTGTTGAAAACCGCGAAGATATTTATGGTATTGACGCTGCTATTTTTATGAACCCGAAAACTTGGGTTGCCTCTGGCCACACCGCCACTTTCGCCGATCCTTTAGTCGAATGTAAAGAATGCAAAAACCGTTTCCGTGCCGATAAAATTGCTGAAGGTATTTCCGAATCAGTTACCACCGAAGAATTTTTAAACACCCATACTAAATGCCCAATCTGTGGTAAAGAAAATTGGGGGCCCATCCGTAAATTTAACATGATGTTTAGAACCCACGTCGGTGCCGTCTTACCAGAAGACAATGAAGAAAATCGGGAACTTGCCGAAAAATCAATCGCCTATCTCCGTCCCGAAACTGCCCAAGGTATCTTTACTAATTATAAAAACGTTCTCGACACGTTCTATCCCGATCTTCCTTTTGGCCTCGCTCAACAAGGTAAAGCTTTCCGTAACGAAATTTCGCCTCGCGATTTCATTTTACGCGACCGCGAATGTTCCCAAATGGAAATCGAATATTTTATTAGTCCAAAAACCTGGGAAGAAAATTTTGAAAAAATGCGCGAAGCTCAACATGATTTTCTTGAAAATATCATCAAACTCCCGAAAGAAAATATCCATGAATTAGAAGTCCCCGCCGAAGACCGCGCTCACTATTCTAAACGCACTATTGATTTTATGTTCGACTATCCTAACGGCGAAGAAGAATTAATGGGGCTCGCCTACCGCACTGATTTTGATCTTAAAAATATCGAACGTGAATCCGGTAAATCCATGGAATATCGCGACAAAATCACTGGCGAAAGTTTCGTTCCCCACGTTATTGAACCTTCAATCGGCGTCGAACGACTCTTCCTTGCTGTTTTAGCAACCGCCTATACCGAAGATGAAGTGAACGACGAGAAACGCATCGTCTTAAAATTACCTGGAAACTTGGCTCCTTTCCGTTTTTGTGTCTCTCCACTCCTAAAAAACAAACCTGAACTCGTTGAAAAAGCTAAAGACGTTTATAATAAACTCCGTGAAAAATATAAAAACGTTACTTGGGATGATTCTGGTAATATCGGTAAACGCTATCGCAAACAAGATGAAATCGGCACACCAAAATGTATCGTAATTGATTTTGATACTTTGGAAGATGATACAGTTACCGTGCGTGACCGCGATACAACTGAACAAATTCGCATTAAAATTGCTGATTTATTATAATTCTTATGCTATAATATAAACATAAAAGGAGATATATTATGGCTGAAAAAAAGAGTAAAAACTTAATCATGTGGATTTGTGCTATCGTCGCTATTATAGCCGTAGTCGTCGTCGCCATCATCCTCGGAACCCGTAGCAGCGTGACGCTAAATGATTCGTATTTTGAATCAGATGATACGAAATACGTTATCACTGTCGATGCTGAAAATATGCTCACGGAAGGCGAAGAATATGTCCCGGTTAAGTCTCATTTAGTTTATTTCTACTCTGGCAACGATATTACTAGTTTCAAAACCTACAATGAATACGCTAACGCGGATACTGCCCAAAAAGCCTACGAATATTACAAAAACGCAGATTTCAGCTCAAGATATGAAAACATTGAGGTGGATGGCAAATATCTTATCCTAACCAACGATAAATCTGACTACGAAGGAACAACTGCTAACGATATCAAACAACAAATCGAACTCATCAAGATGTATGATGAAATGGAATTCGATGAAGTAGATACGGAAGATGCTTCCGCCGAATCAGATGCTGAAGTTGAAGTAGAAGAATAATCTAGCTCATCTAAAAACTAACCCTACGGGGTTAGTTTTTTATGGTATAATGTTATCACAAAGGAGAATAAAAAATATGGCAGATTTTAATAAAATTTTAACACCTGGCGATTACGAAAAAGGCGAATTAAATGTCGTCATTGAAATCCCTACTGGCTCTAATCATAAAATCGAATGGGATCGTGAACATGCGTGTTTTATGCTCGACCGCGTCGAACCAATTGCTTTTGCTAAACCTTGCAACTATGGTTTTATCCCTCAAACTCTTGACGAAGATGGCGACGAACTCGATGTCCTCATGATTACTGACCAACCTCTTACTACTGGCATCTGGATGAAAGCTAAAATCCTTGGCGTCATGAAATTCGTTGACGGTGGCGAAGTCGATGATAAAATCATTTGTGTCCCTGCCGATGACCGTAATAATGGCGATAATTACAATAAACTAGAAGACCTTCCTCAACAACTTCTCAAACAAATCGAATTCCACTTCAATCACTACAAAGACCTGAAGAAACCTGGTTCTACCGAGGTCAAAGGTTTCTTCGATATTGACGAAGCCAAAAAGGTTATTGCCGACGCCATTAAGCGCTGGAAAAATCGCTAAAAAACTTTAATAATTCTTAGGAGTTCAGGAATTTTATCCTGAACTCCTTTTATTTTATTGATAACCAATAATTTATTTGTTAAAATTAGTCGCATTATTTTAATTTCATCCGCACCAATCATACCATCTTCTCGTTCCTCTAAAGCCATCTCATTATAATTCCAATTATACCTTTTCTCTTCACTTAATTTTTCCCCCTTTATGTCCCGAAATAAATTAATTTCCTCTCCCGAAGACTTCACTAAATTAAATAAAAACCAAGTTTCTACTAAATTTAAATTCATTTCCTCGTCTAAAGCCGAAAAACATTGTTGCACTATTTGAAAATACTCTGGACTATCTGAATTTTCCGAAGCTTTACTAATCTTTTTCAAAATATTTCCCGCTAGTTGAGTCCTTTCTAAATCTTTTAAAATACCACTGTAAAATTTTCTCATTCTCGACCCAGTAATTGTAAAAAGTTCAGATTTCCCTCGGTGCATATTTAAATCAACTAGCGAAAACATCTCCACCCCGCCCGCCAACTTCGATTTTTCTCGTCTCACTCCCTTCGCAATTGCTGCAATTTTTCCTTCCGGCGTAATGATATCTAAAATCCTATCCGCCTCCGCATAATTGATTCTTCTTAAAATAAATCCAGAAGTCTTAAAATCTCTACTTTGCATATCTCTCCACATACCCTCTAATGTCTTCAGGCTTCATCGTCTCTTTATTTAAAATCCCTGCCAATTTATAAGCATCGACATCTTTAAAATCTAAAGAAGAAATAATTACTACCGGAATTTCCGCCGTATCAGGATAAGAAATCATTTCATTTAAAAATGTAAAACCATCCGGACCGTCCAATAAAATATCCAAAAAAATCAAATCCGGCAACACTCCATCGCTAATCGTTTCCATCGCCGCAATCGCATTACGAAAAATTTTCGTCTGAACGCTTCCGGTTGCCCGTTCAACGCATTTAGCCATTATTTCATCGTCATCAATTATAAAAATCATACAAACAAACTCGCCTGCCGAGATATTGGCAATTCGACATAAAAACTCGTTCCGTCACGATGTCTAATCGCTCCCACCTCCGCATGCATATATCGAGAAAATTTTGAAGCAATATAAAGCCCTAAGCCAGAAGAACCTGGCCGCATCGCAATTGAAGTCGGCTTTTCAATCCATCCCCGCTTTATCTCTCTCCAAACATCAATCGGTAAAGCCGGCCCATAATCCCTTATTGTCACCTTCACGCGATTATTAATATCTCTTACTGTCAACTCCGCTCGCGTCCCCTCTCCCGAATAATGCATCGCATTCAACAAAAAATTATAAACCACGCTATAAAGTAAATCCTTATTAGCCGTTACTAATTTCGCACGATTGGAATATTTTATAAACAAATCTCTCTTATTATAACTAAATAAATAATTAAGTTCCCTCAATACATCATCACAAACCGCTCTCACCGCTACCGGCTCCATTTTAAACAACCCATCCTCTAACCTTTTAATTTTCGCAAGATCATTCACTTGCTTAATTGCTCGTTCCGAAACGTTAATCATTTCCGAACGAATATGTTCATTCTTATCATCTAAATCGTAAAAAGATAAAGCCAACTGTCTTAAGACTGCTAGTGGCGCCTTCAATTCATGCGCCGCCACCAAAATACCGTCGACCTCCTTTTCCATATCTCAATTATATCACAAAACTAATCGTTGAAGACGACTGTACTGAGTAGTTTATCAAAATCAGCCTTAAACAAAACCGAGTCAGTTTGCAAAATCGCAGTCTTATCTCGAATCTTAAATGTTACAATAAAACCACTAAGTTCTGTGCTCGGTATCGTCCCCTCATACCGATTCGCCGTAATATTATTATCTTTTCCAATAGTCGTCGATGTCATCGTTAAATTCGAATTCTTCTTATTCATCGCCTTTTGATAATCTTGCGAAACAGTATCAAAACTCTTATTCATAATCGTCACCCTAAGAGCATTAATGGTTTCCTTTCCTACCGCATCAACTTGTATTGGGTTGAAATAAGCATTAAAATCCCCTCCAGTCGTCGCCGCCTTTGCTACATAAACACTCCAGGTTTTCGGATATTCGAAAGTTAATTGTCCGTAATCTACCGGACCTGAAAAAGTCTTATACGGATATTTCTCCCTTTCCAAAAAATCCGCTTCCATCTCCTGCGCCTTTTCATCCTTCGCCTGCGCCACCGCAAGACTAATCTGCTCATCTACATCCGTACTTATCGCATCATATTGTAAATACATCCAAATAAACAACCCAATAAAAGTCACCGCAACTAGCGAAACTACAATAATCGCAATCGTCTTTAATAGACTCTTAGCGTCTTTCTTCGGCTCTGGCAATACCTGGACCTGCTGCACCATCGGCATCCCATTAGGCGCCGTCTGGAAACCCTGCATCGGCTGACCAGGCTGTATTGGCTGAACTGGCGGCATTTGTCCGTTATCCATAAGTAAATTATATCACATTATTTACTAAAATCTTCCGCTAAAACTTCAATTTCGTTTTTCAGTTCAACTAAATCTTTCTCTATCTCTTTAGCAATTTTTACTGCACCTTTATATTTTTCTACTGCTTCCTCTAATTTAAAATCATCCGAATAAAACCATTCTACTTCCTTATCTAAATCCTGAATCTTTTGATTTAAACTTACTTTATTTTCGCTCATAAATCTCCTTTACTTCCGCTTTAATATCTTGTTTTAATGTTGTAATTTTTACAACATTACCAGGTGAAATCTTTCCCGATAAAATCGCATACCCTCGCCTTAAAACCTTTTCCGGATTTAGCTCTTCTAAAATTCCCATTTTCAATTTCAAAATATTTTCATATTTATCACATTCAGTACAAATCTTCTGAAAAATCCGCTGAATTTTTTCCTCATTTTTTGTCATTAATGGCTCAATATATTTTACCGACAATCCCTCAAAAATTCTCTTTACTTTTTCGGCATTTTCTTGCCTTTTCAAAATAATCTTTTCATTTACTCTTTCCTTCAAACGCTCGACCTTCGTCTTAACCGATAAAATTTCTGCCTTTTTATCCCGCGTCAACATTTCCGCTGCATTCGATGGCGTCGAAGCTCGAACGTCGGCCGCAAGATCAACCAATGTCTCATCAATTTCATGCCCAATCCCCGTAATGACCGGAATCTTCGAAGCCGCCACCATCCTCACTAATTCTTCATCATTAAAACAAGCTAGATCATCCGCCGAACCACCGCCCCTCAAAATCGCAATCACTTGCACTTCGCTCTTCTCATTAAAATATTTTAAAGCCCGCATTATCTGATCTGCCGCATCCATCCCTTGCACTTGAGTATGCGCAACCTTAATTTCTAGTCCTCCCCATCTTGCATTGACTATTTTAATAAAATCCGCGTATCCTGCCGCCTGGGTGCTAGAAATTACTCCAATTTTTGTTAAATCCGTTGGCAAAGCCCGCTTTTTTAACGGATCAAACAAACCCTCGCTCGTTAATTTTTTCTTTAACAGTTCATATGCTTTTTTTAAACTCCCCTCTCCTACCGGCTGAATTGATTGCACTGTAAAAGAAAACTTTCCCCATTTTGTTACCTTCGGCATCCCCCTTATTACTACTTTCATGCCATCTTCAATCGGCATTCTTAGCTGAAACAAAGTCATAAAACAAGGCACCGACGACTCTTCATCTTTTAAATCAAAAAATACCCATTTTCCTTGATTGACTTTAAAACTCGCTACTTCCCCCTCAATTAAAACGCTCGAATAAGCATAATCTAGAGTCTGGTTTACAACATTAATAAACTCCGTCGGAGTAAAATGAAGCGAAAAGCCGTCAGACCCCGTCGAACAATCAGTCATTTTTACCTCTTATAGCTTTATAATATGGTATTGAACCCGAAATAATTGTAAATATTAGAGTAATTACTCGTGTCATTACCGTTACAATCGTCGCCGTCGGAAAATCCACACCTAATGCGATCATCACTCCCGCCATCCCCAATTCATAAAGACCATACGGCACAATTCCATCAAACACCGAACCTATTGCCTCACCTATCATGATGAATGGTAAAATTTCCGGCCTACCTAACGCAATCGCCACAATCCAATAAGTCGAAATCTCTAAAACACTATAAGTAAACCCCCATAAAGCCGGCTTTCTTAAATATTTTTTATTTTCTTTCGCCACTTTTACATTTTTATGAATATCATTAAAATAATCATTAATAATGCCTTTTTTAATCAGCTGTTTCTTCCGTCCAAAAGTTAATATCTTCGTAGATACATTAACAATTTTTTCCGTTATCCTTGAAAAGAAAGCCGTCCGCTTTTCGTTACTTGCAATAAAAATCACTAACCATAAAGCAAAAAACACACCAGTATTCATTATTAAGGCTAAAACAATAATCCACTCAGCTCCACTCGGAATCAAATTTAAAGCGAGTAATACTACCACCGCAATTAATGCCTGTAAATAATTAATTACCGTCGTTACTGCATATCTAAAAACATAAAGAAAACTAGTTTGCCCCGCCGAAACATCATACGGCGCCAGACGATAAGTCAAAAAAGCTAGTCCGCCAATTCCCCCCGCCGGCACCGCCCGGTTGACGAAATTTAGTTCTGTCGAAATTCTAAAAATTTCCTTATTCGAAAATTTTCGTTCCACTTTTTTATTTCTAAGATAAGAAAAGAAAATCTGCCCACAAGCATAATACATAAACAATTGTTCTGGAATTAGTAATAGTAAAACAAAAATATTCGTCTCAGCTAAATGGTCAAAAGTTTCTAAGATATCTGGCCAATTTTTATAAACCACATAAGCAACTAAAGCTATCGTCAAAAGAATTAAAATCGTTCGAAAAGAAGACCACTTATGTTTCTTTTTAGCCATGAGATAATTATAGCATATTTTAAAAAGCTAATTATCTAACTTCTACTCTAACTCTCGGTAAAGACTTGCCAGAAAAATGCGTTTTCTTAGTTTTAACAAAAGTCACAACCCCATCTTTAGCTGCATGGATTGTGAAATTCCTAGACATATAAGTACCCGGACCAGCGATTTTTGTTGCACCAGTTTGGCGAACTAAAACTTCACCATTTTTAACTTTTTGGCCACCAAAACGCTTGACGCCAAGACGCTGACCAGCATTATTGTGTACATTTTTGGCGGTACCGCCAGCTTTTACGTGTGACATTACTTCTTCCTTAAAATTATTATATCTCTCGCAACGATCTGTCCGGGCCGATGATAAAATAACCCCTCGCGCGATTTATTATTAACATTATACCCCAGTTTCTCTATTTCGTCAAGAATATCTAATCTTTCGTAAATTTCGTCCGAACGCAACCACGCCGGCATTGCCATCACAACCGGAGTATCCTTCTTAATCTGCCCCGCTAAATTCTCCAAAAACCCTAAAGCTATCCCTTTACACTCCTGCTTCTGCTCCTTTAATTCCATTTCCGTCGGAACCTTCACAAACGGTTTCCCAAGATATCCCTCACACGCCACCGCATCAATCGGCTGCTCCCACTTAAAAGAAGTCGCATCACCTTGAGTAATCCAGAAAATCTTTTTTTCGAGGGAATCCGGAGGCTGGCAAGCCGAGGACAAGCGCCGGCCGCCCGTGGCGACGGGCCGGCCGGACGCGGCCCGAGAAACACGATTTTTGGATTCTAATAACCACTGCAAATTCTTCTTACCGTATTGAATCATCCGCTCATTGATATCCGTCCCGTATGCTCGGTATCCCATCAAAACCGCTTCTTGTAAAACCACGCCTGTTCCACAAAACGGATCTAAAACGACAGCACCAGGCTTCAACGGCCCACATAAATTAATTAAAACCTGAGCTAATTTTGGCGGAAGCATCCCAACTTTCGCATCCCTAGCCGGTCTAGCCTGATCTCGCTCCGCATAAGCATCAATATCTTGCACTCCAACTACCCTAAACCACTCATCATCAACCTTTATGAGTTCTACCTTTCGTTCATTTTTCCCGCCTAATCCATTATGTAAAGATGTCGCCGTCGATAGAGTCGCTTCTTTATTTTCAACTACGCGCACACTTCTTCCATGTCTTACTAAAATCTTCTTTAATTTTAAAGCCTCGCTTACAGCCGTTTTTTTCGAAGCCCCCTTCGAATAATCACTCACCCCAATCGTTAACTTCCCCTCTGGCAACGTTTGTAAATATTTCAACGGTTTTTGTTCTAATTGAACCGCCAGTTTTTGCGTTCCCCCCAATCTATTTATATCAACACAAAAATCAGACTTCTCTAATTCTGCAATTGATATCTCCGGTTGCCTACCTAAAACCGCTAAATATTTCATTTTACAATCAAAAATTTATTTTTACCCTTTTTTATAATTCCCGTCTCTTTCAGCTCGAAATCATCTTTTACTTTTTCACCATTAATCGTAATTGCTCCCGCCACCAAAAACTCCCGCGCTTTCTTTTTCGATTCCGCTAAGCCATTTTCAACCAAAACATCAATTAGCATTTTTCCTCTCGCAACCGTTGGCAAATATTCCGAAAATTCCACTATTTCATCCGTCGTAAAATTCTTAAAATCCGTATCTTTATCAAACAACATCGCTGTCAAATTTTCTACCGCTTCTGCATTTCTTAAACCGTGCACTACTTCCGTTGCCCCTCTTGCTAAAGCTTTTTGCGCAATCCGTTTTTCTGGCGCCGCCATATGTTGTTTCAAAATATCTTCAATCGTTTCTTTATCATAAAATGTATAAATTTTAATCAGATATTCTACCGCTTCATCCGGTTGATTCAACCAAAATTGATAAAAATCAAAAATTGCAGTATAATTGCCTCCGCCATTATCTGAAGCAGCTAGCCAAATCGCATTACCTTCGCTCTTGCCGAACTTACGCCCCGTTACCGGGTCAATCACAAGTGGCGTCGACCAAACATCCGCTTGTCCGTCTTCTAGTCTCTTAATCAAATGAATCCCTGAAGTACAATTTCCGTATTGGTCCGCCCCACAAAGCTGTAAATCTATCCCATATTCCCGATAAAGATGCAAAAAATCATATCCCTGAATCAAAGTATAAGAAAATTCTGCATAACTGATTCCCGAACCACCTTCACCAATCCGATTCTGCACAAATTGCCGATCGAGTAGTTGCGTCATCGAAAAAGCCTTCCCTACTTCTCTCAAAAAATCCAAATATTTCATTTCCTGAAACCAATCCAGATTATCCACCATTGTCACATTATCAGAATCAATTACCCGCTCAATTTGTGCCTTAATGCATTTTTTATTATGCGCTACCTCTTCTAAACTTTTTAAATCACGTTCACCATTTTCCTTTGGGTCGCCAATTTGTCCCGTCGCTCCACCCACCAAAAGATATGGTTGATATCCATGTCTCGCAAAGCACGCGCACATCATTAGAGCCGCCAAATTCCCAATCGTTAGAGAGTCCGCACTCGGATCCGCCCCCCAATAAAACTTTTTAACTTCTCTCGTATCTAAATCTTCCGGCTTTTCGACCGTCGTCTCAGCCATAAACCCCCGATAAATCAATTCTTCCGATAATTTCATACCCTAATTATATCACAAATTAATCTCACATCTTTATCAAAAACCATTCCAACCAAAAAAATAAAAAACGGAGGCTAAAAACTCCGTTTTTTATATCTCTTTTACTTCACCACCATTTTCAAAAAGGCGGGAGGAGGAGAAACTAGGAACTAGACATTAGGACATTCCGGACAACCACCACCGCCGCCACCACCCTCCGAAATAGAGGAGGAAACCGGACGAGCTACACAACGGACAGAGTAGCCGTTGATCCGACCGGAGTAGTCCGAAGGGACGGAGCCCCCATCCACACCGAAGTACGCGTAGCCAGCGGCGTACCTATCGTACACAACCGGAGACCAAAAGGCGCCGCCCACACCAACGCCGCCCAGGGTACCGGCCCATTCGCCGCTAGCAGCGAAGTAAAGTGGACTAGTCCACAATTTGTTTGCACCGTTTATAGAACTATCAGCAAAGCCATATTGGTTCCATAGAGCATAGAAGGAGTCTTCACCAACTCCTCTTCTAGGTAAGGTCCAACCAGCCGGGCAGATGGATTGTTCTATAAGTTCATTATTTGTTGTATGTGAGCTACTGTCGTTCATCGCTACTGCAGCAGTCCAGTTGTAGTAGTTACCGAGATGGTACTCTGCAGTGCCAGTAGAAGAAGTATAGGTGGAGATAGGGTTTAATGATTCATTACAGACTGGTGTGCTGGTGCTCCAGTCACAACTGTCATAATAAGCTTGCCAATCATTATAGTCACTTTCAGCACCATTCCAATATAGATTACCTGGATCATAGGATTCTGGATGATCATAGCCTCCATAATAGTCTTCGGTTTCATCGTATAAGCCCCATGTAGTAGTACCAGTAGTATAAGTAGAACGTTCTGGACTCCAAGCAGCAGTATCGTATTCGCCAGTAGTTGTATTATAGCCAATATCAGTGTCTTCATTAGTATAGGTTTTAGTAGCATCTAGGTCTAAATCTAAGTTTTGAGTCATCCAGACATTACCATCAGCAAGTTTAGCAATAGTGTATGATTTGCCATCTCTACTGTCTTTAAGAGTATATTGTGTTCCAGTCGTCATAGAGCCAAGTATGGCGGTCCTAGTTGTGCTATTCATACTACCAAAATCTTGCATACATTTTACTTCTGATATAGTTGTAGCATCAGGGTTACATACCACTAATGGCGCATCAGCATTAGCCGGATGCACTAAAGTATATATAACTTGTCCTTGGTAGGTCCCAGCTGGTTGAGTTTGAGCAATATAGGCAGCATAAGTAGTAGTGAGTGTTACTCCACCAGTGTTTTCAGTCATATCAGTAGCTGAGTTCTTATGTGCTACTTTAGTGAATTCATTAGGCACAGTATGGTAGTTACTAAAGCTAGCGTCTGCTCCTCCTGATACATTAGGAGCAGAATCTATAGTTAAGGCATTAGTACCTGATGTGTCACCAGAATCTCCTGTAGCAGTGAGTTTCATGGCCCAGTTAGAAATATCTGGATTACCAGCAGTAGTAGCTATACCAGTTACTATGTTGCCTATACCAGCTGGAGTACCTACTAGTTTATTACTGTTTTCTTCGCCTATAGTATTTCCTGTATATCCTGCTGCATAAATAGCAAATCCATTAGTGTCATTACAAAAGGCTTTGAGAGTTGTAGTTCCTATATTATTTGTATAAGTTCCATTAGGTATTGTAGCATTATGTGTATTCATGCCAGTTCCGGATAGTGAACAAGAGACTGGGACAGAAATAGTAGTATCATCTATCCAAACATCATCAGCTGAAGTGGAGGAAGAGGAGAGGGAAAAGAAAGATACTAAAACCAACCCCACCAAAATCCCTGGCACACAAACATATCCTACTTTTTTACTTCCTATCATGCACCCAATATCCATATTATACACAACCATTATAATACAAATTCTAAAATCCGTATATAATTATTGTATTTCTGACCCTTCTCGTGCTTTATTCGCCCACTCATCCGCCATCTCATTCAGCTTTACCCCGACATGTCCTTTTTCCCAAACCAACCTTACTGGATACTGACAATATAACTCATATAATTCTTTCACTAAATCTAAATTTTTAATCTCGCCCGCCTTCTTCTTCCAACCATTTTCCTTCCAATTAACCGCCCATTTCGTTAAAACATTAATCCAAAATTCCGAATCCGAATGAATTTCGCAGCCCTCTTCTCCCGCATACTTTATCCCCGCCATCATTGCTAAACCTTCCATTCGAATATTCGTCGTTTCCTTCTCACGCCCTAAAACTACCGGCTTCCCAACCCCATTAACTACTTCAATGACCGCAAACCCACCCGGCCCCGGGTTCGGACTTGCACTCCCATCCGTCCATAATATTTTCATATTTTTATTTTATCATATCAATATATTATTTAATAATCTTATCAATAATTCCGTATTCCTTAGCTTCTTCCGCACTCATCCAATGGTCTCGATCCATATCTTTTTCTACCTGCTTTAAATCCTTACCCGTATTTTTCGCAAAAATTTCCGCCAGACGCTTCTTTAAAAATACTCCTTCACGCAACATAATTTCCTGATCGGTAATTTTCCCTTCCGTTCCAGAAGACGGCTGATGAATCATAATTCTCGCATTCGGCAGACAATATCTCTTTCCCTTCGTTCCGGAAGATAAAAGCATCGCCCCCATCGACGCCTGCAACCCAATCCCAATCGTTTCTACATCCGGCTCGATATAATTCATTGTATCAATAATTGCTAACCCATCATAAACCGTCCCACCAGGCGAATTTATATATAACTTAATCGGTTTTTTCGGGTCTTCATGCGCAAGATAAAGTAACTGCGCAATTACTAAATTCGCCGTGTGCGCATTAACGTCTTCACCTAAAAACACAATCCGGTCGTTAAGAAGCCTTGAATAAATATCATAAGCCCTTTCCCCCTTATTCGTTTCTTCAATAATAGTCGGCACTAAATAATTTTTCATAAAATCCTTTCATTAATTTTTTAACTCTAACTTATGGTTAACTAACACTAAAGTTGGAATGTCGCCTTTTTTTAGCTTTTCACCAATAATTTCTTCCGAAATCAACGACTCAACTTCATCTTCAATTTTTCGTCTTAAAGGCCTTGCACCATTTTTCGGATCATAGCCTTCTTTTATCAAATAATCCTTTGCCTTTTCGTCAATCTTAATCCCAATACCCTTTGTCGCGAGTCTCTTTCTCAAATCATCAATCAAATTGTCAAAAATCTTCTCTACATTTTTCTTCGTCAAAGCGTGGAAAACAATAATATTATCCAAACGATTAATCAGTTCCGGTCGCATCGCTTTCTTTAGAGCCCTCATCGCATAATTTTTATTTTCTTCATATTCTTCCTCTAAAGCCTTTTTATCCTTTGCCGTTTTTGCTACGAAGCCTAGCTCTGACTCCCTAAACATATCTGCCGACCCAAGATTTGATGTTAAAATTACAATCGTGTTATTAAACTTAACCTTATTACCCTGTGCATCCGTCAACACCCCATCTTCCAAAATCTGCAATAATATATTGAATACATCTGGATGTGCCTTTTCAATTTCGTCAAAGAGAATTACCGAATAAGGTTTTCGTCTCACTGCTTCCGTCAATTTCCCTCCATCATCATAACCCACATATCCCGCCGGCGCTCCCACAAGTCTCGACACATTATGTTTTTCGCCAAATTCCGACATGTCAATTTTTACTAACGCATTTTCGCCCCCGAACACTTCTCTAGCTATCACTCTAGCGAGCTCCGTTTTTCCTACACCAGTTGGTCCCATAAACAAAAACGAACCAATCGGCCTACGTGGGTCTGCAATTCCGCTCCTACCCCTTCGAATTGCTTTCGAGACTGCTTTCACCGCCTCATCTTGCCCAATAATTGACTCTTTAATATGATCTTCTAATCCCATCAACATCTTCATTTCGCTTCCATGCACTTTCGATACGGGAATTCCCGTCTTTAAAGATATTGCTGTCGCTAAATTTTCTTCTGTTAATTTCGGATTTTCCGTCTTTTTCACCCCCGCTTTTTCTAATTTTTTAATTTCTTGCTCCAGTTTTGCCAACTCCGTCTTGTAATTTGCTGCCTTTTCATAATCTTCCTTTTCCGCCGCCTCGGTAATTTTAGTCTCAAGCGCCGCTTTCTCAATTTTCAATTTCTTATATTTACCCCCGCCTTTCTTATCCGCCGCTACCTTACAAATAGCCGAAGCCTCATCAATAATATCAATCACCTTATCCGGCATAAACCGATCATTAATATATCTCTGGCTCATCGTAATCGCCGTTTCCAAAATCGCATCCGGAATTACCACGCCATGATGCTTTTCGTAATGGCTCTTTATTCCTTTCAAAATTCTTAACGTTACCGTCGCCGACGGTTCCTCAACCATCACAGTTTGAAATCTCCGGCTTAGCGCCTTATCTTTTTCAATCGTCTTCCGATATTCATCTAAAGTCGTCGCCCCAATTAGATTTAGCGAATTTCGCGCCAAAGCTGGCTTTAAAATATTAGCTGCGTCCATCGAACCCTCTGAAGAACCCGCTCCACAAAGCAAATGAATCTCATCAATAAATAGAAGTACCGAATCGTCTCCCGTCGCTTCATCAATAATCCCTTTAATTCTTTCTTCAAATTCCCCTCTAAATTTCGTCCCCGCAACGACCGATGATAAATCTACCTGGTAAATATGTTTACCAATTAAATTACCAGGCACTTCATTTTTCGAAATCCGTGTCGCAAGCCCCTCGACAATCGCTGTTTTTCCTACTCCTGCCTCGCCAATCAAAACCGGATTAGACTTCGTTCGACGCGACAAAACCGTCACCACTCTCTCAATTTCATTCTCACGCCCAATCACTGCATCCAATTTCCCCGCTCTCGCCTCTTCCGTTAAATCCTTCCCATAGCGACTCAGAAATTTCAAAGGTGATTTCTTTAAATATTTCGCTTTTTCTGCTTTCAATTTTTCGTCTTTAGTTTGTTCTTCTACTAGAATTTCAATATTATCTAGTAACTTTTCATTATCAACTTTTAAACCCTGCAAAATCAACGCCGCTCGCGAATTCGGTTGGCTAATTAACGCATATAAGATATGTTCCGTTCCAATTACTGTTAACCCCTGTTCTTTGGTATAATTTTGTGCCATTCGAAGCGTCAAAATCACCGCCTCCGATAAAGACATCATCGCCATATCCGAACCCGGCACCTCTACTGCAACCTTATTTAAGGCTTTTTCCACCTCTTCCAAAGTCGCGCCTTCGTCTCTAATTAATCTCGCCCCCGTTGAAGTATCAATTGACATAATCCCGAGCAAAAGATGTTCCGTCCCCATATAGCCGTTATTATATCTCTTACTATAAAAATCCGCTTTCTGTAAGGCAAACCTTGCATTTTCGGATAATTTATTCATAATTTCACTAAATTCAGCTTGCATATCTCTATCATAGCAAATTAGCACTCGTCAGTCAAGAGTGCTAATTTGCTATTTTTGTCCTATTTTAAACTTATACTTTCTATGCTATAATAGACTTTATTGAAGCGAGGTAATATGTTAAAAATCAAAGGTCAGAAAAAAGATCCTATTGTTCCGCCGCTCAGTATCTCGGCGCTCTATAATCTCTCAAGCTTCCGTCATTGGAACCAAATCGTCGTCAACCAAAAGGAATTCGACTTCACCCGTCGCGAACTAAAGTCCGACCGCAAAATCGTCGCAAAAGCACTCCTTTCTCTCGGCATTAAAAAAGGTGATATCATCACCGTCGCAACCGGTCGTAGTATGTATGATAACGTCCTTATCTTTCTAGCCGCGAATAAAATCGGCGCAATCGTGAGTTTTCTAGACGAAAAAACTCCCCGTGAAACTTTACTTCATTACATCGAAGATTTTAATTCAAAAGTCGTTGTGACTTATAAATATAATGATAAACGTATTAAAGAACTAAAACATGACGCTAAAAATATTAAAACAGTTATTAACTTAGATGGTAAATTAATCGACGAAGGCGATGTCGACGAGTCACAGGAAGAAGACATCGAAATGTCCGTCCTAGATCATATGTGGGTTGGCCATCAAACTATCCGCGAAGTCGCGAAAAAACATAAAGGTCATGTCCCGAAAAATATCTTCGGCGGCAACAACGAAGCAATCATTACCTTTACTTCCGGCTCAACTTCCGGTCCGAAACCAATGGTCTTTACAAATAAAGCTCTCATTGCTGCCGCTCTCTTTTCTAAAGCCGCCTCCGGCATTAAAATGTGGGATAAAGTCGTTAAGACTTGGTTCTCGTTCGTTAAGTTTGATTGTCCATACGGCTTTTGGACTTCGGTCTTAACCCCAATCATCGGCGGTAGCTCGGTTATTCTTACCCCTGATCTTAACGATGAAAATTTTCCATATTATTTAAGTAAAGATATTAGCGTCCTCCAGACCGTTCCGCTTTTCTACGAAATCCTACCGAAAGTCCTCCCCGAAGACCAAGATTTATCCTCGGTTAAAATGTGTATCTCCGGCGGCGAGCGTCTCGAAAAACAGGCTTCTCTCGATATCGCCGAATACTTCAGTAAACATGGTGCGGAAGTTAAAATATGTAACGGCTACGGTGTCGGCGAATGTCTTGGCTCTATCACTGTCGCAGTTGGCTCAACCTATCATCCTGATACCGTCGGTAAAGTTGTCCCCGGCTGTCATGTGATGATTATCGATCCCGAAACCGGCGAAGAACTCGATTTCGGAAAAACCGGTCTCCTTTACGTAACCGGAAAACATATCTTAAAACGCTATTTTAATCGTCCTGAACTCACCGAAGAAAAAACTATGCGTGTTCATCATCGTACATTTATTAATACTGGCGACCTCGCGACCATTTCCGAAACCGGATTTATTACTCTCGTCGGGCGCGCTACCTTCTTTATTAATACTGTCCCCGCAAAAGTCTACTACGAAGTCGTTCGCGCTTCTATCGCCCGAAATGAAATCGTAAAAAGCTGTTATGTTGTCAAAATGCCGGATAAAAAACTCGGCTGGGTTTCCTGTGCCTTTGTAGTTGTTCAAGACGGTATCGGTAAAAACAACGAAATCCGTCGCAAAATCGCCAAAGAATCTACCGAACCGTTCTATATCGGCAAACGCCGTATCGCATTAAAAGAATACGAAATCCCTAGGAAAGTAGTTTTCCTAGACGAGCTCCCCTTAACTCGCGCGAACAAAACCGACTTTAGGAAACTTGAACGCATGGCGAAAGAATTAGCTGAAGACGAACAGAAATAATTTAAAAAAATCTGCATTGAACGAACCCGAAAAAAATAATAATTTTATTTCTGTTCACCGCAAACTACATTATTCGCATGTAGCCACCCTTCAACCGAACCACCATCCAAGTATTCGCCGCTCGTCGGCGCTACTCTCATTACTCCGCCGTCTTTTATATACTCATCAATCGGATCAGTCACCATATATTCCTGATCTTTTGGCCCAAACTCATTCTCTTGCACATATTTTACGATTCTTTTTAGTAAATCTGGTGCCATAATATATTTAGAAACATTGATTAAGTTCGAAGGTGCCTCTTCTGGTTTCGGTTTTTCAACCACTCCAACCAACTTTCCATCTTTTTCCGATAAAACACCATATTTCTCAACTTTTTCTTTATCAATTTTTACTCCTAAAATCGCCGACTCATTTTTATCTACTGCCTTAATTAAAGCCTCCGCCGCCGATTCTCCATCCGGATTCCAAATAAAATCATCTCCCATGAAAACTAAAACTGGCTCATTTATATTATATTCTTCCACCACCATCGCAATTGGCACTGCCGTCCCATACTTCCCAGCCGGATCCTGCACGGTATAATGAATCGTTACATCCTCTGGTAAAGTTTTAGCAAGCGCTAATCTATCCTCTTTTCCTCGCTCAATCAAATATTGATTTAAAGCTAAATTATCCTTATAAAATTCTTGCACCTGACACGGCTCAACGTTCGATATTACCATATAAATATCTTTCACGCCCGCCCTAATCAATTCTTGCACTGAGTAATCAACCAAAGGCCGATTTCCAACCGGCAACATTGATTTTTCAATAATTTTTGTAATCGGTAGCCGCCTAGTCCCCCATCCAGCAACCGGAATAATCGCTTTTGTTATCATAATATCCCGATTATATCACAGTAACCAAAGATTTTTTCCATAATTCCGGAAAGTCACTCTGACCCAACATCGTCGCAACCGTCGCCGCTATACTCGCAATACTCGGATTTTCTAATTCCGTAATTTTGTACCGATCCCGATTCCAAGTATTATCATATATAATACATGGCACCCGGTTCGTCGTATGCGAAGTTTTTTTCGCTCCATTCTCATCCAATAATTCTTCCGCATTTCCATGGTCCGCTACAATTATTAATACTCCCCCTATTTTATCAACCGCTTCCGCAATCCTCGCAAGACTAATGTCAATCGCTTCCATTGCCACAATCGTCGCTTCCATGTCAGCCGTATGCCCAACCATATCTCCCCCCGGAAAATTCACCCTTATAAATCTGTATTTATCCAAATTTTTAATCACTTCATCAGTTATTTCCGCCGATTTCATCCATGGTCGCGTCTCAAAAGGCTCAGTATCAGAATCAATTTTAATAAATTCTTCTCTCTCCGCCTTCTCATAACTATTTCCATCGAAATAATATGTAATATGACCAAACTTCACTGTTTCTGAAATTGCTAACTCTGAAATTTCTTTCTCATTCAAAAACTGATTTAAAGTTTCCGTAATCCGCACAGGTTCAACCAATCGATGTTCCGGCACATGAGTATCCGAATTATACTCCGTCATTCCCACAAAATACACATCATCTGGAGAATAATTACCTCGATTGAAATATGGAAAATCATAATAAGTAAAAGCCATTGCAATCTCAATTGCTCTATCCGCCCGAAAATCAAAATAAATCATCGCATCGCCCTGCTCAATCTTTCCTACTGGCTTCTCATTTTCATCAACTATCACAAACGCCGGCAAATCTTGATCTTGCACCGATGGATTAATTCGCCGTAAAATCGTAATTGCTTCCTCTGCTGACCTAAAATAATAATCCGCCGTCGCATTTACCATCATATCCCAACCCCTTGCTACTACCGACCAATCATTCTCATATCTATCCGCCACTGTCGTCATTCGCCCCCCGCCCGAAGCAATTTTAATATCCGCATCCGTAAATCGCTTCACAAACTCTTCAAACTGTCTTATGTATTTCGGTTCCGATTGTGGCAAAACATCCCGTCCATCAAAAATCGCATGTATTCGCATCTTCCTTATACCTTCATTGTAGGCCTGTTCAACCATCTGCTCTAAATGCGAAATATGACTATGCACACCACCATCTGAAAAAATCCCCGCAAAATGCAAAGTCGGAGACTTTGGTTCTTCATCGTGCCACATATCGCCAGGAATAGTTGCATCATATTTTTCATTCAAAATCCTCGTTATCGCTCCCTTCCAAGCGTCCGAACTAAAAACCTCTCCTGTGCTAAAAGCCTCTTCTATCCTTGCTATACCTTGTTTTATTGCACGCCCTGCGCCCATCGTATTATGGCCAACTTCCGAATTGCCCATTTGTCCAGCAATCAAACCAACTGCCTCTCCCGAAGCCTCGAGCGCAACATGCGGATATTCCCTCGCCGCCCGACCAAGAAACGACGTCCGCGCTTTTGAAACTGCATTACCCGGCGAATCTGGTGCGAGCCCAACACCATCCAATATTGCAAGTACCACAGGCCCATCATACTGTAGTTTTTCCATAAACTTTATTATACCACAAAAAATAGCCCTAAAAAGGGCTATTTTTTTATTGTTTGTTTTACAACGAGAATAGGCAAAGCACCACAATATTAACCACTGCGATACATGCTACTACTCTAATCCCCCACTTAAACCAAGTCGAGTAATCGACTTTCGCAAGTGCAAGACCTGCCATGATTGCGCCACAAGTCGGAGTAATCAAGTTGACTAAACCGTTTGCTGCTACAATCGTCATAGCCGCTACGTTTGTACTATAACCAAGATTCGCTGCTACTGGAGCAATAATTGGTGTAGATAACGTTGCGAGGCCAGATGATGATGGCACTAATACCGAAAGCACTACATGTAATAAGTAGTTTAGCGGCACGAATGCCATTTCCGGTAATGTTGCTAAGAAATTCGAAGCATTATAGATAATATAATTATCAAGCGCAGTCTCAGCCATTAATACCGATGCACCACGCGCTACGGCAATAATTAAGACTACCCCAATCATATCGTCCGCCCCATCGATAAAGGTATCGATAAAGCCATGCTCGCCCTGACGATTGATGATCGCCAATATAATTGAAGCGATAAGGAACCATAAGGCTGCTTCGTAGAACCACCAGAGTCCTAGCGGCTCACCAGTCAACCATCCTGTCCAATCATCAAAGAAGGTAATTCCAAAGTCACCCCATGGAATAAACCCAACAATCATTACGAGGAAAGTTAAGCCAAACACTATAAGAGAAGCAATTTGCCTACCTGTTAGTTTTTCAATTTCGTCTTTTCCTTCCAAGAAATGACCATATTTCTTTTCCGCTAATGCTTGTTCACGCAAGCTTAGGAAAGTTGAACCTTTATCACGTTGCACTTTCTTAGCATATTTAACGACAAAGAATGCCGAAATTGCCAAAGTGGTTAACCACAATACCACTGCGATTAAAATAACTGTGCCTTGGTTGAATTCAATCCCTGCATCTTTCATCGCTGATACAGCTACACCAGTTGCAAATGGATTAATTGTTGAACCAAGCACACCAGAACCCGCACCAAGTAGGATAGTTGCAACACCTACAAGTGGATCCATTCCAGCTGCAAACATCGTCGCCGCAATTAATACGTAGAACCCGACACTTTCTTCCAAGAATCCGTAAGTCGTCCCTAGTATAGAGAAGATAAACATCAGTAAGAGAATCAATAAATATTCCTTACCATGCATCTTTTTTACTAAAATCTTAATTCCGGTCTCTAAGGCTTTAGTCTTAGCCATAATAGCTAAGAATCCACCAAGGACCATTACGAAGATACAAACATCAATCGCATCAGCAAACCCAAGAATCGGAGCCATCAAAATTTGATAAAGCTTTGCGCCAACGACACCAGAACCGTCCACGATAGCACAACCATCTTCACCATAAACCTCTTCGCAGGCTTCCAATGAATCAAAAGTTTCAGCTTCAGCTACAGCTTCTTCTTCAATTACAGCTTCACCATCAGTTGATATTTCTTCTTCATTTTCCGAGATTAATGTCGCCGCTTCAGCGTCTTTTATCTCGTCATCTGCAATCACTTCGTCAGTAGCTTCATCGCCAACCACCGACTCAAATGTTTCCTCCTCAGAAGCTTCTAATTCTAGTCCCTCAGTTAAAACTTCACTTTCCAGCTCATCAGAACTAATTTCTTCACTCGATATCTCATCTTCAAGCACCGCCGCAGTATATTGTGGCTTTGGCAAAGCATGAGACAAAATACCAAGAAGAATAATTAAAATCATGATAATCGAGTATGCCGAAAGCATTGCTCGACTACGCTTCTTACTACGATTTTTCTTCTTAAACATTTTCTTTTCCTTTAAAGTTTATATTATCCCCCTTATAAATTCTTCTCTTTCCCGCTACGCCTCCTCTCTGACTAACGCCATACTCATACAATGCGTTCCGCCTCGTCCACGTGAAAGCTCTGAGCTTGGAATTTCAATCACTCTCACACCATGTTTCCTTAAGGTTTCATTCGTTACAAAATTTCTATCATAAGCGGTCACTACACCTGGTTTAACACAAAGCAAATTCACCCCATCACTCCACTGCTCTCGTTCTGCATCAATCCTGCGTCCCCCACCACACTTGATCAATTCAACTTTATCAAGATGCAAATATTTCTCCAAAATTTTCTGTAAGCTCTGGTGAATTTCTACAATCTCAAGCTCACCCCCAGTCCCCTTAGTAATCTCATAGACTGTCGAAATATCCATGATTGCATCTTGCACTGCAAATTTTTCAACATCTACCCGCGTCATTACCGTATCGAGATGCATAAAACTTCTTTCATCTGGAATATCAACCGCAAGCACATATTTAAAAGTATTATTTTTATCTTTAAACAAATTCTTCGCAAAAGTCGCTATTGCATCTGGCTCTGTCCTTTGCGAAATACCAATTGCTATCACTTCGCTCGACAAAACCTGAATATCACCACCTTCAATTGAATATGGTTCCGTTCGATCATAATATAATTTAATGTCATCGTAGAAAGGATGATACTTAAATACATAGTCAATAAACATCGATTCTCGATTTCTCGTCGTTGCCCACATTTTGTGCAAAGTCGCTCCTCTACCAATTGTAGACAACGGATCTCTTGGGCAATAAATATTCGGGATTGGATCAAGCACCATTTTGCCAATATCTCGTGTTGCATAAAATCCAGAAACCCCCCTCAATTTCTTTAATTCTGTAATATCCGTCCCAGCAATACATTTCTTTACCAAATCACGATTATCTTTAAAACTATCTAGTAAATCAAAACAATGTTTAGCAATTTTCGCAGAAGTTACCCCCGCTTCCGCAATAAATTGCTCAATGAATTTTTTTCTTACTGTCCGACCACCCGCATCCAAAGCTTCCGCTACTAAATCTGTCACATAAACAACTTCAACCCCCTCTGCCCTTAAAGCATTCGAAAAAGCATCATGCTCTTGTTGTGCTACTTTCAAATACGGAATTTCATCGAATAACAAACGATTTAAAGAATTTGGCGTCAAATTCAAAAACTCATCGCCCGGCCTATGCAATAATACTTTCTTTAGTGGCGCAATCTCGCTAAAATTGCAAATTGCGTTTTTCATTATTTTTCCTCCTTCTTATATAATGTTAAGAACATCACCGCTTTAATCGTATGCATGCGGTTTTCTGCTTCATCAAATACAATTGAACGTTCCGATTCAAACACCTCATCTGTTACCTCCATCTCTTTCAAACCAAACTTCTCATTTACATCTCTAGCTACTGACGTATTTAAATCATGGAATGAAGGCAAAGCGTGCAAAAACACTGTCTCGGGTTTTGCTCGATTCATCATTTCCATCGTCACTTGATAAGGTTTCAGTAATTTTATCCTTTCTCCCCACATTTCTTTATCCTCACCCATAGAAAGCCATACATCTGCATAAATTGCATCCGCTTTTCCATCTAATGCTGACACATCATCAGTTATTGTAATAGTACAACCATTCTTTTCCGCAATCGGCTGACATTTTTTCACTATCTCATCCGAAGGTCGTAAATCTGCCGGACCACAGGCAATATAATTTACCCCCATCTTAGCGCTCATTGCCATCAAAGAATTCGCTACATTATTCCGCGCATCACCCACAAAAGCCAAAGTTAACCCTTTTAAATGCCCAAAATGTTCTTCCATCGTCATAAAATCTGCCAAAACTTGCGTCGGATGGCATTCATCCGTCAAACCATTCCATACCGGCACATCAGCATAATTAGCTAAATCATCTACAATTTTTTGGTCAAAACCGCGATATTCAATCCCATCATAAAATCGCGATAATACTCGCGCTGTATCCGCAATTGATTCCTTATGTCCCATTTGCGAACCAGTTGGGTCAAGATAAGTCACACCCATCCCAAGGTCATACCCTGCCACCTCAAAAGAGCACCTTGTTCTCGTCGAAGTTTTTTCGAACAAAATCGCAATATTTTTCGTCGAAAAAAATTTATGATTTCGTCCTTCTCTTTTTATTTCTTTGAATCTTTTTGCTGTTGCTAACATATAGCGAAGCTCATCCTCGCTAAAATCTAGAATTCTTAAGAAATCCTTTCCATAAAAATCCATTTGATGCCCTTCCTTTATACCCTTAATTATACGCTAAAAATCTTTAAACACAAGCTTTTTCTCATTATTTTTTTGTAACAATTGTTCCCGCTTTACCTTTTAAAGCTTCCTTTAAATTTTCAATATCCGTAATAATTCCCACTCCTCCGTCTTTCGCGAAAGTCATCGCCGCTTCAACTTTCGGCAACATCGATCCCGCCTTAAAATACCCTTTCTTTTTTAGCTCAGCCATTTCGTCTATCGAAACATCTTTTAATGCTTCTTGTTCTGGCGTTCCAAAATTAATATAAACATTCGGCACCGCCGTCACCGAAACAAAAATATCTGCATCAACTAATTCAGCCAACTTCTCCGCCGCGAAATCCTTATCAATTACAGCATCAACTCCCTTCAATCTTTTCAAAATTTTCGTCCGATAAACTGGAATTCCGCCACCCCCTGCCGCCACTACAATCACTCCATCGCGCACTAAACTTAAAATCGCCTTTCTTTCTACAATATCAACCGGCCTTGGAGAAGCTACTACTCTCCTCCATCCTCTTCCTGCATCTTCCTTAACCGTCCAACCTTTTTCTTTCGCTAATCTTAAAGCTTCTTTTTCGCCATAAAATTGTCCAATCGGCTTTGTTGGATTTTTAAAAGCCGGATCATTCCGATTCACAACTACTTGCGATACAACCGTTGCGACTTTTGGGTTTTTCCCTTTTCGGATAAAAGCGTTATTAATTGCTTGGGTCAGCCAATAGCCAATCTGGCCCTGACTCATCGCTACCGCTGTTTCTAGCGGCATCGCTGGCGCCTTTTCTGTTCCTGCCACCTCTTCATGAATCAAGATATTTCCTACTTGCGGGCCATTTCCATGCGCTACAATAATTTCAAATTTTTCCGCTAGTTCCGCTACCGCTTCACCGACCTCTACTGCTACCGCCTTCTGGGCCTCAGCCGTTGCTTCGCCATTTTTTTGTAAAGCGTTCCCGCCCAAAGCTAAAACTACTCGTTTTTTCATTTTTCCTCCGCCATAATTCTCTTTAATTCATTTTTATAAGCTTCTACTCCCGGCTGGTCAAACGGATTTACTCCAAATAATTTCGCCGATAACGCACAAGCTAGTTCAAAGAAATATATTAATTCCCCAAATCCTTTTTCGTCATAGCTCGAAACACCAATATCAAGCACCGGTATCCCGCCTTCGGCATGCGCCACTTTTACCGCCTGCACGACTTTCATATTTAATTCATCCGTCGGATAGTCAATAATCGTTTCAAACAAATTTCGCCTACCATCTTGCATAAACTGCCCTAGAGAATGTAAGTCAGTCGAATAAACAACCGCCGCCGGGAAAATTCCTTGCTTGTTTTTACCTTCTGACTCCCCGAACAATTGTTTCAACCATTCATTAAAATACATCGTTGCCGGTTCAAAACTTGCAAAAACTTCTGTATCGTAATTTTTTTTACCTAAAGCATATCTCATAAAAGCATATTTAGCGGCTGGCAAAACTGCCTCTTCTACCGCACTCGCCGCCCCTTCCAATAATTTATCTACATCAATTCCAGCTACCGCTAAAGGCAAAAGCCCCACTGCCGTCAAAACCGAATATCTTCCACCTATATTATCTGGAACAACAAATCTCACCCAATTATTAGCCACGGCTTCATCATGAAGTGCACCTACCTTAGCATCAGTCGTTGCATAAATTCTCTCATTTGCTGCTTCTTCTCCATATTTTTCGATTAATTTCTTTTTAAATTCCGAAAAAGCAATTGCTGGTTCCAGTGTTGTTCCCGACTTAGAAATTACATTCACTGAAAAATCATGGTCCCCTACTTTTTCCAATGCAAAATCAAGTTCTTTTCTTGATAATGAATTACCAGCATAAATAATCTTCGTTGCAGATTTCGGCCGTAAAGCCTCAATCAAAGCCCGATGGCCTAAATAAGAACCGCCAATTCCTATACAAACTAAATATTCCGATTCATCTTGAATTTTTTTAGCTACTTCTTTTATCTTGGCAAATTCTCCCATATCATACTTTTTAGGAAGCTCAAACCATCCCCCCATTTTATCCCTAGCAATATCTTTCAAAATCTCTGCTACTTTTTTTTCATCAATCTCTAAATTAAAATTCACTGTAACCATTTATTTCACCTCCAATTATACTAATATTATATCAAATTACCTTATTTCTGGATGTTTTTTATAAAAAGTGTTGCTTTTTTTAAAACTACATAATATAATAAATCCACATACTACTTAAGAGGTGTAAAAATTACAAAATAGTTATTGGAACTATTAAAATCCAAAGTAGTCGCAACTTAGAAAATTAGAAGAGAGCCCCCTACCCTATACTACTGTTTCGCTCGGACATGTGTTGTTCTCTAAGTTACAAACGGTTTCAAATGTGCCAGACCTCTGGAAAACAGCTCCCCTTTGCTTAGTCCAGCTAAGCAATCAAATGGTACCAGCCAGAACCAGAGCACACGCATTACTTCTTTCTACTCCTCCGTGAAAAGGGAGCCTCTTCTGATTTACCCCCGACGAATTTTCGTCGGGGGATTTTTTATGTTATAATCTAACCACGCCCCGATGGCGGAATTGGCAGACGCGCTAGCTTCAGGTGCTAGTGTCTTTTCAGACGTGCAGGTTCAACCCCTGTTCGGGGCACCAAAATCAGATTTTTGGCATTATATATAATATATAGTGCTATTTTTGTATTACACTGTCATACAGTGCTATTTTTTCTTAATTCCTGCTCAACTGCATTTTTATTTTTTTGAATCAATTCTACCCTCGCTCGAATCTCATTTTTACCAATCTCAATTGCTCTCTTTAGAGCTAAATCCCCTCGCATCGGATCAAAAAATTCTTTAAACTTTTCCAGCTCTTCTTCTGTACGTGCCAACCTCGCTACTAGCATTGGATAATCATTCAAAGTTTTCTCTCCCCCCATTTTTTTCACCAAATCCCAATTTTTCGTTAGCCACTCAAACGCTCGCTTTTTTGACTTCGGGTTCCGATAAAGATAAATAAATAAATGTAGCTGATCTTGCGGCTTCACTATTTTAATATCTCCAAGCAAAGCCAATACTTTTTCTAATTGTTTTTCATCCTTCACTAAACAAGCCGCCACTAAATAATCAAACTTTACCTCTGGATCCACTATCAATTTATATTTTTCTAAATATTCATCCGTCATTTCTGGTTCTAAATAAATTTTTGCACTTAAAATATCATCTCGAATTTCTTTATCCATTTCTGTATAATTTTCTCGGTATTTTTCGGCCAATTTCTTTAATCTCTTTTTATCTTCCGCATAATAATCTAACGCCAACAAATTTGCTCTTAACCTTATTCTGTCTTCATCGTCATTTTGTTTCGTCGCTAACCCTACTTCGTCTAATCTCCTGTCAACTAAATTAAATACATATTTTTTCAACGACTTTTCTTCTTCCGACTCATCATCAAAATAAATTTTCAAATTTGCAATAAGTCGGATCGTAGCCA
>JAZSMA010000043.1:0-28489 GCA_045535655.1 Candidatus Nanosyncoccus sp.
GGGTTCAGGTTCGGGCTCAGTCTGATCTGGAGCCGGAGGCGTGACTTGATCAGGGACGGTTGGCATGGCAGTGTAAATTGGTGTCGAACCTTCTCTATTGACTGCTTGCATACAGCCGCCGTTAATATCACCATTTTCATCATAAGCGATTTTTACTGTCATTGAGCCAATTTCGTTACCATTTTGGTCAAGCCAGTAAAATTCTACTACCCTAAGACCGCTTTCACTAGTTGTGCATTCAACTAACTCCATATTATCATGAGTAACTGGGCCACCAGGTTCTTTTAATCGCATATAGGAATTTTGATAATTGCCGTCCAAAGTAGTTCTTCTGGTAAAGGCTTGGTCAATTTGTTGATTGAATTGATTTTTAACAGCATCGTATTCTTTATCACTAAGACTTTCGAGTTTTGCTTCAGTCTCTAAAATACTTAGACCTTTGAAATCTTCTGGTTGAAGTTCTTCTGGCATATTGGCAAGATAGTCAGCAAGGCTTTCGACTTGGTTGCCAGCCGTATATTTCATCATTTCTACTTCGTCGCCATCACAAACTTCTGCGACTTCTTTCGCACTAGCAAAGGCATAATCGCTTGGTTTTTCGCTCGATTCCCACATACCTTTTTCGTTGTAACCGTCTTTTATGCCATATTCCAATTCATGCTTCTCCCCACCGTCAAAAGTTTGTTCTGCGACTGGTTGAGAGGTTGAATAATCTTCGAATTTATCTCTGCCGTTGTTATAGCCACCCATAAAGCCAGTTGCAAATGACGCAACAAGAAGTAAACTAACTAGGGCTTTTTTGGCGATATTCCTGAGTTTTGTTTTGAAAGGAGATTTTTCCGATTTCCTAGTTTTATCATAAGCAGCTTCGGCTTTAGGATTGATAGCTTCAGCCCGGTCTACATCGGCTTCTGCATTAAGTTCTTTTTTGCGTGCGTCATCTAATAGAGCTTCGCGCTCTTTGTCCAGAATGTCTTCACGCGCATCTTGCAGGTCGGAATCTACATGAGCTTGTTCAAGTTTGTTAATTTGGTCTTCAATACGAGCTAAATCTTTTTTGATTTGTTCTCTCATCTCTCTAGCCTGACGGATGAGTTCGTCGATTTCTGAATCTTCTTCGGCTTTTTCGGCATCTTCTGCGACGGTTTCAGCTGCTTCTTCAGAAGATTCTTCTTCGCTAGATACTCCGGACGTATTCATCTCTTCCCTTTGACGACGAAGTCGAGCGGTAAAATCTTCTACTTCGTTACCTTCGCCCAAAGGAGTGCTGGGTTCTTGATTTGCTGGAACTGGTGCGGCTTCAGATTTAGGTTCTGGAGTTGAGGCATTTGGACGTTTAACACGTGGAACAACTCCGCCATATGGAGTAGTGACATATTCTATTTCGACTCCTTGCGCTGAATCATCAGGAGCTTTTTCGGGAGCAGCTTCGTGTTTTTTCAAACGTGGAACAACTCCACCATATGGAGTGGTAACGTATTCTATCTCGTTAGCGTCAATGGCTTTTTCGCCGCGCTCTTCATAAGTTGAGCGAGGAGTTTGGTTATTGATTTCTCCGCTACTGCTGGGTGGCATTTCTTTATTATTCATTTTGGCCTCCTAAGAATTCTTTCGCGTAATCTTCTGCGGCCTTAGAAATAATTTTTTCTAAATCTAAGCCAGCTTTGTCAAAAAATTGATCAAAAACTTCGGCGGACTCTTCTTCGCGGTCAAGCATGGCATTGTATTCGTCCAGTTGCTCGTCGCTTAGGCTGTTAAATATTGCTAAACCGATTTTTTTGTCTAGAGCTTTGATGCCTTCCTCTCTTAGAGCGTCTAGCTCTTCTGTAGAGTTGACTGGAAGAGGTTTCTTCTTTATGAGTTCATCGATAAACTTGCTCAGGGTTTCTCGATCTAGGAGATAATCATCCATAAAAATAGTTTTTTATTATTTAGTATTGTAGACCTTTCTAAGGCTCAGTTTAGCATAACCTTTTCTTTAGGTCAACATTATTTTTAAATTTTTAGATTTTTATTTTCCACTAAAAAACCGAACAGTAAGTTCGGTTTTTTAGGTAATTTATGGTTTAAGAGTTTTGTCTTACATGGAGTATTCCTTTCTAAAAGATTAATTCTATAAGTTATCTGGTAATTTAGGCGGCAAGTTTTTCATTTTTACTAAAGATGTTGAGGAATTTATTTCCCCGTTCCTGGTTCAATTTACGGGCTTTGATCCTTGCGATACTTTCTTTGGAGATATCTACTGGCGAGATATATTTCATTTCTTGTTCGTTGGTGCCATAGGTTTCATAATCTATGTCATCTTTCCAGTCTGAATCGATAACTTTTTTTGGCAATTTAATAGTTTCTGTCATTTTTATTTTCCTTTTTGTTTTTGTTATTTGTTAGAATTTTTATTTTATTTTCTAACTTGACTCTAGTGTAGCACACTTTGTTGAATTTGTCAATAGTGTTTATGCTAAAAATTGATGGGTTTGTCAAATTAACAGAGTAAACTTTTAAACATAAAACTAAGTTTTATGTTTATAGTTTTTCTAGTGAAATTGTGATATTTTCGCCGTTGATTTTGGCGATTTCGTCATGGGCGAAATTATCGTTTAAGGCGATCTCTCTAGCTTTTACTTCTGATTTAATATAATCAAGATAGTCTTTAGGAGGTTTAATTGATAACGACAGTTTTATTTCGTCACTTGGAGCGAGACCGGCATGCTTACGGGCGGATTGAACGGCGCGGACTAATTCGCGAGCAGTTCCCTCTTCTAGTAATTCTTTCGTTAGAGTTTTATCAAGTTTAAGAGTCTTACCATTTTTAACTCTCTTTACATTGACTTCGTCGGCAATAATTTGTTCATAGAAATCATCAAGTTTGTCGCCAGCATAAGTAAGTTCTTTGAGAGGTTGGCGGATTTTAATTTGGTCTTCTGTATCAGATTTTTGCATACGAAGAGCGAGAGCGTCCGTAATAATCTCACGAGTGCGAGACATATTTTCTAAGACTTCGGTATCAATAGCGCCAGCTTCAGGCCAGTCTAAGAGATGGACTGACTCTTCTTTACCAGTCATTTTTTGATATAATTCTTCGGCTAGGAACGGGACAAAAGGAGCTAGAAGTTTTGAGAGATATAATAAGACATAGTGGAGAGTTGCAAAGGCGGCCTTTTTATCTTCGGGGTTATCATTCTTTGAGAAACGGCGACGAGAGCGACGTACAAACCAGTTACTCATGTCATCGATAAACAAAAGAACGCCCTCTAAAGCTTTTGGAATATTATATTCCTCCATACCTTCGGTGATTTCGTCTCTTAACTGATATAAGCGCGAAATGATCCAAATATCTAGTGGATTTGAAATATTTGTTTTTCGGGGCGCGTCGCCGACGCCCGTCGTCACGAGGTCGGCGCGCTCGTCCTCGTCGTGACTCCGGATCCCCTCAAAACAAATATTTTCAAATCCATCGCTGTCTATTCCTTCGGATTCGGCGTAGGTCGTGAAGAAGTCGTAAACATTCCAAATCATGGCAAGTTTACGGTTAATATCAGAAACGTCTTTATCGAGGAGGGCGAAGTCTTCACCGGAAAGGACTGGGCTACTGAGCAAGAGGAAGCGAAGAGCATCAGCGGAATATTGGTCCATTAAAATGTTCGGATCGGTAAAATTACCAAGTGATTTAGACATCTTTCGCCCGTCGTTCCCGGCTAAGGTTCCGGTCGTAATAACGTTTTTATAGGCGTTTTTATGGCCTTTTTTGGCTTTTTCGCCAAAGGCACCAATTTCAGCTAAGGCAGTATTAACGGCGTGGACATAATAGAACCAAGCACGAACCTGGCCAACATATTCAACAATGAAGTCGGCCGGATAGTTAGCCTCAAATTTTTCCTTATTTTCAAAAGGATAGTGAAGCTCGGCAAAAGGCATAGAGCCCGATTCGAACCAACAATCTAGGACTTTTTCAATACGTTTAAAGTGTTCACCATCAATATCGAATTCAATTTCATCAACCCACGGGCGGTGATAGTCGTCGAGTTTTTTGCCAGAGAGCTGATAAAGCTCGTCATAACTACCAACAACCTTAACTGAGCCTTTATCGCCTTTCCAAACTGGCATGGCAGTTGCCCAAAAACGATCACGGCTGAGATTCCAATCTGGGGCAGTTTCGATGGTATTAGTGAAACGGCCGTGCTTAAGATACCCTGGGAACCAATTGATGTTTTCGTTTTCTTCGAGCATCAGTTGTTTTTGGCTATCAATATCGAAAAACCAAGATGGAAAAGCGCGATAGATAATACGTTCTTTGGAACGTGGATTAAAGGGATATTCGTGTTCAATATATTCAATTTTATAAATAATTCCCTTTTCTTCGAGGACTTTAGCAATAAACTTATTGCCTGCCCAGGCGCCAATGCCATTTTTGTCGGTATCACGAACACCTAATTTATGTAATTCTTCGGCCATTTCTGGTAAATAATAGCCATTTTCGTCCAAAACATCGGCAAAATCAAGTTCATATTTTCCAGCTAAAGCATAGTCGTCTTCGCCGTAGGCAGGAGCGATATGAACAATGCCGGTGCCATCTTCGGCAGAGACGAAATCTCCTGGTAATACTGTATAAGTGTCTTTTCTAATAACTGTCCCCTTATCGCCACGTAAGCCGAGATCAAAGAGGCCATCAGCAACCTTAATGATTGGTTCATATTTTTTGCCAACGAGGGCTGAGCCTTTAAAGGCTTTTTCGGGTTTTTTACCTTCGAATAAAATTTTTGCACGCTCTAAAGCAACAATATATTTTTCGCCATCTACATCATAAACGCCATAGTCTAATTTTGGATTAACAGCAAGGCATAAGTTAGCTGGTAAAGTCCATGGCGTCGTAGTCCAAGCTAAGAGATAAACTGGTGAATTCGAGATATTACTCTTTCGGGACGAGTCGCTTCGGCCTGTCGTCACGGGCGAAGCGCCCTGCTTCTCGGCCGTAGCCTCCGAATGCCCCTCAAGAGTAATATCTTTAAATTCCTCTGCTTTTAGTCTAAATTTGACATAGGCGGATGGGTCGGTTACCTTTTGGTAGGCGTCATTGTCCATCGTTACTTCGGCTTTAGAAACTGGGGTGGCAAATTTAGTATCATACATTAAAACTTTGCGACCTTCATAAATTTTTCCAGCATCGTAAAGCTCTTTGAAAGCCCACCAAACTGATTCCATAAAATCTTTGTTCATGGTTCGATAGGCATTATCAAAATCTACCCAACGGCCAATGCGGTCAATTGTTCCCCGCCAAGTTTCGGAATTCGCAACCATAGATTCACGTGCTTTAATAATATAATCTTCGAGCGACCATTTTGTGCCAATTTCGCGACGATCGGTAATGCCGAGTTGTTTTTCAACAAAGTTTTCAGCTGGAAGACCATGACAATCCCAGCCCCAACGGCGTTCTACGCGATAGCCATTCATGGTCCAGTAGCGCGGAACTGCATCCTTCACAATAGAGCTAAGAAGAGTGCCATGATGAGGGTTACCGGTAATAAACGGAGGGCCGTCATAAAAAACATAGGATTTATCAATCGGACGTTCCTCAATTGATTTTTCAAAAGTTTTATCTTTTTTCCACCATTTTGCGATGGCTTTTTCGTATTCTACGGTTTTGCGCCGTTCTCTAGCTCTATATTTCATAGAGATAATTATATCATAAACTATAAAAAAGTGCCCAGTGTCGGCCCGGGCAGAGCCCTACGGTGCTTCCCCGTAGTATTACAGCCTAGTTTATTATGACATAGGATGGTCAATTGGGGGATTAAGTTGTGGGCAGTTTGAGCGCGTCAAGATTGGCTTGAGCCACTCTTGCTCTCTCTTCGAGAATTTTTTCCTGAGCAGAGAGTTCTTTCAGCGCCTTTTTATGCCCGTCAATCGTGGATTGACCAAAGTGCAATTTCACGCTTTCGAAGAGAGTTTTTTGCTCTTCCTCGATTGTACGTTTACAGCGTGACAGCGAAGTCTGAGCGAGCGTAACGGCGTCTTCTGCTTTTTTTACAGTGAGCAGGTAGGCACGCTTATTCGCTTCTTCTGAGAGAAGATCTACGTTAAGTTCGCCTTTTGCAGCGACTTCTTCGATCCACTGTATCAGACGACGCTCTTCAGCATACGCGCTGGCAATCTTGCTGCACTCCTCTTCGAAAGAAGTTCGAATCAGGAGCGGGATACTCTTTTCCATGATGCTCTTGTCACTTTTGTGCATGTAGCATACAAATACTACACAAGTCAAAGCAACAATCAAAACTATGACGACATAGAAGATATTGGTAGCGCTCATAGGAATAATCCTCCTTAGTCTTCGCCCTCAAAGGGGCTGTATTGTGGACTGGCGCTTCAGTCCATCAAACAAGGCACCATTACTGCTACGCTGTTTGATGAACTGATAAAAATAATCTCCCTTTTTTAAAGAACATCTTTTGTTATTATATCATACTATTATATAAAAGTCAATGTTAAAGGTTATTTCGTATTGATGTCGAGTTGATTGTGTGGAATTTTAATTTTATTTTCTTCAAGAGTTTCGATAATGATATGAAGGGCGTCGCGACGAGTTTGAAGTTGATTGGATGGGTCGCAGGTAATATATAGCTGATGATTGCGTGAGGATGGTGTTAGATCCGAAACTCCTTGATAGACTGCGGAGGTAATTTTTTCATGCTTCTCTAATTTTTTAATGATTTCCTGCATAGCTGATTCAGCCTTCTCTAGCTTAGTTTCGTAAGACATTGATACTGGGATATAAACATAGCCAGAAACTACTTCAACTTGGTCAATTTTGCGATTAGCTATAGAAACGGTATTCATTGTACTTATATCTTGTATTTTTGTAGTGCGAAGGCTAATTGAAGTAACTTGACCAATATTGTCACCAAATTTAATGATGTCTCCTATTTCATAATAGCCATCAGTAATGATATCAAAACCACGGAAAATGTCTTTTAGGGCATCCTGAAGGGCAAAACCGATGACGATGGAAGCAATTCCGACACCAGCAAGCATCGAAGTAACGTTAATGCCGTAAATTTGCAAGACCATTAGAATGGTAATGATGCCTAGTGCATAACCAATAATACTTTTAAGCATGCGAATAAAGGTTTTGTTCTTTTTGTTTGAAAGAATTTTAGAATTTTTCTTTTCTTTTTTGTTAAGAAATCTGGAAACGAGGCAATAAATTAGACCGCTAAATAGAACTACAACAAGTGACCAAATACCTCTTTGGACCCAAATATTCTCGAAAATGTTTTTTAACATGTCCATGTTTAAAATTATATCATATAATATAATACTTCATTAATGAGCGGGAGGGTTTTGCCACGCCAGGCTTGATGGACTTCTCCACGTTCGCCAAGAGCAAGAATTGTAGGATATTCGACAACATCATAGGCTTCACAAAAATCGGTGTTTTGATCAGGATCCATGGTTTCCATTTCGCGACCGGTCTGACGGCGAAAATTTTCTAGCCATTCGTCGACTGAACGAGTATAATCTTGATTGTCTCGATAAATACATACCACCCGCATAATTTAACTCCTGGAAGAATCCTGCCGACTTTTCTTTCCTCCAAATCCGTTGGTTTGGGAAGATTCCTGAGAAGTCGTTACTTTTCCATGTTTATCTCTCTGTTCCCTTAATATGTCTTCGAAGTCTTCAAGGGTTTTAAATTCGCGAAAAACAGAGGCAAAACGGACATAGGCAACTTCATTAATCTCGGCTAGGACGTCTAAGACGGCTTCGCCGATTTGTTTTGAAGTAATTTCGTCGGCGCCATAAGAATAAAGAATATCAGAGGCTTTATTGACAACCTCTTCGACTTCGAGTTCGGAATTGAAAAATTTACCAACGCTACGGCGGACGGCTAGGAATAGCTTATCGCGATCAAAAATTTCCTTATTGCCACTACGTTTAATAACGGTTAGCGGCGGCATTTCGATACGTTCATAAGTTGTAAAACGATGGCCATCAGGCGTCTCGCGACGTCGGCGAATCATAGTTCCATCAACAGTTTCGCGGCTTTCTAGAACTTTACTATCTCCAATGCGAAAATTTCGTTCCACCCGCAGCTCCTTTATTATTCTTTCTTCTTACGGTTTTTTAGTCTCTCTCTCAGAGACGGCGGGACATCCATTTCGTCATCATTAATGACTGGTTCAGGTTCAGGTTCGGTTTTAATTGAGTCCCACATGTTTGACTTATTCTCAGAGGCAAAATCTTTAGCTTCGGTAGCGGGTTTTTCGTCTTCGAAATCTGGTTCTGGTTCAGAGACTGGTTCTTCAGCATTATGGTATTCCGAATCGAAACCAGTAGCAACGACAGTTACTACAATTTCATCTTCAAGTTCAGGACGAATTGAGGCACCAAAGATAATATTGGCATCCGGCGAAACGGCACCAGTAATAACTTCGGCAGCTTCTTGGATTTCGCTCATGGACATATCGTAACCACCGGCAACGCTGAAGAGAACACCACGAGCTCCTTCGATTTTAACTTCGATAAGAGGCGATTCGACGGCTTGGCCAGCGGCAATTACGGCACGATTTTCGCCAGAAGCACGACCAATCCCCATGAGGGCTGAGCCGGCATTCTTCATAATAGCTTTAACATCGGCGAAATCTAGATTGATGAGAGAGTGTTCAGTAATCAATTCAGAAATACCCTGGACGCCTTGTCTTAAAACATCATCGGCAATCTTAAAGGTTTCAAGAAGCGGAGTGCGTGGATCGATAGTCTGGAGTAAGCGGTCATTAGGGATTGTAATAAGGGCATCAACCTGACGGGCGAGCTTATCAATCGCGACGTCAGCATTAGCGCGACGACGGGCACCTTCAAAGGTAAATGGTTTAGTTGCAACGCCAACGGTCAAGATGTCTTTTTTACGAGCTTCCTCGGCAACAATTGGACCAGCTCCAGAGCCGGTTCCACCACCAGCACCAAGCGTAATAAAGACCATGTCTGCGCCGTCTAGGGCTTTACCAATGGCTTCTCTTCCCTCTTCGGCAGCTTCACGACCTTTTTCGGGATCGCCACCAGCACCTAATCCTTTACCAATATGAACTTTAACGTCAGCAGGAGAATGATGGAGAGCTTGAGCATCAGTATTTATCGCAACAAATTCTACACCAGAAAGACCCACTTCTTTCATGCGTTCAACAGCGGAACCACCGGCACCGCCTACACCCACCACTTTTATACTAGCTTTACTTTCCACCTCTGTCGGTTTTACTTCTGGCATAATTTACCTCACTTTAAAAATATACCTTTATTATATATCAATTATATCTTAGAATCAATAGTTATTTCATTGGCGGGTCCTGCCACGAATTCTCCCCCAAAATTTTTGCAAGCAAAACATTTTGGGGGTCCCCCTATTCGTGCCACCCGCCAATGTTAGAACTTTAGAATTTGCTGAATATTTTTTTAAGGAAGCCGGATTTAGCTTTTTTAGGGGATTTTTTACTAACTGGAGCTTGGCTGGAGTTTTCTTCAGCGGCTAGCATGGCAAGGCCGACGGCAGTAGCAAATTCAGGTTTCGCGACGGATTCGGAGACACCACCTAAAGCCATCGGAACGCCAACTTTAACAGCTGCTTCGAGGGATTTTTTGGCGAACAATTCAATATCACGCATTTTAGCACCACCGCCTACAAGCACAATTCCCTCTGGGAGACGTTGGTCATATTTTGCGGCTTTGAGCTTTTTACGAACTTCGGCAAAAATTTCATCGAGACGAGCTTTGACAACCTCTTCGACTTCTTTGCGGTCAAAGGTGCGTTCTTTTTCTTTGCCGACCTTGATAGCTAGACTCTTATTAGAATCAAAATCGCCGGTAACGAAACGGACTTTAATTTCTTCGGCTAGATCTGGGTCAATAGCAAGCACGATGGCTAAATCGTTCGTAATGTTGTTTGAGCCGGCCGGAATGACACCGACATACTGTAAATCGCCTTCTTCGTAGATTGCGATTGAGGTAGTAGCGGCGCCGAAATCTACAACTGCGACACCATTTTCCTTTTGGCGCTCAGTTAGGACGGCTTTAGCAGCGGCAACTACGCTCGGGACAAGACGCTCGGCTTGGACATCGGCGGTAGCGGTGGCTTTTTTGAGATTTTCACAATTAGGGGTTAGGGCGGAGACGACACAGGCGCGCATTTCAAGACGGGCGCCAGACATACCAAGGGGGTCTTTAATGCCACCCTGGCCATCAAGAGCATATTCAAGCGGGACAACATCTAGAACGTCGCGATTGGCTGGAATACGACCAGTTACAGCAACGTCTTCAACACGGTTTAAATCTTCTAAATCAATTTCATGCTCAACGGCGCCAACGGCAATCATGCCTTCGGTGCGTGTAGAAAGAAGGCTGGAGCCATTGATAGATACATAGGCACTTCTCACGTCGTAACCGCCCATGCGCTCAGCATCGCCGAGAGTGCGATCAATGGATTCGGCAGGGCCAGTAAGATTAGCGGGAATACCCTTGCGCATGCCGGCAGATTTACCTTCATTATAGCCAACAATTGATATTTCACCGGATTTTGAGACTGTAGCAATGACGGCACGGATGTTCTCGGTGCCAACATCCAAACCGGTTACGAAGCGCTTATCGTTATCCATGGTTTAATTTTAACCTTTAATGCGGGAAAAAGCAAGCGAAGATAATTGAAGCATATTAAGTAAACTAAATAAATTACTTACGGATAAGCCCTTGTTTAGAGGCCAGTCAAGCATCTGACACTGTGCCCGTCAGACTTGTTACTATTGGTCCAGCTACCCGGAATAACACGCTGTGAACTAATGAACAGCCCGTATGACCAGCTAAGTGTATTATTATTGACAGTAGAAGACAGATAAGCACCTTCATACCCTCTCCCATAGGCTTTCGAAGATGAATCATGTCGACCAGAGTATAGAAAATTATTTGGATAGCTCCGCCATCTATTAGACGCGGCGGCATTATGTTGCTGATCGGCGCCAGTTCCACCTAATTCTATATCTAATAGCGAGAACCCACCGTTTCTTGTATCACCGCTGGTGCTATTAATACTACCGTATGGTAATCTCCAACCTTTAGGGCAAATCGAAGTATTAGCGGATTCCGAGATGGTGGAATTTGTCATATTAGTGGTATTCGCCATTGCGGCAGCCAAGGTATAATAGTTACCGTAGCCATACCATTGAGCATGATCATTGTTGCCTTCACTATCTGTTCGAAGAAGCTTTCTTGAGCCAGTTTGATAATACGGAGGAGATTTCACGCATGAAAAAGGCATGGCAAGATATTGATAATGGCTATGCTGAGCATATCCGGACGAATTTCCCGGAGATTAATTTGAATCAGTTATAGGGATCTGCAGCGAACGGCATGACCCATTGTTCTGCTTAAATTGTCATTGGCAACTAAGTGCATAAAACTATTATTCCCGACGCTTACAGTATAGGCATTATCAAAATTATAGGCTGTCTTCGAATAATAAAATCCGTACAAGCCACGATTATATGCACCGATGTCCGGGTGCCAAAACCCATTAAATACGTAATTTGTCGGGTATGCTGCAAAATCTACATAATCGTCCGACAATCCTGACATTATATTATATAGGTTGATGTACTGTCCGCTAGGGCCACCAGTTGGCATACTCCAACCATTTGGGCAAATATCGCCGCTAACATTTCCGCTAGTGACCGAGGAAGTACCTGTCCCGCCGGTTGCTGAATACCAGTTATAATAATTGCCATACCCGAACCAATAATAGTTTTTACCATATGTTCCACTATCTTCTTCATAAGATCCTCCTGGAGCAGCAACCAAATCTGGGTTATTTAAGTTTGTATTATTTGTATTAATCAATGCCTGGTTTTGGCACTGATAACACCAATTATCGCTAGATGCGGGAAGTTTGTTAAAAACTACTGTACTTATATTAGTATTGCTGCTAGTTAGTGAAGCATTATTATCTAGCCTTAAGTTTTCCATCATCCAACAGTTACCATCGGCTAACTTTCCTATGGTATAAACATTATTGTCTCTTGTGTCAGTAAGAGCCGTGACTTGCCCAATAGTCATGCTGGGACAGCCAGACCAATTCTGGAGATTACCAGCAGATGGGACCCAAACAGCATAAAGAGTAACCTCTCTATTATTATCAAAAGATAATTCATCCCCAGATAGCATTTCATTTGGGCCATATATTTTACTATAGCTATTTACTGTCGCGTTTGGATCGGCACTCCAACCGGCAAAACCATAACCTGTTTTCTTGAAATTATATGCCATTAGATTTGATGTGCTATCTGATGTATCTATAAAAGTATAAAATCCGTTCATGGTACCAGAGGTAGCGCTATTGCCATCATAATAAATTGTAAATGGATAATAGGCATAATATTTCAATGTTGAGCCTAATAAATCCGAACTATTTTTAGACACATAATTAAAGATAGCTGATTGATTTTCAAACCATACCAATTCATTGTTTATTGTTGTATACCATTTGCCCTTCCAGATGGTTGTTTCAGCATAAGCACCGCTTACTGGAGTAGAACTTATTTCACAAATGGAAGCTTCTTCGGTACCAGTTTGTTCAGTAGCATAGATTGGATATACTCTTGCATAAAACCCGTAATTGTAGTCAGATACTGGGTTGTCCCAGCTGTCACTAAAAATAGTTACGGTATCGCCGTCAAAAGTGTATGTTTTTGTACCAGTAATATCTGAATCATTATAAATCCAATTATCATTCCAATCTTCATTATAATTATCCCAATCGCCGTCCCAGACATCGTCAATCGCTAGAAGCTCGGCTGTATTTCCTGTAATGCCATAATCTACTACTACTCTTACTTTGCTTGCCCCATTAAACGTATTTGAGTATAATACATTTTCGCTATTGGAATAAGAACCACTCTGTACACCATTAGTGAGGTTTGATGTTTCCACTACTTCCGGAGTAGTGCTCATATACATAGGCGTGCAGGAAGTGCCATACACTACGCGATTAGTGGTGGCTCCACCTGGGAAGGTTAGACCATTACCATCAAAAAGTATGGCCACTTGATCCTCTCTAACAGGTATTTCTTCTGTGTTATTCGGATGCACCATCACATACTTCACTTTCCCAATATAAGTACCAGCAGGTTGGAGAGTGGAGACGTAGATTTGGTAAGTAGAAGTTAAGACTGATCCTATAGCATTAGTACCAGTGTCAGTAGCAGAGGTTCTTTTAGCTACTAGTTCATAGTCGTCTGGAACAGTATGATAGTTATTGTAGTTGTTTTCAATAGAAATAGGATAGGTTGGTTCTGGAGAAGTTTGAGTAGCTAACTTCATAGCCCATTGAGAGTTATTGCCAGAAGTTAAGGTTCCAGTTGGGATATCATAGTCACTGTCTAAAGCGCTACTAGTCATAACAGTTTTACCATCAGTATCGTCTGTGAAACCAACAGCATAGATAGCGAAGCCATCATTATCATTACAGAAGGCTGTCAATGTAGTAGTACCTACATTTGAGGCATAGTTACCATTCATGAGTGAAGTAGTATGAGAATCCATACCTACACCAGATAGTGTACAGGAAACTGGAACTGTGATTTCTATTTCGTCTACGACTTCGTCGGCGGAGGCACGAACCGAAGAGAGGGCGAAGCCAGAAAGTAAAGTGAGGCTAGTTAAAACTAATGCAACAAGAAAACTCTTGTTTGATGACCTAAACATAAGCTCATTGTAGCATTATTAATCGGGTAAAGTCAAAACTTCGTAACCATCTTTTGTTACAAGTATAGTATGTTCGCAGTGACAGCCGATTGAACCGTCTTTCATTTTTACAGTCCAATTGTCGTCTTTATCAACATAGTTCGCGGGTTTACCGAGACAGGACATTGGTTCAATACAGATAGTGTCGCCAACTTTTAATTCATAGCCGTGGCCTTTTTTACCGTAATTTGGGACTTCGGGAAGTTCGTGCATAGTTTTACTGATACCGTGGCCAATATAATTCTCAATCACGCCAAGATGGCCAGCGCGGAGAACTTTTTCGACAACATGACCGATATCACCAATATGGGCGCCTGGAGCAACTTGTTCAATTCCCTCCCACATAGCAGATTCGGTTACAGAAATCATTTTTTTAATAGCTGGAGAACCTTTTTCTCCTACAATCATAGTAAAGGCGGAATCCGTAAAATAACCTTTATAATATATATCTAAATCAAAGGAAACCTTATCGCCCTCTTCTAGCGGTTCGTCTTTAGGAGCGCCGTGGACTAGTTCGTCGTTGACTGAGATACAAATTGCGCCCGGGAAGTCATCGTCAAGCATATCATAGGCGACTCCAGCTCCACGTTTAACAATCTCTTCTCGCACCCAACTGTCAATTTCCTTACCAGTCATACCGGGTTTGACATGATTTTTAAGATCTCTTAAGAGATTTCCTAGAATTTTGCCGCCTGCGCGCATGGCGGTGATTTTTTCGGATAGTTCAGTATTATTCGCCATAGCTATGTTCAATCTCTCCGCCGTTCACATCATTAGTTTGTTCAGTGGCGTCTGGAATAATTTTTTTAATAACTTCGACTAAACGAGCGGTCACTTCTTCGACTAATCCTACCCCATCAACTCTTTCAATTGGAATATTTTTCGCTTCTAACAGAGGTAAAATTGAATAAATATTTTGTTCAAAGATGGCGAAACGACGTTCGATACTCTCGCGTTCTTTATCGTCATCTCGGCCACGTAAAGCTAGACGTTCAAAGAGCTCGTCTTTTGGCACTTCTAGAATGATTGCGCCGTCAACCTTGTCTGGCATGTGTGCCATGAGCCATTCGGCCTGTTCCTTGTCGCGAGGATAACCATCAAGAATAACATTGAAGCCTTCGGCTTCGGCTTTTTCAATTTGTTTACCCATTAATTTAATGACTTCTTCGTCTGGGATTAATTCACCACGATCAATAATATCTTTAAATTCTCCGGTTTGACGAATGACGTCGCCAACGGACAACCATCTCCAACCGAAAATTTCGGAGAGGGCTTTACCTTGTGTTCCCTTACCGGAACCAGCTAAACCAAAAAGTATAATCATAAAACTCCTTTAAAGAGATTATATCACACTCTGGAAGGGTCCTGCCACGCATCATCCCCCAAAATTTTTGCAAGCAAAACATTTTGGGGGTCCCCCTATGCGCGTCACCCGTCCATATAAAAAATCCCCAGAAGGGGATTTTTTTATTTAAGTCCTAATTTAATTCGTTCGGTCTTTTCGGCCTTGCGAGCTTCACGGATAATGGCCTTTAAGCGACGTTCACGTTTAGAAATTGGTTTAGAAAAACGCATTTGTGACTTCTTTAAAGGCATCATGCCACTTTGGAGGACTTTACGGTTAAAACGACGAATAATGTTCTCATTCGCTTCGCCTTGATCTTTTCTTGTAACTTTGATTGTCATATTAGAGGACATTATATCATAGAGTAGGATGTTTGACAATAGATAATGAGACATTGCTTGCTCTGGCGACGAGTCGTAGATAAAAAATAAGTCCCAAAGGGACTAATTTTTTATCTTACTGGCGGAACCGACGAGACTCGAACTCGCGACCTCTGCCGTGACAGGGCAGCGCTCTAACCAACTGAGCTACGATTCCAGCGTATATATATTATATATGAATATTATCTAGAAATCAAGAGTTACATCCCAGGGATTTTGAAGGCGCCTGGGTCAGAAACTTGGGGAGCGTAGATTTGATCTTGCATGGCTGGTTGAGCTCCTAATGGGTCGTGGTTCGGTTCTACCGGAGGAGTAGCGGGAGCGATTGGTGCTACTGTCGGAAGACTATCTGGCATAGCTTCGTTGACGCCTGGAGTTACACCAACTCCTGAAGCCGAGTTCATATCGATTGGTGGAGCAGGCGGAGGCGGAAGAACTTCTTCTCCGGGCATGGGCATATAATTAATCTCCGGAACGCCATTAATTTCTGGGTTAGTTGGGACTGTAGGCGCGTTAAAAGTAGCCGGGTTGCCATCGAATGATGTCGGAACTGGCTCTGGAACTGGGCTAGAAACACCACCAATACCAGCCAAAGCATTTTCTAGCATTTGACCATATTTTTTAACGCCTTCTTCATCTAAAGGTGATGGACCTAAATCATTCTCAGGTTGAACGACTTTTTCTGGTTTGTCACTGATGAAATCAGCAGAAGGATTATCTTTTGGAGCTGTAGGCTCAGCTGTAGTTGTAGGTTCTGGGGATTCAGACATATAGCCAGAGTCGGTTTTATCTTCCGCTTTTTCAGATTCAGATTCCTCAGATTCTTTGGTTTCAGTTTCAGAGGTTGAGTCGAGGGTAGATTCTGGCTCGGAAGTAGTGTCTGATTCAGAAGCAGTTTCTGGTTCGGGAGCGGTTTCTGACTCAGGAGCCGGAGCTTCTTCAGTTTCCTTTTGGTCCGAGGTAGAGTCGCTATCAATTTTCAAAGTAGTATTCCCTGATTCTGGAGTAGTCTCGGCACCAGCTTGAGCCAAGCTAGCTTCAGCTGCCTTAAGGTCTTCAAGCAAAGTTGACTCTTTTTCGGTAACGACAGTATCAACTTCTTTAGTTTCGTCTACGCCTTCTTCATTGCCATGTTCAATATCAAGTTTGGTCGGGTCAGCAGCGGTTTTGACGGCAGCAGAGTTGGTCAATGAATATAATTCATTATCAATGTCTGGCGTAATATTTTTCGAGATAAGTTGTTGATTGGCGCCTGATTCCATTAAACGAGAGGCCAATTTCATAGCATCGGAAGTAGTTTTGGCGTTTGAAAAACGATTCGTAGCGGCAACAATACCAGTTAAGAAAGCGGTGGCTTCTTCTTTTTCGATTTTTACTTTGCTACTCATGCTATAAAGAAGTTTCGCAATCATTTCTGAGACGGAACTAGCAGATTTATCACTCCATTCAATTTCGCCAAGTTTACCTGGATTGCCAGTAGTAATGTTAATAATGACGGCATCATGCATAATACGGCCATGTTCACGAAGAGCGGAATCAAGATCAATACCGTTAGCGACGTCAAGCGCTAAGACTAGGTCAACGTTAAAATCACCATAAGAAAAATCTAAATCTTCTTCGGAAATACGAGCGCGATAAGGGGTAATATAGATTTTAACAAAATCACCATCAAGCTTATAGCGAAGGTGATCGGCTTTTTCTTTGCTTAAGGCGATAACAAAATCTTGGAGAATATCGACACTCGACTCGAAAGTTTCTTCAGGTTTTAGAAATTCAAGCGCATTAGGGGTTGAGCCAGAATAAATAGCAGTCGCACGTTTACCTAGTTTGTCGAGAAAAATTGTCAGACCAATAGCGGCAGACATTTCATCTACGGATGGGTCGCCAGAAAGCGCTACTAAGATGTTGTGTGACTCGTCAATTTTATTAACAACTTCCGGGAGGACCTTGGCTAGTTCGGTATTTTGGGGTTTAGCCTGAGTTTCTTCAACTGGTGCAGCATCGGTAGTATTTTCATCGGTAGGTGCAGAAGTAGCACCATCTGAAGATGGCGGAGGAGTCGGATCGGGAGGAGTTGTAGTTTTTTTGTCGTTAGGCATAGTATATACTTTTTACAATTATTATGTTACCATAAGCTTTAAAAATTCGCAAGGTCTTTTCTCTTTACTTTTTTAGATAAAAGAGTTATAATACTAGGAGTAACTAATTTTTAATGTAAATAGGAAAAAGATGCCGATTATTAAATCTGCCAAGAAGGCTGCTCGACAGGCTACAAAGCGCACTGAGCATAATGTAGAAATTAAAAAAGCAATCAAGGCTGCCTTGAAAGCTTTTAAAAATAAGCCGACTCAAGAAAATCTTGCTAGGGTGCAGTCGGAATATGATAAGGCTGTGAAAAAAGATTTGATGAAGAAAAATACAGCTTCGAGACGAAAAGCTAAACTTCATGAAATTGCTAAGGCTGCGGGAGTAAAGTTGGAAAAGGAGGTTGCTAAAACGACGGCAAAAGCTCCAGCTAAAACTACAGCGAAGAAAGCCGCAGTAAAAAAGACTCAACCAAAAGCCAAGGCGACAGCGAAGTAGATTTCATTGCTAGATCAAGTTTAGAGAGTTCCTTGAGGGCTCTCTTTTCTTTAATTCCCTGTTTTTGGTTGTAGTCTTTCAAAGATTGAGAAACGAGAAGTCCAAAAAACATGAAGGGGTCTTCGTTCGGCTTGATTGTTTCTAAAAGCTCGAGAGCTTTTTTGCCATCAACTTTAGCGGTTTTATAAATATTAAAAATCAGTTTTTGATTTGGATTCTCGGGCAAGACAAATTCTTTAATTTCAATTTTATCTTTTAGGTTTTTATAGGCTGCTGAACGCTTATCAATAGACAACTCAAAGACAATAATTTTATGTGGAGTATCCAAAAAATCTGGAAGTTTCTCCAGAACGATTTTATTATTAAATAAATCTCGAATGAGAATTGAGCGACTAGAGGAGAGGAGCGAATTGCCAAGAAAAACGTTAGGAAGTTCCTCTAATGTTAGGTCGGCTCCTTCAACAATTTCATAATTTTCACCTAGAAAATTTTCAATTGCTTTTTTGGCACGAACGCGGTCTTGGCCATAAAAAATTTTAATCATGATTTTCCTTTTGGCAATGAGGGCAAAGATGTGTGCCACGGCCAGCTACTTTAATTTTAATGATTTTTTCGCCACATCTTGGGCAAGGTTTCCCTTCGCAACGGAAGACTTGGGCAAATTTTTCCAGGTAATCCCCTTTTGTACCATCGGCTTTAACATAGGTCGCCATAGTAGAACCGCCAGAATCAATTGACTTTTGCATAACATTTCTAGCAGCTATTAAAATTTTCTCTGCTTCCTTTTTAGTAATAGTGCTAGATTTGCGCTTTGGATGAACTTTTGCCGCAAAGAGCGATTCATCGGCATAGATGTTGCCAAGACCACAAATAATCGATTGGTCTAAAATTGTAGCTTTGATACAAGAATTGGGATGTTTTTGAAGTTTTTCAAATAGTTCCATGGCGGTCATTTCCCAAGGTTCTTTAGCAAGTTTTTGGATAAATGCATCGTTTTCGACTTCGGAGGTCTTTAGAACTTTAATAAAACCAAATTTGCGTTGATCATTAAAATAAAGGGTGCCATTCTTAAATTCGATAATGACACGGGTTTGGCGATTGGGAAGTTTAGCAGTGAAATTTTCACTAGGGTGGCCGGCGGCATAGCGGTTTTCAGTTTGAATCGGACCAGCACTGGTTATTTTCTGAGCACCATCGTAGATAAGTTGTCCGGTCATGCGCAGATGAATCATGAGAGAAGAACCATTATCTAAATCAAGAATTAAAGCTTTGCCATAGCGACGAATGTCGGTGATTTTTCCTAAAGTCAAGGGGCCGATGAAGGATTTCTCACATAAAACTGTAATTTTAGTGATGTTTTTACCTAGGATAAATTTTCGCAAACCACGACGAATGGTTTCAACTTCTGGCAGTTCAGGCATTTTTTTCTCCTAAATAATCTTGAGAAAAACTTTCGATCATTTCATTTAATAAATCATCCAGCCTTTTTTTAGTATAGAAAAGATAGCGACGATTCTTAATTGATTGACCAAGGTTGTTGTCAATTAAAATTCTTTCAACATCAATGATATCATCTGGGGTAATTTCGATAGCACTAATCTTATTGGTAGCCTTGGCAAGTTGTTTGGCATCAGATGGATTTTCAAGATTCAGTCGGTGGTGAAAATTTAAGTCATAGAGCCAAAAATCATGATGCTTAATTTTGCGTTTTTCTTCTCTGTTTAAACCAGCGCCAAGAGGAGAATATTTAATATGACGATAAAAATCATAATTAAAATATCCGTCGGTGTAAAGATGAAAAAGATAGCCTAGGCAAATTGGGTCTTTTTCATCTACTTCTTTTCGATATTTTGCATAAAAGTTTAGAGAACTTTTTTGGTCGTAGGTATAGTGAGTATCTTCGTGGGGTTTTTCAACTTTGACTCGATTAATATAACCGTTGTTGATATCTGGTAATAAACAGCCTAACAAAAATTCTTTCCGTTTGGCGCCGGAAAAATGGAGTTTTTTGACTAGCCGATTGCCGGCCTCTAAATGAATGTTCCAACTCGGCATAACTAACTTTTTTATTCTAGCATATTTTTGTGGTATTTTCAAAAAAACGCTATATTTAGTGTTAAAAAACTATTGACAAACGCTATATGTGGGGTTTATAATGAAATCCATAACGGTAATACTAAAAATAATAAAAGGAAAATCATGAAGAAAATAATTTACAAAAATCCGAATGATGCAGAAAATTTCGACATGAAGAGATTCTTGAAGTCGTTAGGAAGATATGCAAAAGTTTCGGAAAAGGAAGCGGAAGAAGTTTTGGCGGAGTTTAATCAATACGAAACGATGCACGTTTCGTGTTTAGTTGAGGCCGGGATGAAACTGCTGAAAGAAAAAGCTGGCGAAGGTGCGATGAAAGAATACTTTGACGAGCATGCGGAAGATTTTGATGATGGAAGGTTTGAAAGATTGCGTAGAATTACTGGCTATCTAGTAGGGACATTAGATCGTTGGAACGATGCGAAAAAGGCTGAGGAAAAGGCACGCGTTAAGCACTGCGTTAATTCTTCGATTGATGATGCTGAGCGCTTAGTCGCTTTGGAGACTCAAGCGATGGAACAAAATATTGCTTACGCGCATTAAGAGACTTTTGTCGCATATTATCCCCCAAAGTTAAAATGGGGGATTTTTGTATGTGTTGCCCGTCTTTTTAATTCTCGAGTAATTTACAAATTAATGCGATGAGTAATTGCTTTTCTTTTGGATTCGACTCAGCAATAAGAAGGGCAAGGGCGGTAAGAGCACGGTCGGAAATTTTAGTTTCGCCGTTTTTAGTAAGATGGTAATTATTAATGGTGAGAAAAACGATAAAAAGAAATGCGCCGATGCGTTTGTTACCATCGTAAAAAGGGTGATCTTTAATGATGAGATAGAGGAGATTGGCAGCTTTTTCAGAAATTGAAGGATAGACGTCTTCCCCATTGTAAGTTTGAATAATAGCGCCAAGGCTGGATTCAAAGGAAGCGCCGCGGGGTTTACCGAAGAGTTCGTCGCCTTTGACATTTTTCTTGAGAGTATTAATAATATCGAAACATTCAGCCGATGAAAAAAATTTAGTGGTTCTTTTACCTTTAACAAAGGAAATGTGACCTTCATCGTATTCTTTAAGGGCCTTGAAACTTGGGCTGTATTTTGTAATAACTTCAAGAACGCCAGACGCTTCGTCAGCAGAAAGGTCAGAAGCAGCCACTAAACGTTTAACAATGCCAAGAGCGCCCTCAATTTCATGAAGTTTTTTAGAATCAAGCTCTTTCAAGCGACGTTCGTTGACGGCAACACCATCAACAATATAATGATGAAGGACTTTGGTCGCCCAAATACGGAAATCAGTAGCTTTTTTTGAGTTGACGCGGTAGCCAACGGAGATAATAGCATCAAGATTATAGACTTTAATTTTGCGGCGGACCGTGCGATTCCCTTCTTTACGAACCGCGAAAATTTCTTTCGCAGTTCGATTCTCGTCTAATTCGTTTTCGTTATATACATTTTTTAAGTGAATCTCGATGCTACGTCTAGTAACATTGAACAGCTCTGAAATTTGATCGATGGCCGCCCAAATAGTTTCTTGCTCTTTATCAACATTAAAAACAATGTCGCCTTTCTGGATTTTATACAACTCTATACTGTTCATATCTATATGATATCAACATATGCAAAAAATGCACAGGTTCGTTTTTAGAGTTCGCCCCAATTTTGGCCAGTGGAAATTTCAACGGCAAGTTTAACTTTTAATTCTGGGGCAATGGATTCCATGATGTCTTTTAAGATTTTTTTAACTTCGCTAGCTTGATCTTGATTACATTCGACAATCAAGGAATCGTGAACTTGCATGACAAGTTCGGCATTTTCTGGCAAGGCTTGGTCAACTTTAATCATAGCGCGTTTCATTAAATCGGCCTCAGTTCCTTGGATTGGCATATTGGCGGCGGCACGCTCGGCGGCTTGACGAATTAAGAAATTTGTAGATTTAACATCAGGAGTAGGGCGACGACGGCCATAAAAAGTTTCAACATAGCCTTTTTCACGGGCCTGTTTTAAAATTCCCTCGAGATAGTTTTTAATAGGAGCTCGAAGCGCGAAATAATCTTCAATAAATTTTTTGGCTTCATAAAATGGCATTTTGGCGGCTTCGGATAAACCATTAATGCTCATGCCGTAGAGAATACCGAAATTAATGACTTTGGCGGCACGACGTTGAGCTTTTGTAACTTTATCGAAGGGGACTTTAAAGGCTTCAGAAGCAGTTTTAGTATGAATATCAATGTCGGCATTAAAATCATCTATTAATTTTTGGTCACCAGAAAGAGCGGCGGCTAGGCGCAATTCGAATTGAGAATAATCAGCAGAGATGAGGATCTTACCTTTAGGAGCAACGAAACCGGTGCGAATACGCTTCCCTTCTACAGTGCGGACAGGAATGTTCTGAAGATTAGGGTTCAACGAAGAAAGCCGGCCGGTAGCGGTAACATTTTGTGTAAAAGTAGTATGGATACGATCGTCGGAATCGGCAAGGTCTGGAATAGGAAAAATATAAGTTGAAAGAAGTTTAGCGGCCTCGCGGTATTCAGTAATTTTAGGAATGATAGGGTGAAGATTTTTTAACTTTTCTAGTTCTTTAGCTCCAGTAGAGTAACCGCGGGTAGTTTTTTTAATACCTTTAGTAGGAAGTCTTAAATCTTGGAAAAGAATTTCGGAAAGTTGGATGGGCGAGTTGAGGTTGAAATCTTTGCCGGCCAAATCCCAAACCTCCTGTTCTATTTTTTTAACCTCAGCCGTAAATTCTTGGTTTAATTTTTTGAAATAGGCACGGTTAATTAGCATACCTTTCTTTTCCATCCGATATAAAACAGGGATGAGGGGGAGGTCAAAATTGACTAAAACATCAAATAGACGTGAATAATTTTTTAACTCAGCGGTTTGCTTTTGATACTCTTCTTCAAGCACGACCAAAGTTGGGCGCTCGCGTGAAAGTGGGTCTAGCAAAAAGGCGGCTTGGCCGAGATCCCAAAAATTTTTGCCTTCTAAAATTTCTTTGGCAATTGTTTCGTTATTATGCATGAGAAATTTAATATCCCAATCGATAATAAGTTCGTTTGGGGCATCTAAAGTAATGCTTCTTCGGAACGCTCCTTCGCTATTATTAGAAGATGGAGAAACTGCGTTTTCTAGGGCCGCGTCGCCGCCGCCCGTCGCCACGGGGGCGGCGCGCTCGTCCTCGCGCTGCCGCGCTCCGGATTCCCTCGAAATCGCAGTTTCTTCGTCTTCTTTCTCGATTTTACGAATGAGGGAGTTGAAAGAGAGTTTTTTGAGACCAGCAATAGCTTTTTCTTGATCAAAATGGAAATCGGGAATGTCTTTAAGGTCAATAGGAGCATCAAACATGATTTTGGCGAGGTTTTTGGAGAGATAGGCAGAATCTTTGCCAGTTTCAAGCTTAGTTTTAGTTGAGCCGGCAATTTCTTCTAGATGTTGATAAATATTATCTAAATCACCGTAGTCGTTTAGTAATTTAACTGCTGTTTTTTCACCGATACCGGGCACGCCAGGGATATTATCGGAAGAATCACCTTTCAAGGCTTTTAGGTCTAAAAATTGGTCTTTTTTAATACCGTATTTAGTTTCAATCTCGGGAATATCAATTTTTTCAATATTAGAAAAGCCTTTCAAAATTCGCCACATATGGGTATTGTCGTCGACAATTTGAAGCATATCGAGGTCGGATGAAATAATATAGGTTTCATATTCACAATTGCCGTCTTTATCGATAGTTTCATCGGCTTTGCGACTTAATGTGCCGATGATATCATCTGCCTCGTAGTGGTCAATTTCGATAAAAGTCCAGCCGAGAGATTCTACTAGCTCTTTTAGCAGCGGGATTTGGGCGTAAAAATCTTCCCCGGGTTTAACCCGCCCAGCTTTATAATCTGGGTAGAGTTCACGGCGTTTGGAAATGGAAGTCTTTGAATCCCAAGCGACAATGACTTTGGTTGGATTTAATTTTCTGACAATTTCCATGGCGATGGCGGCAAAACCATAAACACCCCCAGTAGGCGTCCCATCGGGAAGACTGAGCGCGCCCATAGCATAGTAGCCGCGATAAAAAACAGATTTGCCGTCAATCAAAACTAAGCGTTTCATATTAAAAGCCTATGTATTCGCGCCCGATTTTGCGCGAGATTAGATTTTTTACTACCGCGAGAACCTTTGGGCGGTCATAACAAGCGCCTAACTCGCAGATTTCAGTAGTATCGTTTTCGTCATATTTAAGAGCAGAAGTATTGATGCCTTCATAAATCATAACTGAACGATTAGCAGAACTATCATCAAAGCTTTCGTCTACAACAAGGATTTTATTGTCGTAAACATAGTAAGTAGTGCGCAATTTACTACCTTCGGTATAATTATCCGTAACTGAAAACCTATAATCTTCTGGGACAGCGGCGGAAATTTCTTCACTCATCATGCTCATGAAAGTAGAAATTAGAAGATAAATACAAATGGCAGCTAAAGCCCAGAGGCTGTAGCGCATCCAATTCCCTTTTTTATAAGCAACTGCAGTTAATTCTCTACTACCCAAAATTAATCTCCTTCAATATTTCATCCATACGGTTTTCTAAATCTTTAATGGAGCCATTGTTTAAAATATAGTAATCGGCAGCGACGATGGGACCACCTTTCTCAAGGTTTTCGATTTCAGAACGATCACGTTCGCGGATAGCTGCAGCGTCAAAAGAACGACCGGGGCGATTGGCAACACGTTCGTAACGTAACTTTTTATCGACAACGATAGCAACGAAAGTGAGGCATTTAGGAAATTCACGTTTTAAAATTTTATATTCAGTCCAGGAATAAACTCCGTCTAAAATGATGCGTTTTTGACCAGCACTAATTAAATCTTTAGTTTCGGCAATAACTTGATTGACAACCCAATCTTTCCCTTCTTTTTCTCTGATTTCTTCGCGGAATTTCTTTTCTGATTCGCCATCTTCAGTGCGTTCAATCCCACGTTTTTCCATTTCTTTGTAGATCATGCCACCAAAATAGACTTTCGGATAACCTTTCTCGGTCAAATAGTCTACTGCAACGGATTTACCACTACCGCTCATACCAACAATGGCAAGGATTTTGACGTTTTCCATATTTTAAGTATAACATATATCTAAATCTATTTTGAAAGCATGACTTGAAATCCAATGTTCAATGTTTCCAAAATAGATTTAGATATATGCTATAATAAGGTATGGCGAATTTTTTTACACCAAATGATAATTTAGATGCGATTATTAGTGAGACTTTCCCTGACAAGAAAGTCGAAAAGACTGAGCATATTTTAACTGGGTGGACAAATATTGTAATTGAGGTAACAACGAACGAGGGTTCGTATTTTTTTAGATTCCCGCGTAACCCGTTTTGGTCACGAATGATTGAAAAAGATGCGGCGGTTTGTAATTTCGTAGATGGAAAAACAAGTTTTTATACTCCCCAGATGACGCTTTGCTATGATTCTTTAAAGCGACCGTTTTCAGTGCACAAGAAAATTGAAGGTTATACTTTAGGTGATAGGATTTATCATTTATCACATACGGCTTTGACTGGCACAGCATATGATGTGGCTAAATTTATCAAGGAGCTTTCAGGAATAGACCTTAGAAGTGCACCGGCGAAAGTGAAATATCCTTTATCGAAATTTTTGAAAGAATTAGATTATGAACATTATGCAAAACATATTGATGAGGATCATAAATTTATTAAAGAAACGGAGACAAAAAATCTTGTCCACGGGGATTTAAATCTTGGCAATATTTTACTGGATGAAAATAATAAGGTAATTGGGGTGATTGATTTTTGTTTCGCGGGAACTGGAAATCCGAATATGGATGTTGCACGAATAGTTTCGAGACCAGCGCCGAAAGAATTCGAGGAAGCTTTCTTGAACCAATTTGAAAACAAGGAAGAAATTTCGCGAATGAAAAAAGCGTGGCAAGATATTGATAATGGTTACGCTGAGCATATCCGAACAAATTTTCCGGAAATTAATTTGAACCAGTTATAGGACACCCTGTGCTATAATAAACTTAAGCATTAAAGGAATTTTTTATGGATCAAGAGCCTGAAGAAAATCAACAGCCCGTTATAGGAACGGAATCGGTGGGGGCTGAAGCCACCAACGAAGGGTCAAATTCTTCGATTGAGCCTGTAGAAGAGTCAAAAGCAGAATCTATAGTGGAGCCTAAAATAGAATCTGATACAACGCAAAATCATGAGCCAACTAAAAAAACAAAAACTTCTTTAATTTTAATTATTGTTTTACTGCTTCTAATCGGCGTTGGGGCATGGTATCTATTTTTTAATAATCCTGATGGCGATACTAGGGATAATCAAATTTCAACCGAAGATCAATTTTTAGATAATAAATCAATGCTCGCTTTAAAGAGTAATGGTTTAAGCGATTTTGATTTTGCTTTTCTTAGGATGGAAAATAATAATGAAAATGTGATTTATAGCCCGCTTTCAATTAAATATGCACTAGGCATGTTGGCGGAGGGAGCAAAGGATAACTCCAAAACCCAAATTATGGATATTTTGGGTGATTATCAGCCTAAAGCGTATATAAATAGTGCTAATCGTTCCCTGGCAAATGCCATGTTTGTAAGGACTGGCTCAGAATTTACTAATTCGATTAATGCCTCTTATACCGATAGTCTAAAAAATAAATTTGGCGCTGAAATAATTTATGATTCTTTTAAATCTCCTGATAATGCCAATAAGTGGGTGAGTGATGAAACACTTGGTATTGTTCAAAATATATTTGACGAAGAAACATTTAACCCTGAGACTAGAGCCGATTTTGTATTGTTAAATGCTCTTGCAATTGATATGAGTTGGAATAATCAATTGCAATGTACTGCTGGTCTTAATAAGCCAGTGCCTTGTATTGGCTTTTATTATGTAAATTATGATCATGAAAAATATAGTACATATATTTCGGAAGTTGATAATGGTAAGTTTTCGAAATTACAATTTAATGACGACTCTGAGGTTATCGCCGCAGAAATTGGGGCAAGTGCTAATCGTTATGATATTATAAATGATCTCGGTGAAGAGTATATTCGCGAAACTGTCCAAAAGGAATACGAAAAATATCTTGAACGAGGCAATAAAGATGAGGGATTTGATATAGATATATATATAGAACAACTGGCAGCCAATAATGGACAAAACAAGGTTTCGACCGATTTCTATTTTTATGATTCGGACGACGAAAAGGTGTTTGCAAAAGATTTAATGGAATACGATGGTTCGACATTACAATATGTTGGTTTTATGCCGAAGATTGATGATTTAAAAACCTATATAAATAACATGACCGCCGAAAAAGCAAGTGATTTAATAAAAAATTTAAAAAATGCCGAGGATATAAATAGTTATAAGGAAGACGTAATAACGAAAATTTATGCTTATATCCCATTCTTCAAATATGATTATGATATGTCAAATTTCAAAAATAATCTTAATAAGCTTGGGATAACGGATGTTTTTTCGGACAAAGATGCAAATCTTTACGGAATGATAGATGCCGATGAACATATTGGTGGTAATCCATATGTCATGGATGCACTACATAAGGCAGCTATAGATTTTAGCAATGACGGGATAAAGGCGGCAGCGGTCACTGGTGTAGCTGGTGGCCGTGGAGCAGGTGGCTATTTTGACTATCAATGGGAAGTACCAGTAGAAGAAATAGATCTTACTTTCGATAAGCCGTTTTTCTTCTTGATAAGGAATAAAGAGACGGGCGAAATTTGGTTTATGGGAAAAGTTTATAACCCTGAGGGCTAGAGATTGCCAAGATATTTGATTTTGGCGTCGCGACGGGCGTCATCATCGTTTTTGGGTAGTTCTTCCCTGCTTGAGTAGTCTTCGAAAATCTCTAGACAACCTTCAATCGGACCATCATAGATTGGTGGTTTATCGTAAACTCCCCATAAAATAATATGCAAACTAGGGGCATTTTCAGCATAAAATTTAATAGCTTTAGAAGTAGCACGGATGAACTCTTCTTCAGTTTCCTTCGTATGGCGCCAGGCGCGACCGCTTAAGAATTTTTCGGTAACGGTTGAGGAAACGGCGATCATCAAGAATAATGTTTTATATTGTCCAGCGGTTAAGAACTTTAACAAAATGCCTTCCATTTCTGGATCAAGAAGTGTAACATCGAGAACAATGTCGTAGCCGTTTTTGATAAGTTCCGTGAGCGTTAAAAACATCATGATAGTCGCAAACTCGTCAGTATTTTTGCGCAGATTTTCGTCGCCATAAAATTCTTTTATTTCGGCATAATGCGGGTGGTATT
>JAZSMA010000034.1:0-8762 GCA_045535655.1 Candidatus Nanosyncoccus sp.
CTAGACGCCCTTAAATACGGCGCGCCCCCGCATGCTGGCTGCGCACCTGGACTTGATCGTATTTTCATGGTTCACGAAAAAACTGAAAACATTCGCGATATTGTCGCCTTCCCGAAAAACGGTAACGGCGTCGATTTAATGATGAACTCTCCTTCCGAAGTCGACCAGTCTCAACTCGACGAGTCCCACCTCGCAATTATCGAAGAAGACTCCTAAAAAACAATCAAACAATTTTCTGGTAGGGCCAGTAGGAATTGAACCTACATTGTATCCTTAGAGGGGATATGTCCTATCCGTTGAACGATGGCCCCGCCTCCTTATATTATAACCTATTCTTCCGGTTTTCTCAACTTATAATAAATCGATGGCGCAAATCTAATCGGCGCTAAAACCGACTGCGCTTTATTTTCCATCTTCACCAAATTATTCGTCTTCAAAATCTTTTTTAATCCCTGACTTCTAAAATTCGACACTGATAAAACTTTTTCAGTTTTAAATCCAGTTTTTTCAAAAATCTCTTCTACATATTTTGGATGATAATTATAAAATCCATCTTTAGAAATTTCTTTATAATTAGCTACTTTTTTATCAAACGGATTGACCTTCGATTTCCCAACCATGAACCTTGCAATCTTCGGCAAAGTCCTTTTATTCGCTACCTCGATTACAGCTACTCCACCCGGCTTCAACACCCGATAAAGTTCAGCTATCGCCTTATCCATATTTTTCAAATGATGCGTTACTCTAACCATCATCAATCCATCAAGCTCTGCATCTTTAAACGGTAATTCATAAATATCACCCGCTCGCGTTTCAATTTTATCCCCAAAAGTTTCTTTTGCTTGTTTAAGCTCAGTCTTAGAATAATCAAAAATAATTACTTTATGCGCTCGTTTTAAATATTCATTCGCTAGTCTTCCATACCCGCCCCCAATATCTGCAAATTTTTCCATTCTCTTTGGCAATAATTTCCGAATCGCCATCCGATCTGCCTGATCTTCATACTCACGATCAACATTTTCCCAAAATTCTTTTTTATAATCATAACCATTATAATCAGAAATAACTTTTTCACTCATACAGCATATTATACCATATATTATATAACTCGCGAAATTTCTTCTAGTGTAGTTTCGCCCCTAAGCACAGCCAGCATGCCTTTTTGTTCCAAAGTTAACATGCCATTTTTTCTGGCCGTCTCTTCAATCGCCGTCGTATTTATATCCGCCACATCGCCACGTATATAAGCCTGAATATCATCCGAAACAACTAGCTGTTCCATTATCACAGTCCTACCACTATACCCAAATGGATCTTCCTCAGTTACCACCGGGTCACAAATTAGTGGCGATTCTAAATCAAAATCTAACAAGATATCTGGCGAAACCCCCTCTAAAACTTTCTTTATATATTTTGCCTCTGCTTCCGTAGCTAACCGCTGTCGTTTTGAATTCGAAAGTTTTCGCACTAATCGCTGCGCAATAATTAATCTAATCGAACTCGAAAAAATCGGATTAACCCCAATTAAATCAATCATCCTCGTAAACGCCGCCGACGTAGAATTAGCATGGAAAGAACTTAATACTAAGTGCCCTGTAATTGAAGCCTGAATTGCCGTCTTCGCCGTATCCGCATCACGAATCTCCCCGACCATAACTACATCAGGGTCTAAACGAAGCACCGATCGCAAGCCTTCTCCAAATGAACCGCCCGCATTTGTATTTATCGGAATCTGCGAAATCCCCGTAATCCCATATTCAATTGGATCCTCAAGCGTAATAATCTTACGGTCAGTCGTGTTCAAAGCATTTAACATTGAATAAAGCGTTGTCGACTTACCTGAACCCGTCGGACCCACCATCAAGACTAACCCTCTCGGATGTGAAATTACCTCATCAATTTCTGCTCGCTCTTCTTTTGATAAACCTAATAAATCTAAATTCAACAAACTCTCGTCAAAATTAAACAACCTAAGTACAGCATCTTGTCCATACATCGTTGGGATCGTCTCAACCCTAATATTAAGAAGATGCGTTGCTCCATTCTGCGTTATTTCCTTTTGCATATGACCAGATTGCGGTTTATTCGACGCCGTCGAAACATTTGCTCTTGAAGAAAGCTCGCCCATAAAAATTCTATAACGATCTTTATCAATATTCGCTACTGGATGCAAAAGTCCATCCACCCTCATTCTAATTCGAATTCCATCTCGTAAATTTTCAATATGTATATCACTTGCGCCTAATTTATCCGCTTGATCAATCAAAAAATCAAATACTTTCTCAGTCGAAACCGTCGACAAAGTTTGCGAAACCGATGCAATCGTTTCCGAATCGCCCTCACCTGCGATTTTAATATCATCATACTTTATTTCTTTCGGCGGGTCGTAACGCAGCATAAATACTTTGTAGGCCGAATTAGAAATCAAAAAGAAATCAACTCTTTCGCCCTCATCAGTATAATCCTGACGCATTTTTTCAATCAAAGTCCGAGGCGTCTGGCTAGTCACCATAAATTGATAATGTTTCTCATCTCCACCTTTTTGTAAAGGAATGATAAAACTCTCATGCATTTCCGCAACACTAATCAAATTTTGCGTCAACGGAATTTCTTCTTCAAAATCTCTCGTATCTAAATATGGCAAACCCAGTATTCGCGCCCGATCCTCTGTCGCTCGTTCTTCATTTTCTCGTCGTTTCTGCTGGATTTCGCTTTCGTCCATACCAATATTATAGCATAAGTGTTATAATATTTACATGGCTATTACCGAAATGTTTTTCTGGTGGTATGCTTCCGGATGGCACGTTTTTATCAAAAAACTTCGCACCTGGCTAGCAAACATTGCCGATTTCTTTTCGATGGATTCGTTAATCCGCACCCTTTTTAAACCCTTCCGTCAAATTTCTGCTAACACCGCCGATAGTTCCGCTTCACTCGACCTAAAATTCCACATGTTCATTGATCGTTTTATCTCGCGACTAGTAGGCTTCGTTTCACGCTTAATTTTACTCATCGTCGGCACTATTATCATTATTGTTGGTGGAATCTTTAGTTTTGCGCTCATTATCCTTTGGCCACTTATTCCTTTTGCTCCCGTCATCGGCATCATTCTAACTATCACAGGATTTACTATATGAACAATTCTTTCGACCCCAAAAATCCTCGCATTAGAAGCGCTTACCAAAAGAGAAGCCTTAATAATCCTCCTGTCATTCTTCTTAGTTTTCTTATCTCTGTCGCCCTCATTCTTGGCGGTATAGCCTTCTTATATTTTAAAGAACCTATCGGCTGGACTCTTATCGGTTTTTCCGTTATTCCTTTCATGTTAATCTTTTGGATTAAAAATGCTCTTGCTGAAGTTCCAATTGGTAAAACTAATGACTTTACTGATCTCATTTCCGAAGATCTCCTTCTTTTATTAGACAAAAATTTTACTCCCAAAGATCTCATTAAAATACTCCCTAAATCTAAAAGTAGTTTATTTATTATGGCTCGTTTCGAATTGCCACTTTCCTTCTTTCAACAAATTTCCAACTTTCTTCCTTCCTCAACCGAACCAATTTATCATTCCACCAAAGAAATTCGTGAAAAAACTAATTCCGAAAAAATCACTGGCGCCGTCCTCGTTGTAGCCATTATTGAAAATCTCCCCAACTACGAACAACTTCTGAGTCAACTAAAATTAAATATCTCCGATTTATACCAGGGCATTACTTGGTATAACTATTTAAATGGTGCCGTCAAAAATAACAAAAAGCCCGTTCGTTCCGGCGGTATCGCTCGTGATTTTGCTTTTGGTTTTACCCCCACTCTTCAACGTTTTGCCATCAATCTTTCCGACCGCTATTTTGGCTCAAGTAGTAAAATCCAGCAAGCCGAAAATGTTGAAATCATCAAAAAAATTATTCATACCTTTACTCACCCAGGTCGCCAAAACGTTGCTCTCATTGGCTCTTATGGTTCCGGACGTTCAACTCTTGTTAATTCGTTCGCCGAAACTTTATTAAATGGTAGTTCAAAAATTCCTAATAGCTTAAAATATCGTCAAATTTATTCCCTAGATGCTCCTAGCCTCATCTCCGCCGCTAAAAATCCCGGCGAGATCGAATATTATATTATCAAAATCCTTAACGAAATTTATTCTGCCAAGAACATCATCCTCTGCCTTGACAATGCTCATCTCTTCTTTGAAGAAGGTCCTGGCTCAGTTGATATCGCTAATCTTCTTGTTCCCGTCTTAGAAGCTGGTCGCATTCGCATGATTCTCATCATGGATGACCAAAAGTTTCTTGAGATTTCCGCTAAAAATCCCGCTCTTGCCAATGCACTTAATAAAATAGTCGTTAATCCCACCAATCGCGAAGAAACTCTTAAAATCCTCATGGACCAAGTCCCCTACTTTGAATATCAAAAAAATGTTATTTATACTTATAAATCCCTCCTTGAAGCTTACCGTCTTAGTGAACAATACATCCATGATATCGAAATGCCAGGTAAAGCTAAGCTACTATTAGAATCTTCTTCCGCCTATGCCGAAAATGGCTTAGTCACAGAAACTTCTGTTCAAACTGCTGTTGAAAAATCTTATGGCGTAAAAGTTAAAGTCGCCGAAAATAATGAAGACCGCGAAAAACTTCTTAACCTTGAACATCTCATCCATGAACGCATGATTGACCAAGAAGAGGCTGTCTCCGCCGTTTCTAACGCTCTGCGTCGTGCTGGTGCTGGTGTTAAAAATCAGAATCGTCCTATTGGTACTTTTCTCTTCCTAGGTCCAACCGGTGTTGGTAAAACTGAACTTGCTAAAACTCTTTCCGAAGTCTACTTTAACGGCGAAAAAAATATCATCCGTCTTGATATGAATGAATTTGTTTCCTCTTCCGACGTCTCTCGTCTCATCAAAGACGGTGCCTCAGACAGTCTTAGTTTAACTGCCCAAGTCATGAAACAACCTTTCGCCGTAGTTCTTCTAGATGAAATTGAGAAAGCTCATCCTTCCGTTCTTACTACACTTCTCCAAGTCCTAGATGAAGGCATCCTACGCGATGAAAAAAATCGCGAAATCAGCTTCCGCGACACAATCATTATTGCTACTTCCAACGCCGGCGCCAACACTATTCGCGAAAAAATTACCTCCGGTATTAAAATCGAAGACTTTAAAGAAGAATTTCTTGAAGATCTCATTAGTTCAAACGAATTCAAACCAGAATTCTTAAACCGTTTTGATGAAATCTGTCTGTTTAAACCTTTATCAAAAGAAGATTTAATCGATATCCTAGATCTCATCATTACCTCTACTAATAAAACTTTAGAGCCACAAAAAATTTCCGTTGCTATTAGCCCCGAAGCTAAGCAAATCCTCATCGAAAAAGGTTACGACCCCAAAATGGGCGCTCGACCAATGCGACGTATTGTCCAGAAAACCGTCGAAAACATCGTCGCCGCCGCTATTCTCTCCGGTGCTGCCACCCCAGGCTCCACTCTTACTATCACTCCATCCGAAATTAACATCACCTAATTCCCTCCAACCCATATTTTTTGGTATATAATATATATATTATATAAGGAGGTCGTCTTGAAAAAGTGTTTTGATTCAGAAAAATACCTAAAAATCCAAAAACAGAAAATTAAACAACGCATTAAAATGTTCGATAAGCTTTATCTCGAATTTGGCGGAAAGCTCATCGACGACCAACATGCCGCTCGCACTCTTCCCGGCTTCCTTCCTGATTTAAAAATCAGACTCCTGCAAGAATTTAAAGACGATGCTGAAATCATTTTATGTATCAATGCTAATGCCATCGAAAAATCCAAAATCCGTGCCGACCACATGATTTCTTACGAAACCGAAGTCATTCGCCTAATTGAATTCCTTCGCGCTAAAAATCTTTACGTCAGCTCTATTGTCATCACTCTTTTCGATGGCCAAAAAAAGGCTCTTGATTTTGCTCGTAGACTTGAAGATTACCACGTTAAAATTTATTTCCATACTTTCACTAAAGGCTATCCTACTGATGTTGAAACTATCGTTTCCGACGAAGGCTATGGCGCCAACCCTTATATTAAAACTTCTCGTCCTCTAGTCATAGTTTCCGCGCCTGGCCCGTGTTCTGGTAAACTAGCCACTTCCCTTTCCCAGCTTTACCATGAATATAAACACGGCGTGAACGCTGGCTATGCTAAATTTGAAACTTTTCCTGTTTGGTCTCTACCTTTAAAACATCCAGTCAATGTTGCCTATGAAGCTGCTACAGCTGATCTCGGCGATGTTAATATGATTGACCATTTTCATCTCGATAAATACGGTGTCAAAGCCGTTAATTATAATCGCGATCTTGAAACTTTTCCTGTTCTCAAAGAAATCCTTCTTCGCATTACCGGCAAAGTTATTTACCATTCCCCTACCGATATGGGTGTCAATGTCATTGGCCAATGTATTACGGACGATAAAGCTATTCAAAAAGCCGCCAAAGACGAAATCATTCGTCGCTACTATCGCGCCCTTACCGATTTAAAGAAAGGCCTCGTTACACCTGAAGTTCCTGAACGTATTAAACTACTTATTAACGAATTAAATATTTCCGAAAAAGATCGTCATGTAGTCGAAAAAGCTGAAGAAAAACGACTTAGCTCTGGTAATCTTCCGAGCGCCTGTATTAATATCGGTAAAAAATTCATCGTTGGGAGAAAAACTGGCTACTTATCGCCAATATCTGCAACTATATTAAACGCTCTCAAAACTGTTAGCCGCATTCCAGACGAAATCGATTTAATCGCCCCGGCCGTCCTAGAACCGATTTTAGAGATAAAAAACAGAACCAGCAACTTCAAAGAAAGTTACCTTAAAATCGGAGAAGTCCTCATTGCTCTTTCAATTTGTTCTACGACAAATCCAATCGTGAAAAAAGTTCTTGAAAATCTTAACAAACTAAACGGTAGCGAACTACATTCTACCCACATGATTACCGACGACGAAATGATTATCCTCAGCAATCTTGGTATCAACGCCACCTGTGGCACCGAAGTCGATATCAACTAAAAAACCCAAAGCAAGCTTTGGATTCATTATTTTGGCGGAAAGGACAGGATTCGAACCTGCGGAGCTTTCACTCTCTGGTTTTCAAGACCAGTGCCATAAACCACTCGGCCACCTTTCCGTATTTAATTATACCATAAAATATGTTATAATACCCCCATGGCAAGAAAATGCAAAATGAAGGTGGTTTCTAAACAAAATCGCAATAATAATCATAAGCATAGCGATAAAAGAAAACACCCCCGTCTAAAAAATGGTCGTTAAAAATAAGCCCCGAAGGGCTTATTTTTTATTCTGCATTTGTATAAACATTTGTCACGTCGTCTAGATCATCAATTGCCGACAACAACTTTTCCAACTTTTCCTCATTCTCCCCCTCAATCGGCGTATAACCTGTTGGCACATACTGCAACTCCGCTGAAACTATCGTCATACCTGCTTCAACCAATGCATTTCTTACTTTCATCAAATCTGAAGCATCCGTATAAATTATGATTCCCTCGTCCTCCTCATTCGCATCCTCCGCTCCTGCCTCAAGCGCCGCCATCAAAGCGTCTTCACCTTTTTCAGCAATTTCAATCACGCCCTTTCGCTTAAATTGGAACATTACTGAACCCGGTTCAGCCATCCGACCACCATTTTTATCTAAAGTATGTCTTACTTCTGGCATCGTCCGATTTTTATTGTCCGTCGCTACTTCAATTACAATTCCTACTCCGCCCGGTCCATAAGCCTCATAAACTTCTTCTATCAACGCCGCCGCCGACTTATCTGCTACTCGCTGAATTGCCCTCTCGATATTTGCTTTCGGCATATTCGCTAGGCGCGCCTTCTCTAAAACCATCGCTAAACTTGGATTCATCGCTGGATCCGTTCCTGCCCGCGCCGCTATCGCAATTTGATTACCAATTTTTGTAAAAAGCGCTCCTCTTTTTGCATCAACTACCGCTTTTTGCCTTTTCGTCGTTGCCCATTTACTATGTCCAGACATATTCTCTCCAAAATTTTAATATTTTTCTTCCCTTAATTTTACCATTTTTCTTCTCATTAGTCCAATCAATAACGGAACAAATATTATTATATAAATTAAAAATACAAGAGTTTGATACGACTCAATTTTTATCATAAAGCTCTTCATCTCACCAAAAAAGTTCACTACCATAATATGAAAATCCAATAATTTTGTTGCCAAAAATGAAGTTATCACCTCAATACCCGGCACCCCCGCAAAAACTCCTGTTAAAAATACTAATCCCATCGCATAAGAAAGAGTCGGTAAAATTAACAGATTCGCAATTACCGATATTAAAGACATCGTTCCATAAAAATACAAAATTATTGGTAACGTCATCGCCGTCGCCGCTATCGTAGTAATGATAGTCTCCGCGATAAATCCTGGTTTTTTCTCGCCATAAAAAAACTTTGTCCACTTCGGTCCTAAAATCATAATCCCCGAAAAAGACGCAAAAGAAAGTAGCCACCCTAAATTAACTATAAACATTGGATTTAGTACTAAAGTAAACGCCGCCACCATTAAAATTATGCGCCAAGCCATAAACTTTCTCCCCACATACCAAGCCAACAAAGTTAAAATAGACATCACCCCCGCCCTTAAAATTGATGGCGTCCATCCCACCATCGCCATAAAAAATATCACGAATAAAAGTGAAAATAAAAGTCCAGCAAAACGCGACAATTTACCAAAAATCTTTCTCGCAATTTCTAC
>JAZSMA010000037.1:0-4703 GCA_045535655.1 Candidatus Nanosyncoccus sp.
TCCGACAATTCCCAGTTTCTTGACATTGCCACAATCGATTGATAAGTCCAAATTAGACAAAGCGAAATTGCTAATGCTAAAACTATATTCGGAACCGTTAAAAATTCATGCCGCATCCGATACTTCATCTGTCTCAACTTATTCTTAATTTTATCCACAACCGTATTATATCATTAAAACCACCAAATTACGCTATCTAAGATATATCCGTGATATAATATAAAAACGGTGGGGGTGTAGCTCAGTTGGTCAGAGCATGCGTCTTATACACGCAGTGTCCCTGGTTCGAGTCCAGGCACCCCTACCAATAATAAAATCCCTTAGGGATTTATTTTTATTATCAACAAAAACTTATTTAATTAATCCCATCCATCAAAAAAGTGTTGTAAAAATTACAACACTTTTTATCACACCTAAAAATTATTTCTTCTTCAAAGTTAAGAAACCATTTCGAGGGTTCTCACAAACCATGCGATCTGCTGGAAGGTCACATGGAGTTCCTTTGCCACCTTTTTCTTCCTTAGTAAAGAAATAAATAGTTTGAGGCTTGCCACCACGAAGAGTAACTTCAGATTTGTGCAGGTAGTACTTCACTCCCTTGCCATTGGTATGTTCGTAAGCCATTTAGCTTTCCTCCTTAAGTTAATATATTTTTATCTTATGGCGCCACACAAAAATTGTCAAGAGGATTTTAGAGGTTTTTTTACATTTAAACAAATAACAGAGATAACCTCAAAATAATCCAAACTAACGCCTTTATAAAAATTACAACAATAATTATCGCCGTAAGAAGTAACAAAAAACCAGTCAAAGTCGGTGCCCAAACCGGCGAAGCATAATTCTTCCGATAAAGCTCCGTCGACGGCAAACTTGCCACTATCCTATCTTGAATCTCATCCGACGCTGGATATTTTTGAATTTCCGTCATCATACAATTAATATAACCTGGACTATTCCAAGTCCAACCATTCGCAATCGCCTGTGGCCGACAAACATTTGACGCTAATTGATAAACGTTCCCATTCGGATTAGTATCCGAACCTAATTCTTGTTCCGCTTTTTCTAAGGCCGCATTAGCCGCCCTAATATATTGATGTTCCAAATAAAATGGTCCCGTCCCAAAAGTTACCCTTTGCAAACCATTATCATCAACCACATTAATCACAATATTTGAAAATACAAAACTCTTTAATTCCTCAAGTGTCTCTGCAATCTTTTCATCATCATCTTCTTCGTCTGCCGTAAGCACCGCACTCCTTAATTCCGTCATTCTAATATGATCTAACCTCAAAAGAGTCGCATCTAAAAAAAGTAATGGAATCAATATCAACAACAATTGCCAAGTCTTTATCTTAAATTTAAAGCGCCCACGCCATTTCATAATAAATATTATAACATAATTGACCATTTATATTATGCTTGCATTGTTTCCCAGCCTTTGCTAGAATAATTTTTATCGCTCGTTATTTTTCCCAATAGACTTATGGCTAGGTCTTTCGCGAGGTGGGTCGGTCGTAAGAGCGAAAAACATTAAGGAGAAATTTGATACATGCGTATCAAACGACTAAAACGTTCTAGCGAGCGTAAAAAGTCAAAAATACCTCCTGCCGCTTGGCAAGAGTTCATCGAGATTTAATTTCTCGCGAAAAAATTCCCCCTTTTAAAGGGGGAATTTTTTACTCAGCTAACTTTGCCTCTACAATCTCTTCTAGCAGCGCCACAAACTCATCGCCCGATTTACCTTTATCCCAACTAATAGTTTTACCATTTATTTCTACGCTTCCCTCACTACTCCAACTAATCAACTGGCCATCAATATAAAACGATGGCGTTCCGGGCACATCAATTCTTTTAGCTATTCCCATATCAAAACTAATCTTCTTCGACACACTATCACTCGCTAAATCTCTATTAAATTGTTCCATATCTCCTTTTCCATCCGTCACTTCTTCAAAATATTTATCAAATAAATCTGTCCTGTCTGACGTAGACGCATATTCCCACTCCGATTGTTCTGCAAAAAGCTTGTCCGCATATTCTTTCCAATATCCCTGCAAACCTGCCGCTTCCGCTGCCGAAGCTGCTGCCGTCCCATTCTGATGATAAGACAACAAGAAATTACGATAAACTACCGCCAACTTCCCGTCTAATTTTTCGACCGCCTTATTCACCTTCGTATTAATCGAAGCACAACCTGGACATTGAAAATCCGCATATTCAAATATTACAACTGGTGCATCTTTATCGCCCTTTACATGATCACGAATGTTCCCATTATCTTTCGTCGCATCAATCATTGTAAAAAAATCATAATCGTTAAAATCAGTCGCTTTATTATTCCCGTCAATAATATAATAAGTAGCAATTCCTAGTAAAGCTACGATTAACACGCCAATAATTGCCCCAACAACAGAAAAACCTTTTAATTTTTTCATATAACTCCTTTGTGATACAATATATTATATCATGTGGTTCAAGTTTTTGAGTAAAATCGTCAAGATGATTGACCCTAAATTAGAAAAATATCGAGTCCATCCCAAACGAGTAGAACCAAAATATACTCCTAAATCTCTCAAGGATTTCGTCGACCTTCTGCGTCGCACTCCAAAAGACATCTTAAGTGCTAAAGACCGCAGTCGTATCGCCGCCATCATGAATTTCGATAACCGCTCCGTTCAAGATCTCATGGTCCCTAAAGCTTCAATGGTTTTCGTCAATGCTAAAGAAATTCTCGGTCCTCTAGTTCTAGATAAACTATACAAATCCGGTTTCACTAATTTTCCCGTCGTCGACAATAAAGATAAAGTAAAAGGCGTTATCCATACCGAAGCCCTAAACACTCTCGAAATTAAAAAAACTGACCGCGCTGAAAAATATCTCGACCCTAATGTTAATTATCTCCATATTAATGATTCCCTTCAATTTGTCGTCGAAGAAATCGCCCGCACCAATAGTTACTACTTTCTAGTCCTGGATGACCAAGAATCTCTCGCCGGCTTCTTCACTATTCAAATGTTATTAGATTATTTACTCAATTAGTGTTATAATATAACCCATGAGAATTTTAGCAAATAACTTAGAAGATTTTTTGGGTAAAGAAGTAACTGTTGAGGGCTGGGTCAATTCCCGTCGTGACCATGGTGGTCTCATTTTTATCGACCTACGCGATCATACTGGCATTATCCAACTCGTTATTACTCCCGAAATCGTTAATTCGTTTAAACTTGCTGAATCCGTCCGCGATGAATTCGTCTTAAAAGCGACCGGAAAACTTCGCGAACGCGCCCCTGAATTAATTAATCCGAATATTAAAACCGGTAAAATTGAATTAGTGGTCAAAGAATTATACCTTTTAAATAAATCTGAGCCTCTCCCGGTCAACACCCACGATGACGGTGAAAAATCTTCTGAAGAACTTCGTCTTAAATATCGTTTTCTCGATTTACGCCGTCCATCCATGCAAAACATTCTTAAACGACGTTCGGAATATTATCGTTTTATCCGCAACTTTATGTATAATCACGATTTCACTGAAATTACAACTCCAATTCTTGCAAACTCTTCCCCAGAAGGCGCTCGTGACTTTCTCGTCCCCTCAAGATTACATCCAGGAAAATTCTATGCTCTCCCTCAAGCTCCTCAACAATTTAAACAATTACTAATGGTCGGCGGCGTTAATAAATATTTCCAAATTGCTCCCTGTTTTCGCGATGAAGATCCCCGCGCTGACCGACTTTATGGCGACTTTTACCAACTTGATATGGAAATGTCCTTTGTTGACGACGGTGAAGTAATCCGTAGCGAAATCGAACCATTGTTCATAGAACTTGCAACCAAATTCAGCCACAAAAAACTTGTCCTAAATTCCGAACCTGCAAAAAAATATCTCGAAAAAGATTCTATAGTCCCTCGTCTTCCATATGATTTTGCCATGGAAACCTATGGTGTTGATAAACCTGACCTACGCTATGGCATGGAATTAATTGACCTCACTGAAATTTTCAAAAATACCGACTTTAAAGTTTTCAAGACTCCTTGCGTTAAGGCTATTTGCGTTAAAGATGGCGCAAACCTCACTCGCCGCGAAATCGATGAATTCACCGACGAAGCTAAAAAACTTGGTGCCGGCGGTTTAGCCTATATATTATATACAGAAGAAGGCCCAAAATCTCCAATTTTAAAGTTTATGACTGAAGAAGAAATCAAATCAGTCCAAAAACTTACTAGTGCCAAAACCGGCGACGCCGTTTTCTTCGGTGCCGATGATCGTGCTATAGTCAATAAAGTCCTTGGGCAACTTCGTATCAGTTTTGCTAATCATTTCAACCTCAAAAATCCCGACGAAGTCGCCTACTGTTGGGTCATCGACTTCCCTTTCTACGAATGGGACGAAAAGAATCACAAACTCGACTTCGGCCACAACCCTTTCAGCATGCCTAAAGGCGGCCTTCAAACTCTAGAGGAAGTTTGTGCCAAGAGCTATGAAGGCGTGTCCCGGACGGCTCACGAGCCGTCCGAAGTGAGCGAAGCCCGTAACGACGGGCCTGAGCGAACGAGCCTGAAAAGCTCTTGGCAAAACTTCCTTAGTTTAAAAGCCGACCAATACGACATGGTTATGAACGGCTATGAAGTTTGTTCCGGCGCCGTCCGAAACTATAATCCCGAAATCATGTATAAAGTCTTTAATATTCTTGGCTACAATA
>JAZSMA010000015.1:0-4542 GCA_045535655.1 Candidatus Nanosyncoccus sp.
GATTAGGATGTTGCTCATGCATCAAAGTGATATTTAACCCAATTGTTCTTCCGCCAATTTCATAAGCTCCGTGACTAGCTGCCTCCATAATACCCGGTCCTCCGCCCGTCACTACGGCGTGGCCATTTTGTGCTAATAATCCGCCTAGTTCATATGCCATCTTGCAATATTTATCATCTTGCGATAATCTTGCCGAACCAAAAATCGTTACCCCCTGTGGGAAAGATCGCACGATTTGTAGCCCCATCGACAAATCTTTTGCATAACCATTTGCCCGTTCAAGATCCGCAATCGATAATTTTTTCAAAAGTTCTGCTTCTAGCTGTAACATATTACTCCTTTATAGTTTTTGTATTGGCATCGGGTGTAGTTGTTCTTGTCCCGTCAAAATTCCTTTATTTGCTCCCAATTTTGCCACTACCGATGTCGAATTAGCCGACGCAAAAATCAAAGAATTTTTGAATGACCTTCCCGCTGCTAGATGCGCTAGAAATCCTGAGCCAAAAGCATCACCAGCGCCAGTTGCGTCTTTGATTTTTGTATCTTCGTAAATCCCAAATCGATAGGTTTCTTTTCCGTTGCCAGCAATCCCGCCCATCGGTCCATCCGTAATTATTACCGTTTCGACGTAATTATTCAATCGGTATAATAGTTCCGTTAGAACCGTTCCCGGCACAATTTTTGCCGCCTCAGATTTATTCACATTTAATATATCAACATATTTAAACAGACTTGTCAACCTACTAGCTTCTTCTAATTCTTTTATGCCCGGATTAAACATGATTTTAATATCTGATTTCTTCGCATATTTGAAGAATCTTTCTAGAGTATCTAAATCTCCTCTTAAGGTAGTTACGTAAAGCCAATCCGGATAAATTAAGTCTAAATCCTTTTCCGAAAAATTTCCAAACTGTTCCGACGCACCTCGATAAGTTAAAATCGTTCTCTCGCCACTTTTCCCGTCCAGTAAAATAATCGAAGTCCCAGTCGTCCTTCTCTCTAAGAAATTTACATAGCTACTATCAACCCCCTCTTGATTTAGGACTTTTATAATTGCCGTTCCCGCTGGGTCATTCGAAATATTGCCGATAAAAATTGCCTCATGTCCATGTCGCGAAAAAGTAATCGCCGAATTAACACCCCCACCCCCTACCTCGTAGGAAATTTTATCGACATCAACTTTATTCCCCACTACAATTTTTCCTAGAATTGCCGTTCCCCCTATTTCGGTAGGGCCAAAATCATCTTTATCAATGAGATAAATATCTTGCAACGCCGACCCTAACGATACAATCCTCGCCATTTATAGGACTACTCCGTTCTTATCAATTTCCGCTACTAGTTGCTGGAAAGCTTCCGCTGGGTCTTCCGCCGTCGAGATAGCCGCACCAACATTAATGACGTCAAGGTCTGCGTGCGCTAAAGCTCGCACATTAGTCATATTAGCTCCCCCGTCCCAACTAATTTCCACTTCCGGTTTCATATTTCTCACTAGCGGAATTTTTTCCATCTGCATCAAATCGGCCGGACCGCCCTGCACTCCTAGTTGTCCTGCAAAAATCAAAACATGATCCGCCATATCGATATAGTGTTTAACTGCCCCCGGGAAAGTCGATGGTAAAAGCGCCACTCCGACTTTAATTCCCGCCTCATGCAATGCCTCGAAAGTTGGCGTCAAATCTTCACTCGCTTCCGCGTGCAAAATACATAACGACGGCCCCAGTTTTAATACCGTGTCTAAATGTTCCGACGGCTTCGCTACCATTAAATGTAAATCCGCTTCCCAATTCTTTGGCCACCAAACATTAGTAATATCTAGCGTTTCAACCGGCGCAAATATTCCGTCCGTAATATCAATTTGTACTCGCCTAGTGAAGACATTTATTCTTTCTACCTGTGCCCGATAATCTTGTTTATTATCCGTCAATATTGTTGGCACGATTGAAACTGTCCTAATCATAATCCTCTCTTTCGTCTAAACGATTAATTCGCCTTACTCGGCGTTCAATATTATTAAAGTTTGTTTCAAGAAAAGCTTTAATGATTTCATCTATTTTTTCATCATCCAAAAATTTTGCCGATAAACATAAAACATTAGCATCGTCATGTTCTCTCGCTAATCTCGCCGATTCGGCATTTTCGCAATGCGCCGCTCGGACACCTTTAAAACGATTTGCCTGTATCGTCACGCCATGCGCCGAATCACAAATTAAAATTCCGCACGACCCGCGATTTTCCCGCACCGCTTTTGCTACTGCAATCGCCGGATCGTTAAAATCATCACCTTCATTATAAGTATATGCTCCCTCGTCCGTTACGCGATGATTTTCTCTCGCCAAAAAATCTAAAACTCTTTGTTTTTTCTCAAATCCGCGATAATCTGCTCCGACGTAGATTTCCATTAATCCTCTTTCCCAAAATCAACTGTTAATTCAACCAACCGATTCGAATACCCCCATTCGTTATCATACCAAGCCACTACTTTCACCATATTTCCTCCGACGACGTCGATTAATGGCAAATCAACAATACAAGAATGTGGGTCACCAATAAAATCAGACGAGACCAATTCTTCTTCGGTCACACCAAGAATGCCCTCATAATACGGCTCTTTCGCCGCTTTTTTGAAAAGTCGGACCAAATCTTCTTTTGTTGTATCCCGCTTCAAAACCGCCGTAATATCAGATAACGAAACTACTGGCGTTGGCACACGCACTGAAAGACCATTGAATTTGCCAATTAAAGCCGGAACTGTTAACGCTGCCGCTTTTGAAGCGCCAGTTGAAGTCGGCACGATATTTTCTGCTGCTGAACGCGCTTCGCGTAAATCTTTCGCTGGCGCATCCAAAATCCTTTGCGAACCAGTATAAGAATGCACAGTCGTCATCATCGCTTTCTCAATGCCAAATTCATCTTCCAGAATTTTCATAATTGGTGCAATACAGTTAGTTGTGCAGGAGGCATTCGAAAGTATTTTATCCGACTTTTCTACAGCGTCTTCATTCACGCCGAGCACAACAGTCTTAGCTCCCTCGCCTTTTGCTGGCGCCGAGATTACTACTTTTTTCGCTCCGGCCGTAATATGCGCCATAGCGTCTTCCGGTTTAGTGAAAAAACCCGTCGATTCAATAACGACGTCAACTCCTAATTTTTTCCAAGGTAACTTTGCTGGTTCTTTTTCCGCAAATACTGGAATCTCTCGCGTATTTACTATTATAGAATTTTCCGTAGAAGAAACTTTTTTATCGTAAGTTCCATAAGAAGAATCATATTTTAAAAGATGGGCTAAAGTTTTTGCATCCGTAATGTCGTTAATCGCCACAACTTGCACATCGCGCCGATCTAATAATATTTTTAGTGCGTTCCGGCCAATCCTGCCAAAGCCGTTAATTGCCACCTTTACCATTTTGCCTCCTAATTCTACTTATGTCTATTATAGCACATAATATGCTAGGTAAACAAAAAATAGATTTTTGTTTACCTATAAGAAATTAACGTGCAAAATGTGCAAAGGCGCGGTTAGCTTCTGCCATACGGTGGCAATCTTCCTTCTTTTTGAAGGCCGCACCAGTTTCATTATAAGCATCTACAATTTCTGCTTCTAGACGCTTTGCATATGGCATGCCGCTTCTCGCTCTCGCCGACTGCACTAACCAAGTAAAGGCGAAGTGTAATTGGCGATGGCCAGCAATTGGAAAAGGAATCTGGTAGTTAGCCCCACCAACCCGTCGCGATTTTACTTCAAAATCTGGCGAAACGTTGGCGATGGCTTTTTCTAGGACCTCAACCGGATTTTCAGACTTTAATTTCTTGGCTGCCCCTTCGATAGCCGAATAGACCGCTCGTTCTGCAACTTGCTTTTTACCATTCAACATGGATTTGTTAATCAACCGTTGTACTAAAATCGATTGATATTTACGGTCCGGGTTAACTTTTCGAACTAATGATTTGGTAGTTTTACGTGGCATGATTAGTTACCCTCCTTCTTGGCGCCATATTTCGAGCGACCTTGTTTGCGGTTTTGAACACCCTGTAAATCTAACGTTCCTCTTACAACATGATAACGCACACCTGGAAGATCAGGCACCCTTCCTCCGCGCACTAATACTACTGCGTGTTCCTGAAGATTGTGCCCCTCGCCCCCAATATAGGCCCAAACTTCCTGACCATTCGTTAGACGCACACGCGCTACTTTTCGCATCGCTGAGTTCGGTTTCTTTGGCGTTTTCGTAGTCACCTTAATACATACCCCACGCTTCAACGGCGCAGCTTTCTCATAACGCTTGGTTTTTAATGTATTAATAATGGAACCGAGCGCCGGAGATTTTGATTTCTTCGCAGCCTTTTTTCGAGGCTTACGAATCAACTGATTAATAGTTGGCATTCAAAATTTCCTTTTTAGATTAACATATAATATATAGTGACTTTACCTACGCTATATATAGCGTTTGAACGCCTAAAAACAGCCTCAAAACACCATATCTAGTGGTCACGTTTGCCGATTTGTGTACAGCAATTACAAACCAGCTGAAACTCTTCCTA
>JAZSMA010000001.1:0-2712 GCA_045535655.1 Candidatus Nanosyncoccus sp.
GGAAGAAAGGGTGGTATGGATAATAATAAAATTATGATTGTGGGGACTGGGAACGTTGGGGCGAGCATCGCTTTTGCGTTGATGAACCAGCGGACCGCAGTGAATGAGATTATTTTGACGGATATTATTGCGAAAGATGCAGAGGGTGAGGCGATGGATCTTCGCGATGCGTTGGCAGTCGCGCCGAGTTATGTAAAAGTAAGAAATGGGACTTATAAGGATGCGAAAGATTGTGATGTAGTAGTGATTACGGCGGGGGCGGCACAGAAGCCGGGTGAGACGAGAATGGAACTTTTGAAGAAGAACGTGAATATTCTAAAAGGAATGATTGAACAGATTATGGAGAGTGGGTTTAATGGGATCTTTCTTGTTGTGACGAACCCGATGGATGTTCTAACTTATTATACGATGAAGTTTTCGAAGTTGCCGGCAGAGAGAGTAATTGGTTCGGGGACAGTGCTTGATTCGGCTAGGTTGCGCCAGAGGATTGCGGGGTATTTGAATGTAAATGCGAAGTCGGTGCATGCATATCAGATTGGTGAACATGGTGATACGGAGCTTTCGGTTTGGTCGTTGGCGGAAGTGGGGGGACAAAAAGTGACTGAGATGTTGCCGAAAGAGACTTTAAATGGCATTTCGGATTTCGTAAAGAACGAAGCTTATGAAATTATTGATAAAAAAGGTGCCACTTATTATGGGATTGCAACTTGTGTGGCGCAAATTTTAAATTGTATTTTGAATGACGAGATGAGAGTTTTAGCGGTTTCTTCGCATGATCCGTTTTCGGGGGTTTGTTTCGGATGGCCTTCGGTCGTAGGGAGGGATGGAATAATTCGGAGATTGGATATAAAAATTTCAGAAAAAGAGGGGTTATCCCTACAAAAATCGATAAACGCGTTGAAAAAGGCAATTAACTCAGTTAAAATATAGGTATGAGAAAAATTAAGTCAGTCTTTAATTATATCATACTTCTTATGTTTTGTCTAGTGGGGGCGGGGATTTTTAGGGGTGATTTAGTTTTTGCGGATGTAAATAATTTTTATTTTAGTGATTTTACAGGAGATTATTATTTAAGTCAAAATGAGGATGGGACGTCTCGTTTAAGGGTAGTTGAAAGTGTTACGGCGGTTTTTCCGGATTTTAATCAAAATAAAGGAATTTGCCGGCAGATTCCGTTTACAAATCAGGATGGATTAAATGTGACTTTGCCGAGTTTGACGAGAGGTAATTTGAAGTTGACGCGAAATGGGGTGAGTGAGAATATTTATAGCATTGAGAAGGAGGGTAATTATTATAATGTTTGTACGGGGACGGATGAATATGTTTTAGGCGAGCAGACTTATGTTTTTGAATATGAGTTTACAAATGTAGTGACGGAGTTTGAGGAAAATGGGCGAAAGTGGCAGGAACTTTATTGGGATACGAATGGAAATGGCTCGACGCAAAGATTTGATAAGGTTACGGCAAGAGTACATTTTATGGACGAGAAAGTTTTTTCGGGAAAGAGTTGGTGTTATGTGGGAAGATATGGAGAGAGCGGACAGGATAGATGCACGATTAGCTCAATCGATGATGGGGTTGAATTTACGGCACAGAACTTAATGAGTCAGGAAAATTTGACGTTTGATGTTGAGCTAAAAGCTGGATTTTTTGTTGTTCCGGAGATGAAAGAAAATTATACCTATGTTTGGTTGACGGTAGTCGTAGGCGTTATTGGCTTGATAATCATTGGTATATTTTTAAGAAAATATTTTAAATCGCTAGAGAAGAGAAATTATTATAAGGGGATTTTTGTGAAGCCGGAATACCAGCCAAGCGCAAAATATGGCTTGACGGAAATGGCGGAGATTTATCTTGAAAAGAAAAAAGATGTGAAAGTAGCGATGCTGCTTGAGATGGTGGTAAAAAAGAACGTGGAATTAAAGAGGGACGAGAAGAAAAAATGGAGTTTAGCGGTTAATAATTTAGATGGACTAGGAGAAGAATATATTGATTTGTTAGCAATATTAAATGGTGGGACGAAGCCGGAGGTAGGAACTATAATTGAAATTAAACGACGGACGGCGACTACTAAATTAATGAATTTACAAGAATCGATGGATAAGGAAATACTTAATAAGATTACGCAAGACAAGTTGGTTAATGATAAATATCATATCGGCGGTAGTAATAAGAGGGGTATAGGGATGATATTTACAATGATGATTGCGTTTGCTCCGATAGTTATTATGTTCGCGTTGTTTATAATGGTAAGAATAGAGGAGGCGCTGGGACTAAGTAATGCTTATGGGATGAAGATGGTGTTTCATGAGCATTTTTATTTGGCGGTGTCTATTATAATAATTGTAACGATAGCGATATGTGTAGTTTTAAATAATATGACGCAGAGATTTATAAAACATACGGAAGAAGGATTGAGAGAATCGAAATATATGGAAGGATTGAAACTTTATATTAGTATGGCGGAGGCAGAAAGGATGAAAATGTTGCAGAGTGTAGAGGGGGCGGACACATCGGCGGAGGGGATTGTGAAATTATATGAAAAATTATTGCCTTATGCGGCGGTGTTTGGACTGGAAGAAAGCTGGATGAAGGAGATGAAGGAATATTGTGAGGTCGAAGAGGTTGAAGAGCCGAATTATCTTTTGAATGGTTTGGCAATTTCGGAAATTTCGCGATGGTTACATAATGCGGCTTCTTATGCGACAGCTG
>JAZSMA010000056.1:0-12639 GCA_045535655.1 Candidatus Nanosyncoccus sp.
ACTTAAAAGCTGGATTCGGCGTCACTGGCGCTAAGAGAAAATCACATTTTGAGAAAGCCTTCTCATATTCTTTAACAATCAAAGTCCGCGCCTTCGCCGCTTTTAAGAAATATGCATCATAAAATCCCGACGATAACACGAAATTTCCAATCATAATCCGCCTCTTATTTTCCGGCATAAAGCCTTCGCTTCGCGTATTTTCATACAAATTCTTTAAATTAGCTGATTTATCCGAGCGAAAACCATAACGCACCCCATCATGCCTTGATAAGTTCGACGCCACTTCTGCTGGCACAATAATATAATAAGCCGCCAACGCATATTTTAAGCTCGGCATCTCAAGTTCTACTATCTTATGCCCCTTTTTCTTCAAGAGTTCAACCTTATTTTTCAGCGCCCCTCGGATTTCCGGACTAACCGAATTATTATCAAAATCTTTGATAAGACCGACACAGGACGGTTTAGTGGGGGCAGCGTATTTTGCGGACCATGAAGACTTGGCCTGAGCGGCCCGGAGCGTGTCCGCAGAAGACACTGTTCCCGCTAAACCGTCTTCATCGTTATAATAATCCGGCAACGTCGTCATGTCTTTCGTATCTTGTCCCGACGCGATTGACATCAAAAGGTCCATATCGTCAGGCGTTTTCGTAAAAAAGCCAATACAATCCGTCGATGAAGCCATCGCTACTACTCCATATCGAGAAATTGTTCCAAAAGTCGGCTTTAAGCCATAAACCCCGTTAAAGGAAGCTGGTTGACGAATTGAACCGCCTGTGTCCGTTCCGGTCGCAAACTCTACAATATCTAGCGCCACCGCTACCGCTGAACCTCCAGACGAACCTCCCGCCACTCTCGTTTTATCGTGAGAATTTAAAGTTGGCCCAAAATACGAATTTTCGGTCGTCGAACCATGCGCAAACGCATCAAGATTGGTTCGCCCAATCATAATTGCCCCTTCGGCTTCTAATTTCGCTACCGCAGTTGCCGTCACTGGTGAAGTGAATCCTTCCAAAATATGCGCCGAAGCTGTCGTTTCCCCTTCCGGACTCAAGAAATTATCTTTCAAAGCATAAGGCACCCCCGCCAGCCTTCCGACCTTCTCGCCCTTCGCAATTCTTTTATCAATCTCCTTCGCCTTTTTAATCGCCCCCTCTTCATTTAAAAAGGTAAAAACATGATATTCACTAAAATGTTTAGCTTTTTCTAAAGCATCTCTTACTAATCTTTCGGCTGTAACTTTTTTATTTGCAACTTTCATTATAAAACCTTTGGAACTTTAATTTGATGATCTTTTTCTTCAACCGTCAGCGCTAGTAATTCATCGCGCGTCGCCTCTTGCTCAATAATTTCGTCCTCGCGCCAAACATTTTCCATCTCAAACACCTGATAAGTCGGTTCAATATTATCCGTATCTAACTTATCTAATTGGGATATATAATCTATAATATCCGTCAAATCCTTCCCTAACTTATCAATTTCCGCTTCTGACAGCGAAAAATTTGAGAGCTCAGCCAAATGTATGATATCCTCGCGTTTTACATTCATATTCTATAATTATATCAGCTATTTTACATTTTTAAAGAGTATTTTTTTGATATACCGAAAGACTGGCATGGCTTCTTTTAGGCTCAAGAAATAACTTGCTAAGAGATAAGCTATTGCTGAGACTGCCGCAATCAACAAGAATTTTGGAATAGTAATAACAAGCGAGGTATCGGTAATCATTAGTGGCACAAACTTCGTCATCGAAAACGCTACGCATCCCGTAATGACCGCCGCAAATATCATTCTTAAGAAAGCTCGCCAAAACTTTTTATCCAGTAGTGCATTTCTAGAACGTCTTTGTAATATATATAATAATATAATAACTTCAATTAACGCCCCAACTGACTGAGCCACACCCAATCCATCTACTCCCCAACCTGCTAAATAGAATAGAATTGACATTAAAATCGTTAGCCCTACCGCTACAATTGAAATTACAAACGGCGTTTTTGTATCCTGGAAAGCGTAAAATCCTCGCGAAGCAATATGAAAAACCGATCTCGCAAAAATCGCCACCGTTAACATTCCGAGCACCGATGCAATTGTGCCGTTACTGTCGTTATTACCGATATTTGAGATAAAGCTGACGACATAACCTCGCGCGAAAAACGCGATTACTGCAACCGGCAGTGCAATCCAGATAATTGTCCTCAGCGCCTGCCTAAACGTATTATAAAATTCCTCCTTATCCCCACTACCCAGTTCCTCTGTCAATTTTGGAAAAAATGCCGTCGACAGCGCCACTCCGATTAAATTAATTGGCATTTGGTGTAGGGCCGTAGCCTGGTTAAATGACCTTACCGCCCCTACTCCCATTCTCGATGAAAGGTTAGTATTTACAATTCCGTTAACGTAATCAATTCCCTGGTCTAAAGACCGCGCCGGTAGTAATTTCAAAATTGAACGAAAACCCTGATTTTTCCAATAAATCTTAAATTCATAGTCCATTCCTAATCCGAACAGTCCAATTAAAGCAACGATTAGCTGCATAATGGCACCTAAAATTACACCAATCGCTACGCCCATAATTCCGCCCTCAAATAGTTGCAGTCCGAATAAATTAATTCCGCCCGTAAACCAAGTAATTCCGATGATAATGCCTACATTATAAATCGCTGGTGCAAAAGCATAAAACACAAATCGCCCAACTGCCTGTTGCACTGAAGTTAAAACCGTCGCAATTGAAAATAGAAACGGATTTATCGCAATCACCCGCGTCATATTTATTGCTAGAATCATCCCCGACTCGTCTAGACCCGGACTAACTACGTATCGAATCAACGGATCCGCAAAAACCATAATTAAAATACTAGTAATCAACGTCAAAATCGCGAGTAGATTTAGTAAACTAGACGATAATTCCCAGGCCGATTTCTTATTTCCCGTCGCCAAACGCTGATTAAATACCGGAATAAACGAAACTGCCAGCGCGCCCGAAGTTAAAATAAAAAACATGAAATCCGGAATCGTAAACGCCGCCGTATAAGCATCAATTCCCGTTGGATAAGTCCCGAGATAATACGAATTTAGTAAACGGTCGCGAAATAATCCTAAAAGTGCAGAAATCAAAGTCGAGCTAGCTAAAACCAACGCCGCCGACTTGACCGATAATTTAATATTTGCCAGTTGCACTACCGACCTAAATCTAAACCGCCGCATATTTTTATTTTAGCATATATTATTTATAACTAAATTCCAAAAATTTCCATTTATAAAATAATAATGCTATAATAGCTTCATGAAGAAAAAGAAGTCTGAGGTGATTTTGCCCTCAAAAAAGGCTAAAAAATCCTCAAAAAAAACTGCGAATAAGAATATGAACCTTTACTCGAGTTTGGCTTATAACCATCGTGTGAAAAAAGAAGCCAACTCTCGTCGTCGTGCTGAAGAACTCGCGAAGCTTCCGAAAGAGCCCGTGAAACGTTTCTTTGCTCGACTTCATCCTAAGCGCGTCTTTAAATGGTGGTTTTCTTGGCGTGGCCAAAAAGCGATTTTGAAATTTATTGCCGCCTGTTTCCTCCTCTTTATTATCTTTATCGGTGGTCTCTTCCTCTACTATAAAAAAGATCTTGACCAAATCCGTCTTGACGAAATGTCCATTTCCGAAACCGTTAATACCTACCTAGACCGTAATGGTGTCGTCCTTTGGAAAGATACTGGAACGGAAGACTATCGTCTAGTTGTTGATAAAGACAATATTTCCGATTACATGTATAAAGCTACCGTCGCTATCGAGGATAAAAATTTCTATGACCATATCGGTGTCGATTTTGGCGCTCTTGTTCGTGCGACAATCGCTACCCTTTCTGGTAAAGGCGTCCAAGGTGGTTCGACCTTAACTCAACAGCTCATTAAACAAGTTTACTTCTCCGACGAAGCCTCTAGTGCGAACCGTGGTGGTTTAAATCGTAAAATCAAGGAGCTCATTCTTGCTATCGAGCTTGAACGCATGTATTCCAAGGAACAAATCATCACCATGTATCTCAACCAATCGCCTTATGGTGGTCGGCGTAATGGTGTTGAATCCGCCGCTAAAACTTATTTTGGCAAATCTGCGAAAGACCTAAACCTAGCTGAATCTGCCTTACTCGCTGCCATTCCGAACAATCCGGGCGTTTTGAATCCTTATAATGTCTATGGCAATGAAATGTTAATCGAGCGCCAACATAAAGTGCTCGATGACATGGTTTCCATGGGTTACATTACAAAAGAAGAAGCCGCCGAAGCAAAAGAAGTAGCAATTCTCGACACTATCCAACCCGAGTCGAGCCAGTATGCTAATCTACTTGCTCCGCATTTCGTCCTCGAAGTTAAGTCCTTACTAGAAGAAAAATATGGTATTTCTACCATGCGTGCGGGTGGTTGGACTATTACGACGACGCTTGACTACCGCGCCCAACAAGCCGCCGAAGCCGCTGTTGCTACCGGTTCCAGCCTCTTTTATATCAACGGTTCTGACAATATTGCTCTAACTTCGCTTGACGTCGAAACCTCCCAGGTTATCGCCATGGTCGGTTCAGTCGACTTTAACAATGCCGAATACGGTTCCTACAATGCTGCCAATTCGCTTCTTGAGCCTGGTTCAACAATCAAGCCGATTCTCGACTATACCCCGCTCTTTATTGAACGTGAGGGTATTAACTACGCACCAGGCACCGTTCTAAAAGATGAAAACATTAATAGTATTTATTGTGCTGGCAATACCGGCTCCTGTCGTTTAAGTAACTATACTGGTCGTTTCTATGGCAACGTCACTATCCGCCAAGCTCTTTCAAACTCTCTTAATATTCCTGCTGTTAAGGCCCTTTATATTAACGGCATTGATAATTCTCTTGAAGTTGCTCATAAACTTGGCGAAAAATCCTATTGTGCCGACCGTGAGGGCTATGGTCTTTCTATCGCCATCGGCTCCGGCTGTAATATTCGCTTAACCGAACACGCCAACGCCTATGCTTCCATTGCTCGTGGCGGAACCTATAAAGACTTAACTTACGTTCTCGAACTGAAAAACAGCGCCGGCGATATTATTGAAAGCTGGACCGACGATGCTGGTGAACGCGTCGTAGATGAACAAGTTGCCTACATGATTTGGGACATTCTTCATGATCCAAAAGCGCGTGCTTCCCTCGTCTGGGGTTCCCAATCCTACGCTTTCGGTTTCGTAGTTCCTGGTGTTGAAACCGCTTCTAAAACCGGAACAACAACAACTGCGAATTCCAACGTGACTAAAGACTCTCTTATGATTAGCGCCTCTTCCGCAATTTCTACCGTCGTTTGGAACGGTAACCACGACGGCTCCGGTCTTAGGAATTCGGACAACACCATTGTCCGCCGTGTCGTCAATAACTACATGGAAGCTGTTCATAAAAATGTCTATGAACCTGACGGAAAATGGAAAACTGGCGATACTCCAGTCAAACCAGCCGGACTTAAGACCTTAACCGTCAATGGCCGCACCGACATCTGGCCAAGCTGGTATAATGCTTCGAAAAGTTCTGGCATCAAGAAAGAAACTTTAACTTTCAACCGTTATAATCATCTTCTTGCTTCCTCTTGCACCCCCGAAGAATACAAGATCGAAGTTGAAGTCACAAAAATCACCGACCCAATGACCGGTAACGATGTTTATAATGTGCCTGAACCTTATGATCGCGACACTAACGATACCTGTGACTATGAACCTCCGCGTCTTTCCCTCTCTCTCAGTGGTAAAAATATCATCGCAACCATTAAACGTGGCACTTATGACATTTCCGGCTATACTCTCTACGTTAATGGCGTTGAACAGGCCGGCATCTCCCTCAGTAGTGACGGCGTTATTAACGGTTATACCCTTAATAATACTGAATCTTCCATTAAATTTACGATTTCTGATAGTGCTGGCTACATGGCTTCCGCCGAAATGGGCCTCACTCCGAGCGCTCCCAGCACCCCGAACGTCCCCAATATTCCTCACGGACCTTCTGAAAATCACTAAGCTATTTAATTAAATCTTCGCCATATTCTAGAGCATGCAAATGGTTTTGCTCTAGAATGGCTTGGTATTTCGAAACTAAATCTTCACGTTTTTCGACCTTCGCTACATCTATCGCGAGGTCGTATCTCGACGCCATATTCCTTCTTAGCATCTCAAACGGCGTTGTAGTCGAACCTTCCTCATTAAATCCGTGCACCCTCAACCTTCTTCTCTCCGTATAATTTTCCAAAATATTCTCAAAAGTTTCTGGATAGCCATGGAAATTCGCTAGAATCGGCTTATCTTTCGTAAAGAGTTCTAAGAACCTTTCTTTCGATAATTTATTCTTCGTCGTTCCAATCGCGCGATACGATAAACTATTTACGCCGATAAACCGAATTTTAATCTCCGGTATATCCTCCTTCAAAATCTTAATCGCTTCAATCGTTTCGTGCGTCACAATATCTCCAGCCGCTGTAAAAACATAATCCGGATTTTTATCCGATACAAATTCATAAATCGACGCCCCCCCGTTTACGAATTCAAAATTCGCATGATGCGAATCAATATATCGGGGCATCTCGTTCTTATTAAATGTTGTAAGATTTACAACATCCTTTGAATCCAGCATAAATTTAAACGCTTCTTCTGCCGCTACATCATCAACCGGGAAAATACAATTCACGAGATTCGACGGCACGCTAAGAAGCGCCGAAATTAGCGCTGGTGATTGGTGTGTAAAGCCGTTATGATCTTGTCGCCAACAAGTCGAAGTGGATAGTAAATTGACCGCCGGCAAAGCCTTACGCCAAGCCACTCGTTTTGACTGCTTCATAAACTTAATTTGTTGCAAAATCTGGGACGTAATTACTGTGAAAAACGCCTCATAACTTCCCATCATGGCCGGCTCATTATTCATCAAGTGTCCCGTCATAACCGAGAACAAAACGTTTTCCGATAACATTTCGATAATTCGTCCATTCTCACTTTCTGGTAAATCCCAGCTTTCCGTTCCCAGCGCCCAAGCTCTTTTTTCTACCTCAAAAACCTGGTCAAACTTATTCGACGTCGTTTCGTCTGGCGAGAAAAAGTAAAAATGCGGATTTTTTCTTAATTCCCCTGTAAGTAGCTCCCCGATTTTTTCCGCCGGCGAAAACTTTTCCTTACCTGGTTCCTTGACGCGCTCTACTACCATCTAAATCCTTTCGTCTTATCAAACAGTTCCGCAAAATTATAAGATTTTAGCCAATTTTCTAAGGTTTCCAGTTCTTTTTTATCAGTCTTCGGATTTTTCAATGGAATTTGGTGCGACATTTGGAATCGATTTGGCCCTCCGAAGCCCTTTTCCGTTTTCAAAATATAAAACGGCGCATCAATCTCCGTATTTAGAAGCTCTTGGAATTTCTCGGTATCCTCACCATCAACTAAAACCGGCGTAAAGCCAAACCCGCGAATTAACTCATTTAACTCTCGTTCCGATTTTCGCGCATAAATCGTCGGCGCCGAAATTTTATAACCATTTAAATGTAGCACTGGTATGACCGTTCCGTTTTTCGCGCCCGTCAGTAAATTTTTTAAATTCAAAGAGTCCAGCGCCGTCGCAGTTTCTAGCTCTCCGTCACCAATTAAAACCGCTATCGTCTTTTCTGGATGTCCTAAAACCGCACCATAAGCGTTCGCCAAAGCATAACCAAGCTCCCCACCTTCCGTAATTACTAAAGGCGTCAAAGGACTAGCGTGGCTCGGAAATCCGTCCGGCCAAGAAAAGTTTCTGCAAAGATATCGCATCCCTTTTTCGTTGGCAGCTAGATAAGAATCAATCTTTTCTAATTCCCCGTCCATCCATAAATTCGCTTGCAGCGCTGGAAAACCGTGTCCTGGCCCAATCACTAACGAAAAATCCGCATCGTCTCTAAAATGGCTCTTAAAATTTGCATACATAACATTAATTCCGTGGCAGGTTCCCCAGTGTCCCAGCAGCCGCGGCTTAATATCTTTAAATTCCAAAGGTCGTTCTAATAAAAAATTATCCTGCAAAAAAAGTTGTGCGACCACTAAATAATCGCAGGCCCTAATTCTTTTCCGGATTTTTTCAATGGTATCAATATTAATCCCACCCATACTTAAATTGTAACATACTTTTTCCTCCAAAACTATTTTCATCCAAAATGATTGTGCTATAATAAATATATATAAACACGATGAGGATAAATTAAAATGATTAAACTAATAATGGTTAATCCGTCTGCCCTAACTGCAGTCGTCTTAACGATTCTCACCCTTCTAGCTTTTTCTTTTTTATCATCAACTGAAGTCCTAGCCGATGAAACTAAATCTGCTACTGCTTCTGTTACTGTTGCCGACGCTTGCACTGTTTCTGGCATCGTTAATACTCCACACACCGGCACCGTTCCTAATGGTATTTATTCCGGCAGTAGTAGTTATTATCCTAATGGTATTGGTAAAACAACTCTAACGGTCGTTTGTAATGATTCTTCTGGTTATGCCATTTATGCTGTTGGCTATACTAACAATACTTATGGCACTACAACTTTAAATGGTATCAATACTGGCCAAACTATCGCTACCGGCACAGCCGTAAATGGTACTAATTCCAATTGGGCCATGAAACTTACTTCTGCTGGTTCTAGCTATGTTCCAGTTATTGAAAGTACCAACCCGAATAATTTCACAGCCTATCACGCCGTGCCATCTACTTCTACCAAAGTCGCTTCTTATCCTTCTGCTACTGATACTACCACCGGCTCACAGCTCGAAACCACCTATGCCGTTTATGTTTCTCCCACCCAAACCGCCGACATTTATAGCGGCAAGGTCAAATATACCCTTGTTCACCCTTCTTCTAGTGCGCCAGTCGCACCCATTACCAACTGCGCTGCTGGTCGTATTTGTTATGTCCCTAATGCCAGTGGTGTTACTGACAGTATGGGCGATCAAAATGTTGGTACTTCTGCTACTTCCACTACCCTCTGGGCCTCCAACTTTAAGAGGCCAGGCTACGGCTTTGCTGGTTGGAATACAGAATACGACTATTCTGGCACCAGCTATGGCCCGAATGAGACCATCAAATTTACCGCCCTTTCCTCCGCCGGTATGCCACTCTACGCCATCTGGGTTAAATCAACCGGTTACTTACAAAACTGGTCTGGCTGCGCCGGCCTTGGTAGCGGCCAAGTTACCGCCCTTACTGATATTCGTGATGAAAATACCTACGCCGTCGCTAAACTCGCTGATGGCAATTGCTGGATGATAGAGAACCTCAGATTAGACTATACCGCCAATATTTCCCCAATGAACACCCAAAGCAATAACGGAGCCTTTGGTGGAGTCTTTAATGGTTTAGCCGAACCTGAGACTACTAACTTCTCTAACTCTACTACTGCTAACACTCTTTATAAATCTGATGGAAGTGGTGATATTAAAGGAGTAAATGGAGCTACACTTTCTGATATTGGTAATACTACTTCTACTTATCCAGGCTATCGTATGCCTAGATATCGTAATGATAATACTAACACTAATAGTACCATTAATCCTAACACTAACATATCCAATATGACCGGAACTGGACAGAATGTCTATTCCTATGGTAACTACTACACTTGGGCTGCAGCTCTTGCTAATACCAACTATTATAATACTACTACAACTGACGCTAACGGTTTTACTCCGTCCGAAACAGCTGGTACTTCACTATGTCCTACTGGTTGGAAACTTCCATATGGTAGAAACACAGGTAAAGGTGCTACTTCAGGTGGATTCTCCTATTTAGATACCCAACTTGGTGGTACAGGAACAAATGCAACTTCTAGCACCACTCCTACTGGTGCAGATATGTCTAAAATATATAGAAGTTATCCTAATAACTTCCTCTACTCCGGCTACGCCAATAGCTCGTCGGTGAATAATAGGGGCAGCTACGGGTACTATTGGTCGTCTACTGCGAGCAATTACGGCAGTTCATACTACCTGAATCTGGTTAGCTCGCTTGTCTACCCAGGTACGGATTACAGCAGTAAGTTCTACGGCCGCTCTATTAGGTGTTTAGTTAGTAATTAGCTTGCCCTGAAAGGTTAAAATAGTTTCGGCTCTAGCTTAATTTAATCATATCCGGAATAGATAGGTTGAATGTTTTTCTTACCTGTGCTAGCATGCTAGCATGGAAAAATTAAAAACTGGAAAAGTTATAATTCCCGCAAATACTAATCCCTGGCCCCACGAAAAACGTGTTGCTAAAATTTTAGCTCAAGCTGGCTATAAAGTTGAATTTATACCAGAAGGTAATATTGGAACAGCTGATATTTATTTAAACAAAGTTATTTATGAGATTAAATCTCCAAAAAGTAATAAAACAAACACTATAGAACACCGTATTAAGGAAGCAATTAATAATCAATCGTGTAATCTTATCATTGACTCATCCAGGATTAAAGGAATGAGAGACAATAATTTCAAGAATTGGCTGATAGAACGCTGTCGCAAACAGCCACAAATTAAAAAGATGTTATTTATAAATAAAAAAGGCGAAATTGTTGACATTAAATCACTAATCTGATAACATTTTAAGTAACGAAATCGTTACACAGAGCAGTATGTTCTTCCCGTAACGGTTTCTTTTTTTATTTCTTCCCCCCTATAAATTCCTTAATTCTCTCAATCTCGTCTCGAATCCCCGCTGCTTTTTCAAACTCCAAATTTGCCGCCGCGAGTTGCATCTCGGATGATAATTGTTTAATTAAAGCCGGCAGTTCGTCTTTTGGAATTCGTTTAATATCCAGTTTATTTTCTTTCTCTTTTTCTGGAATCAATGCCCTTAGCCCCACCGATATGTCCTTTTCAACTGAACGTGGCGTGATGTGATGCTTTTTGTTGTATTCTTGCTGGATTTCACGTCGCCGATTAGTCTCAGAGATTGCCTTTTCCATGCTTTCGGTAATAAAATTCGCATACATAATTACCTTTCCCTCTTCATGCCTCGCCGCTCGCCCAATGGTTTGAATAAGAGCCGATTCGGAACGCAGGAACCCTTCCTTGTCTGCATCCAGAATTGCCACTAACGATACTTCTGGTAAATCCAACCCCTCCCTCAAAAGATTAATTCCAACCAAGACGTCATAAACTCCCGCCCGAAGGTCTCGTAATATATCTCCTCTTTCTAACGTATCAATATCGGAATGTAGATAGGCGGTCTTAATTCCCCGTTCTTTTAAGTGATCAGTTAAATCTTCTGCCATCCGCTTCGTTAAAGTCGTAATTAAAGTCCGTTGTCCCTTCGCAATTCTTTGGTCAATCTCTTCCATTAAATTGTCAATCTGTCCATCCGCGCTTCTCACTTCTACTTCGGGGTCTAATAGCCCAGTCGGCCTAATTACTTGTTCGGCCGGCTTCGGCGAAACCTCTAGCTCATATTCGCCCGGCGTCGCCGAAACATAAATCGCTTGATTAATCTTAGCGTTAAACTCCCCATAAGTTAACGGTCGGTTATCTAACGCACTCGGCAATCTAAATCCATATTCTACTAATGTAGTTTTCCTCGCATGATCGCCGTTATACATCCCTCTGACTTGTGGCAAAGTCATATGCGACTCATCTACTATGAGCAACCAGTCATCTGGGAAGAAATCTAATAACGTTGAAGGCGGCACACCCGGCTTCCTTCCTTCGAGATGCCGAGAATAATTTTCAATTCCTTTAACAAAACCCGTTTCTTTAAGCATTTCTAAATCATATTTGGTTCTCTGACTTAGCCTCTGCGCCTCTAAATATTTCTGGTTCTTCTCAAAATATTTCAATCTTTCTTCGAACTCCGCCCGAATACTAACGAGCGCCTTTTCTAATTGTCCCGCCGGCGTCGCATAATGCGTATTCGGAAAAATATGAACAGATTCCGGTTTTTCCCTTACCTCAAAAGTCAAAGGATCAACAATTTTAATCTCTTCTAAATTATCAAACCCAAACTCAAATCGGTAGGCAAACTCCCCATTTGCCGGATATAAATCAATCGTATCGCCCATCACCCGAAAATTACCCCGCTCAAACGCCAAATCGTTTCGATGGTATTGGATATTGACTAATTTACGAATAAATTCCACTTGCGCTAAAGCTTCCCCACATTTCATTTCAAACGACATTTCGAGATAATGTTCCGGCGAACCAATCCCGTAAATACAGGAAACCGACGCGACAACAATGCAATCTCGCCGTGTTAATAGCGCTTCCGTCGCTGCATGCCGCAATCTATCGATTTCATCGTTAATTGCCGAATCTTTCTCTATATAAGTATCGGTCGAAGCAATATAAGCCTCCGGTTGATAATAATCAAAATACGAAACAAAATAATGCACTTCATTTTCCGGGAAAAAATCCCGAAACTCGGCGTATAACTGCGCCGCTAGGGTCTTATTATGCGCCAAGACTAAAGTCGGTCGCTGGGTTTTCTGGATAATATTCGCCATCGTAAAAGTCTTGCCCGAGCCCGTCACCCCAAGCAAAGTCTGTTCGTGAATACCCTTATTAACCCCGTCTACGAGTTGCTTAATCGCCGTCGGCTGGTCCCCAGTCGGCTGGAATTTTGACACTAACTTAAACTTAGCCATATCTATTATTATATCACGCCA
>JAZSMA010000023.1:0-3763 GCA_045535655.1 Candidatus Nanosyncoccus sp.
AGAAACTACATCTTGAAAAAACTCTCGAAAGTAAAAGAAAACGTAATAACAAATAACGACATGGCCCTCCTATACCCCGCTTCTAGCGGGGTATAGTTTTTTCTGGTATAATAAGCTGTATGAAATTGATTGTCGGTTTAGGAAATCCAGAGACGAAATATCATTGGACGAGGCATAATTCGGGCTTTTTAGCCTTGGATTATTATTTTAAGGCGCATAAGCTTAATTGGGAAGAAAAACCACGCTACGGAGCGATTTTTGGGCGTAAGGACGAAATTTTATTCGTAAAACCCCAGGATTATTATAATGAAAGTGGTCTCGCAGTACAGAAATTTGTGAATTTTTACAAGATACCGCTCTCTGATATTTTGGTGATTTGCGATGATTTCAACCTTGAATTTGGGAAAATTAGATATCGTCAAGCTGGTTCGGCAGGGGGAAATAATGGGCTAAAATCAATTATTAAGATGCTGGGGACTGAAGACTTTGCGAGAATTAGGGTTGGAACAGGGAACGACGAACTGAGAAAGAAAATTGGCGATACGGATTTCGTTTTATCGAAATGGACGCCAGAGGAAAAAGAAAAAATACCAGAAGTTTTAAGAGGATTAAGCGAAAAAATAGATAGTCTAATTTAGAGCCCACTTATTAGCGCCAAGCGAACGAATGGCGCCTTTGATTTCTAGGATGGTAGTGGTCTCATTAAAGATAGAAATTGGCATATTTAGGGTTTTAACAATAATTTCGCCATCTTGAATGCCTTCTGAAATAGCTTTTAAGATGGCAGTTTCTTCTGCGGAATCGCCAAAAAGTAGGGTTTGATGCGTTTTTTTAGATTTTTTGAGAGTTTCTGGGAAGAAAAAATGAAGAAGATCGTCTAGGGAAGTATAGGGATTGGCGCCCTGTTTAATCAGTTTATTGCAGCCTATCGAATAGGGGTTATTAATGTTGCCAGGGACGGCAAAAACTTCTTTGCCTTGTTCAAGGGCATGAGCAGCGGTATTAAGAGAACCAGACCTTTCAGCAGCTTCGACTACAACAACGAGGTCGGATAGACCAGAAATAATACGATTGCGCTCAAGAAAACTGGTTTTAGGGAAGATTTTAGCGTTGGGCGGATATTCACTAATAACAGCACCATCTTTTTTAATAATTTCCTGAGCGAGGGCTTGGTGACTTCGAGGAAAAATCTGATTTATAGGGGTGCCGAGCACGGCGATAGTTCTACCTCCGGCGTCAAGCGCAGCTTGATGGGCGATTGAGTCAATGCCAAAAGCGAGGCCGGAAATGATAATAACACCTCTTTTAGCTAGTTCGTAAGCCATTTTATAAGCGACTTCCTCGCCGTAACGAGTATTGTGGCGTGAGCCGACAATAGCGACGGTTTTTGGGCGTTTTGATAACATATTTTCCGGCAATTTTCCATAAAAATACAATGTTTTAGGCTTAAGCGCAATAGCATCTAACACCTCTGTAAATTTATGCTCTAGGGGCGAAATTTGGTTGATTTTTGTAAAAAAGTGTGAAAAAAGTGTTGACATTTTTTCTCCTGCGTGATATAATAAAAACAGTTGGGACTTAAAAAAGCCCCACACCGCACCTAAATAAATTATAATTTCAGCTATACGATCTCAGTATAGCAGAAGTTGCGTGCTTTTGAAACCCTTTCGAAGCTTTAAATTTCTTCATAGGTTTAGAGTCTAAAGTATTACCTCCACTTAAGAAAGGGAACTTTCGAAGGCATAGCAATCCCTCTAACCGGCGGGCCCCAATTTGTGTGAGGTGGGTTGCGCTTCCGGGGTCTCTCCCGGTATAGTGAGAAGCGTTAGAGGGCCAAAATAGCCTCAGGTGATGCCCACCCTTACCTGAGGCTATTTTGATGGTTATGCTTGCGTAGGTGTGATATTATTATTTATATGGCAAAAAATTTAGTAATAGTAGAGAGCCCAGCAAAAGCGAAGACAATTGAAAAATATCTCGGAACGGATTTTAAGGTCTTGGCCTCAGTAGGGCATATTCGGAAAGACACAAAGGTTGATAAGGCTACTTTTGATGTGACCTACGAAATTGATCCTGATCATAAAAAAATTATTACTGAACTAAAAAAAGCCGTAAAAGGGGCGGATAAGATTTGGCTAGCGACTGATGAGGACCGCGAGGGAGAATCGATTTCTTGGCATCTATGTGAAGTTTTAAAACTGCCAAAAAATACCGCGCGGATTACTTTCCATGAAATTACTAAATCGGCTTTAGAGGAAGCAATTAAAAATCCACGCAAAGTGGATATGGATATGGTGGCGTCGCAACAAGCGAGACAAACTTTGGATATGTTGGTTGGATATGATTTATCAGATATTGTGAGAAAAAAGGTACCGGGAGCAATTTCGGCGGGACGAGTGCAATCGCCAGCGCTAAGATTAATTGTTGAACGCGAGAAAGAAATTGAAAAATTTGAGGCAAAATTCACCTTTAAGATTAGTGGTAAATTTAAAAAAGATAAAGAATTTGATGCTATTTATGAAGGTGGTGCGCCGGAAACCAAAGAAGAAGCGAAAAAAATATTAGAAAAGTTAAGTTTAGAAACTTATAAAGTTGAGAATGTGGAGGAAACTGAGGGAACTAGAACAAATCCTGCGCCATTTACAACTGCAGCGCTCCAAATTGAAGCAAATGCCAAATTAGGTTTTTCCTCACGAACGACCATGAGTGCAGCACAAGGCCTTTATCAGGCCGGCTTGATTACTTATCATAGAACCGATTCTTTAAACTTGAGTTCTCAGGCGATCGTAACAATTGCAAAGTATATTGAAGGAACTTTTGGAAAAAATTACTTAAAAGTGCGGACGTTTAAGACTAAGGATACCCAAGCACAAGAGGCACATGAAGCGATTCGCCCAACTGATATAACTAGAGTAGGGGCTGGTAAGACTGAATATGAAAAAAAGCTTTATAAGTTAATTTGGGCACGAACTGTTGCCACCCAGATGGCGGCCGCAAAAGTGGCAAAAACTACTATTAAATTAAGTCATGATTTTGTTGCAAAGGGTGAGATAGTAATTTTTGACGGATTCTTAAAGGTTTATGGAAAATCGAAAGATTTAGAACTGCCGAAAGTTAAGAAAGGCGACAAGATGGATTGTTTGGAGCTCGTTGCTAGGCAAACCTACGCTAAACCACCGGCAAGATATACTGAAGGTTCATTGGTTAAGAAGTTAGAAGAGCTCGGTATTGGGCGACCATCAACTTATGCTTCAATTATGACCGCAATTCAAGCGCGAGGATACGCTATTAAAGGCGAAAGTGAAGGCGAAACGAGAGAAATTGTTGAACTCACAGCAAAACATGGTGCATTAAAAGCACACATGGTAGAGGAAAAATTTGGTGCAAATAAAGATAAATTAATTCCGACGCCAATTGGGGAACTGGTTTCGGGATTTTTGACGGATAATTTTAAAAATATTGTGGATTATCAGTTCACTGCAAATATCGAAAAGGATTTAGATTTGGTGGCTGATGCTAAATTGGAGCGCGTCAAAATGCTCCGGGATTTTTATGGGCCATTTCAAAATACAGTATTGGTAGCTAACGGAGTAGAGAGATATAATAACGCGAGACTCTTAGGCCATCATCCGGAGACGGGTCAGCCAATTTACGCTAAGGTAGGAAAGAATGGCGGGTTTATTCAATTGGGCGACAATGAGAAAGAAACCAAAGAAAAGCCGCGTTTTGCGCCACTACCAAAGCGTAAGTCGGTCAAAACTGT
>JAZSMA010000007.1:0-15928 GCA_045535655.1 Candidatus Nanosyncoccus sp.
GCCTGGAAATCTTCTACATTCAAATCCGGGGAAGTCATGTAACGAGTTTCACCGCCGGATTCGCCAGTAAATGATGGATCGAAAGCTAGACTCAAAAAACCGCGTTCCGCTAAGGTTTGAGCGTAGAGGCCAGATGACTGCTCTTTAACTGCACCGTATGGTCCAGAAATAGCAATTGCCGGCAACTTGCCGTTTCTTTCTTTTGGTTCGTATAAATCTGCCGCTATTTCAATTCCGAAATGGTTTTTGAAAGAAACCTTTCTGTGATTTACTTTGTCGCTTTTTTCGAATACTTTGTCCCATTCGTTGGTTAGTTGTAATGCCATAAAGGTCTCCTTTTTAAGATATAATTGCTCAATATTCTAGTTACTATTATACCATTGACATTGTATTTCTTTTATTATCTCCATTGTTATTGTTTTAAGCCTCTGCGGCTCTAATTGAGCTGTATTTCCTTAAAAGTTCGAATCTCTTTGCCTGCAAAAGTATACCTCAGAACTTGCACGGCATCAGCACCGGATAATCTTTCTTAGGTATAACCTTGATCTTCGCAGTGTATTCGGGGTGGTCGATACACCAGTCCACTACCATGCAAAGCCGAGCAACAACGTCTGGTCGTCCCTCACCAATTCCTATAAAAAGCCGACATCTCGGCCTTTTTTCGTGCTTGCCCTATCAATAATAGCGCTTCGCACGAAGAAAAAACTAATCTGACATTTTTTGATTGCAAAATAAAATTTTTTGTCTTTTTATTTTCTGAGATAGGCGAGGTAATAGCCGACGCTGACGAGGCCGGCGCCGCCGATGATGTTGCCAAGAGTGACTGGTAATAAATTATGAAATAAAAAGAGACCGAAGTTGAGATTTTCTGGAGTGAGGCCGTTCTTTAAAGCGACGAAAATTCCGGCGGGGCCGTAAAACATATTGGCGACGGAGTGTTCAAATCCACATAAGACAAAAAGCATGATGGGACCGAAGATGGCGAGAATTCTGCCGGAGACAGTTTCGGCGCCAAAGGCCATCCAAACTGCAATGCAAACTAGAAAATTACAAAAAATGCCGCGGATGGTGACTTCTAGGAACCCGAGGTTGGATTTTGTTGTGGCGGTGGCGATGACGGATTCGGAAATGTTGTCGAATACGCCACTATAAGTAACGAGGAAGGCGACCAGCAAAGCGCCAATGAAATTTCCTAAAAAGACTAGGAGCCAATTTTTTAATAGTTGTCCGAGACTGATTTTATTTTTGATCCAGGGGATGAGCATGAGGTTGTTGCCGGTAAATAGTTCGCTACCAGCGAGGACTACCATAATTAAACCGACTGGGAAGATTAAAGCGCCGGCGATTTTTCCGCCGTAGGCGTTGCCGAAAGTTGCGCCAACTCCCGCTAGGGCAATAAACATACCGGCGAAAATGCCAAGAAGTAACATTTTTCCAGATGAGAGCTTAGCTTTAGATTTCCCCACCTCGATAGTTTTCTTAGCAATTTCGTTTGGTGATAGCATTGACCTCCTTAGACTTTAATTATATTAGATTATATCATATAATAGATTGATGAAAATTGGGGTTTTTGATTCAGGAAAAGGGGGAACGGCAATTTTAGAAGAAATAAAGAAATTGTTGCCGGATGAGGAATATCTTTTTATTGGTGATGCAAAAAATTGTCCGTATGGCGAGAAGTCGGACGAAGAACTAATGAGAATAGTGAAGGGTATTGTAGATAGACTGGAAAGGTGGGGAGCAAAAATTATAGTGGTAGCTTGTAATACAGCAACGACGAAATGTATTGGTAGGTTGCGTGAATTGTATCCGAATCTACAATTTGTGGGGACGGAGCCGGCGGTTAAATTGGCAAGTAAAACTAAGGCGAAAAAAGTTTTAGTAATGGCGACGCCTGGGACGATTGAGTCCGAACGACTGAATAGTTTAGTAGAGAAGAATCAAAAGGTTGGTCAGAAAATGGAATTATTGGCTTGCGCTGGGCTAGCTGATGCAATAGAAAATAATGAATATATTGACGAGGTATTAGAAAAAATCTTAAGAGGAGTGGAAAAATTTGATTTGGTAGTTTTAGGTTGCACGCACTATTCGTTAATTAAAGATAAAATTCAAAAGTTTTTTCCACAGGCCAAATTAATTGATGGGAATGTTGGGGTAGCTAACAGAGTAAAAGAGCTAAAATTACTTGTGGAAAAATGAATAAAAAAATTATACAAAAATCCCCTCGCGGGAGGGGATTTTTTGTTGTCAAAAGACGTTATTTCTTAGCGACTTTTTCGGCAATATCGCGAGTATTGCGCCAGATCATGATAAACATCATGGTCATTTCATAAGCTAGACGCACGCCGACTGGCCCAAGAATGAGACAGAGGAAGAAGGAAAGAACACCAACTCCACCTAGAGCCAAGAATGTGAACGAAAAGAGAATGACAAAAATAGTAGCAATATAATAAACGACTTTGAGGATTGGTTCAATCCACATAACCTTGAAGTTTAAGAAATCCTTGAGCCATTTGAGGAATTTGCCTTTTGGCTCAGTTTTGCTTTTAACGAATAGGAAGTAGACTAAAATTCCGCCAACGATGGCAAGAATAGCTGCTATGATGACCCAAATACCGGCGCCTTCTAGAGCCGATGCTGATGAACTATAGTCATCAAGATAGTAGTCATAGCTACGTGAAGTGTTAAACATGTGTAACTCCTTTTATTAATATTAATTTGATTTTAGCATAAAAAATTCTGAGTTGTAAAGATTTTTTTGTAAAAATGTTTAAGTTTTTAGTCCAGAGAGAACGTTGAAAGATATAGCGATATAATATATTATATATGGTATGAATAGAGTGCCATTAGCGGAGAGAATGAGGCCGACGAAATTGTCTGAAGTGGTAGGACAGGACGAGATTATTGGGGATGGAAAGATTTTGACGGAAATTGCAAAAAAAGGCGAGCCGGTGAATTTGATTTTTTGGGGGCCACCAGGAACTGGCAAAACGACGCTTGCTAGAATTTTGGCAAAAGAATTTAAGGCGGATTTTGTGGAAATTTCGGCGGTAACAGCAGGAAAAAAAGACGTAGAAGAAGTAGTAGCGCGAGCAAAATTAAATTGGAATTTACAGACGCGGACGATTTTGTTTGTGGATGAAATTCATCGTTTTAATAAGGCGCAGCAGGATGCGTTTTTGCCGCATGTAGAGTCGGGTTTAATTACTTTGATTGGAGCAACGACGGAAAATCCTTCGTTTGAAGTAATTTCGCCGCTTCTTAGTCGGTCACGCGTTGTAGTGGTTTCGCCGTTATCGAAAGACGCGATTTTGAAAGTCCTAAAGCGAGCTTGTAAGAAGGAAGGGATTATTATTGAACTCGAGGGAATCCGGAGCGCGGCAGCGCGAGGACGAGCGCCGGCCGCCCGTGGCGACGGGCCGGGCGGACGCGGCCCGAGAGTCAATAATAATCCTTCCATAACTGGAGATGCTTTGGATTTAATTGCGGAGCTTTCGGGCGGAGATGCGAGGAGCGCGTTGGGGGATTTAGAACTGGCATTGTCGCTTTCTAATAAAGTGGATGAAGAAATTGTTTTAGAAGCGGCGGGAAAGAAAATGCCAGGTTATGATAAAAAAGGCGATAAACATTACGATACAATTTCGGCTTTTATAAAATCAATGCGGGGTTCGGATACGGACGCAGCGCTTTATTATCTTGCGCGTATGGTAGAGGCGGGAGAAGATCCGAAGTTTATTGCGCGGCGTATGGTAATTTTTGCCTCGGAAGATATTGGTTTGGCGGGAAATGGAGCGCTTAGTCTTGCGACGGCGTGTTTTCAGGCGGTAGAGAGAGTAGGAATGCCAGAGTCGGGCTTAATTTTAGCGCATACTTGTATTGCGCTTTCTAAATCAAAAAAGAATCGGGATTCGGCGGATGCTTGGTATAAGGCTCTAGATTTAGCGCGGAAAACGCCGGGGGAACCGGTGCCAGTTTGGCTGCGGAATGCACCGACGAAATTAATGAAGGATTTGGGATATGGAAAAGGACAAAAATGGGAGTCTGGTTTTCATTTAGATAAAAATTATTTACCAGATAATATTAAAAATGAGAAGATTTTTAAATCAACTTTCTAGGCCAGCTTGGAAATACATTAAGACGTATTCCCAGCCCCATGATAAATCAAAACCGGAGCTAGTATAGTTGTTGAGTTTGAAATAGGGCATACCGTTAGCAAGTTTGGCGGTTTTGGCGGCATTTTTTTCGATTTCTTCTATAGGTTCGTCATTTTCGACGCAAGAGACAAAGTCATCGCCTAGCCCGATTTTTTTGCCGATATTAATCCAATAAGTTTTATCCATGCTAGCCATTTTAGAAAGAGCGGATTTACCTAAATCTTTGAAATAATCGTTCCAGATTGTTGTAACTGCTAAATTATAATAGTCCCAGAATTTACCTCGATTTTTTGCGCAATAGGTAGCAACGGCGGAATAACGGGAGTTAATTGCTCTAGCTTCGCCGTATTCGTAGAGAAAATCGGAAAGACGGATTTCTACAAGAATATCATTTTCTTTAATATATTTTTGGAATTGTTCTTCGTTTTCGACAATGGCGTTTTCGAAGGCTATACAATATGGGCAAACGAGGTCAGAATAAATAATAAAATAGTTTTTTGCTTCGAGGTTGCCGATAGACATTTCGGTATCCCAGACTTTTTCAGCATTAGAAGGTTTATTATTCATGCTAGCTATGATAGCAGCGATGATGACCACGAAAATAACGACGATGCCGAGGACTCTAAGAATCTTTTTCACACTTCTCCTTTTTTTGTAAATATCTTTCATTTACGATTATAGCATAGGTTTCGAGACCAAGGCGTTTTAAAGCAAAAATGGCAATAATAATGGCGAGCCATGTAACTACGGTGGAAATAGTGCCGGTAACGGCGAGGCCGCCGGTAGAAAAGATGGCACCAAGCAGAGGAGTAAGGAGAGTGGTTCCGCAGGTAGGACAACCAGCGCCGAGGGCGATGAGTCCAGTAATAATGCCGGCTTTTTCGAGATTTTCAGAATTTTTAGAGTTTTTAGCAGATGATTCACGTTTTTTATTCCAAAGGAGGACGATGAGGCCAATTAAAGTGCCTTGCAGAATTGAGATAGCGAAGATAGGGAGCCAATCGAGGAAAGGTTGATTAAGTCCGAAAACGCCCAAGAAACTATCGAAGAGAATTTTGAGGTTTTTAGGAAAACCGAGTGAGGACATTAATTCGAATTTCGAGAAGCCGCCGGCGAGAAGGTTCATGAGTATGCCGAAGAATAGGAAAGCGGGAATAAAACCATACCAAAAGCGTTTCTCTCTTGTTGCTAGTAGAATGCCTTTGCCGGCTAAAACAAATTCGTCGAGCCATTTCCTCCAGTTCATGGAATTTATTTTAGCATAAATTGTTAAAAGAAGTTAATATAAGAATTTTATATGTCCCTAGATGTATACTTAGCGGGAACTGGTCTTGATACACATCGGACAGGGATACCATAGTATTTATCTGAACTATAATTTATTCCAGCATTAATTTGACCACTTTGGTTAAAATCCATAGCATAAGCGGTGTCTGTAATGTCGGTGGTAGCTGTCCAAAGACCACCACACCAACCTGCATATACGGCACTTTTATTCCAACTGGCAGATGCGACGAAATACAACGGACTAGACCATATATTAGTATCTTCGACGATAGAGCTATTAGTAAAACCATATTCTTTTAATAGATTATAGAAACTACCATTTCCAATGCCGGCACGCGGTAAAGCCCAACCGGTTGGGCAGATTGATTGATCAACAGTAATGGTTTCTTCTGTATTGTATTCGCTGCTTTCATTCATAGCTATTGCTGCGGTCCAGTTGTAATAATTACCAGCATGGTTATGTGGAGAATCTTCTTCATCTTGTTCATGAAAATACCAATCTCCTGGGTCAAAAGATTCTGCGGTATTATTGCTCCTACATCTTCCACGCGCATCGGTTTGTCCGCCTTCACACCAAATTGAATTATTATCTGTAGTGGATCTTGTCGGTGTCCAGTTGCTTGGGATATCAGTATCGGCTGGAGTATAGGTTCGGCCAGCTTCAATGTCTAGGTCTAAGTTTTGAGTCATCCAACAATGTCCATCGGCAAGCTTGGCAACATAGTAGAGTTTATTGTCTCTAATATCAATAAGCTGGGCCTCTCCTTCATCTTCTAAGATATTAACGAGATTACAAAGTTCTTCGTTCATGTCTTGCATAACATAATGACCGAGATATTTTTGCAGGCCAAGGGTATTGTAAGCATCTTCTATGGTTATACGCAAAGGTCCATTGGCTACGGCTAGATAATTAATAGTATTAGAATAAGTGCCAGCGGCAAGTTCGTCGTTGACTTTTACGCCGTAATAAACTTCAGTCTGATCGTTGGCTGGAGTAGCATTATTGGTATCTTTCAGAATAAGGGCGGAAGCTTTTTCGTTTGGCATGGCTTGCCAAATTTCTGATTCTTCGTCTTCTGGCTCTACTAAGGAAATGCCCCAAGTATTAGATTCAAGTATAGCTGGAGTTTCAGTTTCTAAACCTTTAATAGTATATTTTTCATCTTCGGCGTCTTCAAGAGTTAAATCTTGATTATTAGCATAGACGCTAAGAGTGTATCCATTAGCAGCAGGCGAGCTAACTGTAACTATATTCTTAGCAGTAGCGAATTGATCTTCAGAACTAAGATTAGCTTCAATTGTAACGTCGTCTACTTTAATAGAAAGACTATCAGAATTTTGTTCTTCATCTGCAAATACTTCACTAGATTGAGCTATTTGACGGTTAGCAGTAGATAGGCCTAAACCTAGAATACCGATTAGTAAAACCAGGCCAAATAAAGTCTTAATTCCTTTATGAATTTTAAAATTTCCTCCTTTAGCAGTAAGAAATTTATGTTGGCGCTTTTTCATTACGATAGTAGTAATGAAAGCGATAACGAAGAGTCCGAGTATTAAACTACCGACTCCGACTACTTTTAAGTAGTCAAAATTTCCATCAGTTAGGGCGCCAGTATTAGGCACATCTAGATCCGACAGAATCACGTTAAGTTTACTCATTTTTTAACCTTTTAGTTTTTATTTTTTGTGTATAACCTTTATGCTTTTATGTTACACCAATTATTCCAATTTGTCAAGAAAGGGTTTAGATAAGTTGATGAATGAAATATAATAAAAATAAATAAAAATATTTTTCAAAATAGTCAAGTATAACTTGTTCGGTTTTTTAAATTTATCCCTGTAAAATATGTTAAAAATTAAAATATATTAGACCACAAAGATTTTTAAAAAACAAGGTTGACAATGTTTCTGCCTATGCTAAAATAAAGTTAAGTTTGGGCTGAACCGACGTTGAGAGAAGCCTAAACGATTGGGAGAAAAAGGGTGGAGAGTGTAGAGCTGTTTTGGCTAAGTTAGATGTATAGCCGCCACCTAGGAATTAGTTTAAAGACCCCTTTAGTGTGTGAGGGGTTTTTATCATTTTTTGAAAAAGTGTGATATAATAATGGTTATGAAGCTTTCGAAAAAATTCGATCAAGCTCTAGTTTTAGTTATCGTAATTACTTTAGCTGTGTTTTTTGGGTGTTTTTTGAAAGCTAATTCTGCTTCGACTTTTGCAGATGGCGAAGAAGCCAGTTTGATTCAAGAGACTGATAATAAGTTTGTAACTTTTTATGACAATGGGGATAAGTTGATTGTTAAAACTGATGCTAGGACAGTAAAAGAGGCTTTAGAAAGAGCTGAGATTATTTTAAATCAGGGTGATAAGGTTGAACCTGGACTTGAAACGGAAATTAATGCGAATAATTTTCATATTAATATTTACCGGGCGAGACCGGTAGTTATAAAAGATGGCGTGAATGAAAAGTATTTAATGACGGCAAATTATGATACGAAGATGATTGCAGAAGAAGCTGGGTTGACGATTTACGATGGGGATGAAATTAAAATGATGCCAAACGACAGCTTTCTAGAGGCGGGAATAGCGAATGTTTATAAAGTAACGCGAAATGGAGGAAGAACGATTACGGTGGAGGAAGAGATCCCGTTTGGAGAAGAAACTGTAAGAGATATTAATCTTGCATCTGGAAAGACTGAGGTGCGTCAGTTGGGTGAGGTGGGCGCGAAGAGAGTTTATTATAATGTGCTTTATGTAGATAATAAAGAAGTTTCGAGAGAAGTAGTTTCTGAGGAAATAATTCGTCAGCCAGTTAATCGTATTGTGGCAGTTGGGGTGAAGAAATCTATCCCGCCAGAATGGGGGACTTGTGCTGAATGGGCGAGACAGGCGGGGGTTTCGGAAGCTGATCTTTCGGCAGCACTAGATTTGATTTATCGGGAAAGTGGCTGTAGGGTTGATGCGAGAAATGCTTCATCAGGGGCGTATGGAATTCCGCAGGCTTTACCTGGTAGCAAGATGGCTTCAGTAGGGGCTGATTGGGAGACTAACCCGGTGACGCAAATTCGTTGGATGATTGGTTATGTAAATGGACGATATGGTGGTTGGGGTCCGGCGCTAAACTTTTGGTATGCGCATGGTTGGTACTAAATGAAAAATAAGAAATCGTTGGGCCAGCATTGGTTAAAGAATCGGGAAATACTTGAAGAGATTGCACAACTTTCGGGGGAGGGGGAGCTTTGTGTTGAGATTGGTCCGGGTTTAGGAACTTTAACTTCGAGTTTATTGAAGAGATTTAATAAGGTTATAGCGATAGAATTTGATCAAAAATTGGCGGAAAATTTACCGAAATCTTTTCCGGGAAAAAATTTAGAAGTAATTAATGATGATATTTTAGATTTTGACTTTTCTGTAGTTAAAGAACCCTATGTTGTAGCGGGAAATATTCCGTATTATATTACTAGTCCGATTATTGAAAAAATTTTGACCTTAGAAAATAAGCCGGAAAAAGTTGTTTTATTGGTTCAGAAAGAAGTGGCGGAAAGAATTACTGATAAAAAAGAGACAGTTTTATCGATATTTGTGAAAAATAGGGCGGATGTAGAGTTAGGACCGGTAGTAGTAAAAGAAGAATTTACACCGCCACCAAAAGTTGATAGTCAGGTGATTATTTTAAAACCGAGAGAGGCTAAAATTCCAGATGAAGCCTTCAAATTGGTAAAACTAAGTTTTTCGTCGCCTCGGAAAAAACTAATCCACAATCTTTCGAAATTAGAAGATAAGGAAGCTCTTTTAAAAATATTTAACAAATTGAATTTAGATATAAACGCGCGACCAGGCGATTTGACTTTGGATAATTGGTTGGCATTGTATGATATAATGAAAACATGTTAGATGTGAAGTTTATTCGAGAAAATTTAGATTTAGTGAAAAAATCTACAAAAGAAAAAGGTTATAAAGTAGACGTTGAGGAAATAGTAGCGTTAGATGACAAAAGAAAGAAAGAGCTGGCGAGAGTAGAGGAACTAAGGCGACAGAGAAATGAAATTGCAGCAAAAATGAAAGGCGGGAAGCCGGATGAGGGGCTAATTAGTGAAGGTAAAAAAGTAAAGGAAGAATTAGCGGTTTTAGAGGAGGATTTAAATAAAATCGAGGAAGAATATTCGGTGGCTTTAAAGACGGTGCCGAATATTATTTTTGAGGATGTGCCACTAGGAGGAGAAGAAGATAGTGTAGAAGTAAAGCGTTGGGGAGAGAATAAGAAATCTGGAGTTGATCATTTAGACTATGCGATTTCTAGGGATTGGGTAGATTTTGAGCGAGGAGCTAAGGTAGCGGGAACAAAATTTTATTATTTAAAAAATGAGTTGGCATTACTGGAAAATGCTTTAATTCAGTTTGGAATTAAGAAGATCTTAGAAAAAGGTTTTAACTTTATGACGGTGCCGGATTTGGTTTCCTCGAAAGTTTTAGAGGGGACTGGTTTTAATCCGCGAACTTCTGAACAGTCTGATGAGTATTTTATTGAGGGAGAAGATTTAGCTTTGATTGCGACGGCGGAAATTGCGTTGACTGGTTATCATATGAATGAAATTATTGACGAAAAAGATTTACCGCTAAAGTATGCAGGTTTATCAGCTTGCTTTAGAAAAGAGGCTGGATCGGCCGGAAAACATACACGCGGTCTATTTAGGGTGCATCAGTTTAATAAATTAGAGATGTATATTTTCTGTTTACCGGAAAAATCGAAAGAAATGCATGAGGAAATTTTAAAGATAGAAGAGGAAATTTGGCAAGAATTGGGGATTCCTTATCGGGTGATTAATATTGCGGCGGGAGACTTAGGGGCTCCGGCGGCGAAAAAGTATGATATTGAATATTGGTCACCAGCTGATCAATCGTATAGGGAACTTACGAGTTGTTCGAATTGCACAGATTTTCAAGCACGCAATCTAAGCATTAGAGTAAGACGAGAAGACGGAACGGTAGAAGTTTTGCATACTTTGAACGGGACGGCGGTTTCTCTAGCGCGGACGATGGTAGCAGTGATTGAAAATTATGCAACGGATGGCGGGAAGATGAAAGTGCCGGAAGCGCTCAAGCCATATTTAAATAACAAAGAGGAGATATAATGATAGAAAAAATTGAGATAAGTGGTAACGGATATAAAGTCGAAGAAGCGTTCAGGAGATATGCCAAAAAACGGATTGGAAAGTTGGATAAGTATTTACCGCGGGGCTCTAAGAAGGATATAGTAGCGAAAATTGTAGTGGCAGAAATTGGCAAAAATAAGGGCGAAAAGTATGAAATTTCTGCGGCGATGGATATTCCGGGTGGAAAAGTGATTGCGGCTAAAGATGAATGTTCAAATGTATTTGCGGGAATTGATTTAGTTGAGGCGAAATTAACTGGTCAAATTCGACGTTATAAGTTAGAATCACAGCCACATCGTCAGAAGAAAAATTGGCGAAACATCTTTATTAGAAGGAAATAATGTGGTAGAATAGGGGGAAGATTGGAGTTTTATGACGAAAAAAGAGAAGAAACCAACTGATAAGTTGGCAGATAAGACCACGTTGACTAAGTTTTTACAGGGGATTTTTGGTGATGCCCAAAAGAAAGTTTTGAAGAGATTATGGAAGAGAGCGCAGGAGATTAATAAGTTAGAAGCAAAATATGAAAAGATGTCTGATAAAGAGCTGGCGAGTCAGACGGAAATTTTCAAGAAAAAAGTAGCGAAAGCCCTAAAAGAAGTAAAAGCGGAAGAGAAGACAGAAGAGACGACAAAAAAGAAAAAGAAGAAGAAGGCGCCAGTTGATGATACGAAAATTTTGAATGAACTTTTACCGGAAGTTTTTGCGGTGGCAAGGGAAGCATCGCGGAGGATTTTAGGTTTACGCCCGTATGATGTGCAGTTAATTGGTGGAATGGTGTTACACGAGGGGGCAGTAGCGGAGATGAAAACTGGTGAGGGGAAGACGCTTGTGGCGATGTTGCCAGCATATCTTAATGGTTTGACTGGACGAGGTGTGCATGTTGTGACAGTAAATGATTATTTGGCGCAGCGTGATGCGGGTTGGAACGGTCCGGTCTATGATTTTCTTGGTATGAGCGTCGGGGTGATTATTAATGAAGCTTCGTTTATTTATGACGCGGAATATGAAAATAATGAACATGACGATGAGAGATTTAGACATCTTCGTCCAGCGACGAGAAAAGAGGCGTATGCGGCGGATATTACTTACGGAACGAATAACGAATTTGGATTTGATTATTTGAGAGACAATATGACTTCGGAAGTGCAATATTTGCGACAAAGAGAGTTGAATTTTGCAATCGTGGATGAGGTGGATTCAATTTTAATTGATGAAGCGAGGACACCGTTAATTATTTCAGCGCCGTCTGGGGATAATCCGGAATCTTATTATCAGTTTGCAAAGGTGGCCTCGAGATTGGTGCCAGAGGATTATATTTTCGATGAAAAAAGACGTTCGGTGACTTTAACTGATAAGGGCATCGAGAAAGTGCAGAATATTTTAGGGGTAGATAATATTTATTCGACGAAAAATACGAGACTAGTCTATCATTTAAACCAAGCGATTCGGGCGGAGATTATCTTTAAACGAGATAAAGATTATGTGGTGACGAATTCGGGTGAAGTGATTATTGTAGATGAGCATACAGGCCGGTTGATGCAGGGGCGACGATATAATGAAGGTCTGCACCAGGCGATTGAAGCGAAAGAAGGGGTGGTAGTAAAACAAGAGTCAATGACGCTTGCGACAATTTCTTTCCAGAATTTCTTTAGACTTTACAAGAAGTTATCGGGTATGACGGGAACGGCGTTTACGGAAGCAGAAGAATTTCAACAGATTTACGCGCTTGATGTGGTGCAGATTCCACCGAATAAGCCGATTGTGCGTGTGGATAAGGACGATTTAATCTATAAGACGAAGGCGGGTAAATTAAAGGCGATTGCGGAAGAAATTAAAAAATATCATGAAAAAGGCCAGCCGGTGTTGGTTGGTTCGGGTTCGATTGCAAATAATGAGGAAATTGCGAGATATTTGGATGGGTATGGATTGCCTTATGAGCTTTTGAATGCGAAAAATAATGAACGGGAAGCGGCGATTATTGCGAAGGCAGGAGAAAAAGGTGCGATTACGCTAGCAACGAATATGGCGGGGCGAGGAACGGATATTAAGTTGGGAGAAGGAGTAAAGGAACTGGGGGGATTAGTAGTAATTGGTTCGGAAAGGCATGATTCTCGGCGAGTTGATAATCAGTTAAGAGGTCGTGGTGGTCGTCAGGGTGATCCAGGAACAACACAGTTCTTTGTTTCGTGTGAAGATGATTTGATGCGAATTTTCCAAGGTGATAGAGTAAAAGTATTGATGACAAGATTAGGGGTGGATGAAGATACACCGATTCAGACGAAAGCAATTTCTAAGACGCTAGAAGCAGCACAAAAACGAATTGAAGGTTTTAACTTTGATTCAAGAAAGAATGTAGTGCAATACGATAACGTGATTAACCGGCATCGTAAAGTAGTTTATATGATGCGACGAAAGATTTTGGATGGAGAGGAGATTTACCCAGAAATTAAGAGATTGATGCGCGAAGAAGTGAAGATGTTGACGGAGTTTTCTTCGCGGGTAAATAAAAATTTTGATGAAGAGTTTAAGGCAGTATTTGATTTTGATGATGATTTGATTCATGAAATTGGATTGATGCGAAAAGAAAAAGAGCGCGAGAAAGTGGCACTAGAAGCGGTCGAAGAGGCTTACCATAAGAAAGAGATGGAATTTGGCGAGGAGACGATGCGAAAAGTAGAGCGTGAAGTTTATCTTAAGGTTTTGGATACTCTATGGATGCAGCATCTTGAGAATATGCAACATTTGCGTGAAGGAATTCACTGGCGCTCGGTAGGCCAGAGAGACCCGCTAGTAGAATACCGTTCGGAGTCGCAGAAATTGTTTGATGGTTTACAAAGAAATCTAAGAGAAGAAGTTTTGAAGATTTTACTTTCGATTACGCCGGCAGAAGCGAGGGCTGATGATGTGACAGATGGTGAGGAATATGAATCTGAATTAACCAAGATGGCGGAAGGACAGACGGAAAGAGGAGTAAATGAAATTTCGGCGGGAGAGAGGAATTTGGATTCAGAGTTTAAGAAAAAGACAGGGGGGAAACCGATTCCGCGACGGGCAAAATCGAAGAAAAAGTCAAGTTCGAAACGAAAAAAAGGAAAGAGAAAGTAGTTTTTCTATTATAACATAAGTTCAATAAAAAGTCAAGATGGTTCTGAAATTGAAGAAAAAAGAGAGGTAAAATGAAACATTCAGTTGAGGAAATAACTTTAAAGAATGGTGCGAAGGGATTATTGATTGATATACCTGGTGCAAGCGTGATGTCGACGAGGATTCAATTTCGAGCAGGTATGCAATATGCAAAGAATCATGATGTTTATGAAATCCCGCATTTAGTTGAACATTTGGCGTTTGGGGCAAATGCGAAATTTAAGGACGAACAAGCTTTTGAGGCGGAATTTACTAAAAATGGAGCATATCATAATGCTTGGACATCGGATATTTCAGTTTGTTACGAGACGGAATGTGCGGATTTTGAGTGGGAAAGAATTATGGATTTGCAGGAAGTTTCGATTTGTGAACCAAAGTTTAATGAAGAAGAGTTGAAATCGGAAAAAAGTAATGTAAAATCTGAGCTGACTGGATATATGAATGATTATTATAGGTTGTTGTGGCCAAAGGTGCAGCAGGCAGTAGGAGAGGATGTTTTAGATTTATCAGAGAGGATAAAGACGATTTCAAATATTGAATTAAAGGATATTAGGGAGCATTATCGAAGAACGCACACGGCGAAAAATATGTTATTTATTATTGCGGGAAAGATTCATGGGCGCAAGCATAAAATTATGCGGATGTTAGAGAAGTGGGACTTAAAAGAGGGAGAAAAATTTGAGATTCCGCAGGCGGAATTACATTCGTCGGAGGCGGTTTCGATTAGACGGAAAGATGCTTCGAATATTACGTTTGGGTTTTCGTTGGTAACGCCAAGACATTTAGATCCAGAAGAAACTTTTGCAATGAATTGTTTGAACCATATTTTAAATGGGACGACAAATTCGAAGATTTTTGGGGCGGCAAGAAAGCGAGGTTTAGTTTATGGGATGGGGAGTTCGATTGCGAGTAATGCGACGAGCTCCTATTGGGATTTTGATGGAGAAGTGAATGTAGAAAATGCGGAGGCGCTGTTTGACTTAATCCAGACGGAGTTGATGAAGACTTTGAATGGGGAAATTTTAGATATGGATTTTTTAGCGGCGAAGTCTTATGCGTTAGGTAGATTCCAGATGGGAGCACAAACGGTTGGGCAGATTGCGGATTATTATGCGGAAAATTATTTTGTTAGTGAAACAATTGAGAAGTATGATAATATGCCGAATTTAATTAAGTCGATTGATAAATATCGGATGGTTGAGTTGGCACGGGAATTTGCTGGCTCGGGGATTAAGGGTTTTGCGGCAGTTTCTTCGACAGAAAAAGCCTTTATTTCTAATTTGGAAACAAGATTAAACTTTTAGTAAGTAATTTATAAGTTTTCACTCGTGCCATGTTAATTTTACAAATTACTTACTAAAAGTTTAAACTGGTCGCCACGATCATAAACGTTTTTGAACATATCGAAAGAGGCGGCAGAAGGAGACATGAGGACGATAGAAGGAGCTAGGGTTTCGGCTGATTGTTTGGCGGTTTCGACAGCTTCTTTGAGAGATTCGACGATAATAAAGCGCTCGTCTTGATATCTTTTAGCGAGTTCGTGGCCGGATTCTCCCAAGAGGATAATTTTTTTAATTTGGGGAGCTTCTAAAATTTCGTGGATTTCTGGTAAATCTTCATTATCGGTTTTATCGCGACCACCGATGATTATGACTAAATTATCATTCGGGAAAGCATTGATAGCAACACGGGTAGAGGAGGGATTAGTGGAAAAATTATCATCATAATATTTTATATGGTTTAATTCGCGGAGAAATTCGAGGCGATGGGGGAGACCCTTGAAGCTTTCGAGCCCTTTAATAATGGTGTTTTTATAAGTGTTTAAATATGCGTCTGGTGAGATATTTTTATAGCTTGCGACGGCAGCGATAGCGGCGAGAGCATTTTCTTCGTTATGTTTACCAGGAAGTTTGATGGCGTTTTTGATTTCTAGAGGGATTTCGAAGGGATAGGGGATTTTTTGGGCTTTTGAGGTTTTGGCGATTTTTACGGTTTCGGGATTATTTTGATAATAGATTAAGTAGTCATCTTTGGTTTGGTATTTAGTAATGTTTGCCTTAGCGTTTAAATAGTCTTCATAGTCTTTATGAACGTTTAGATGATCTGGTTCAAGTTGACCAAGAACGGCGATACGAGGAGATTTTTCGAGGTCCCAGAGTTGAAAACTAGACATTTCGTAAATTACGACG
>JAZSMA010000013.1:0-10668 GCA_045535655.1 Candidatus Nanosyncoccus sp.
GATGATTTATAACGGAACCTGGGGAAGCAGCACTTGTGCCAAGGCAACTACTGCGGCACAGATTAGTTCACCAGTGTCAACAAGCACCTTTAACGGAACTGAAAGCACTGCTACCGACGCTCGCCAAATTGTTAGAGTAGGATACACCCATTACGGAGGTTATGCAAATACGAATACAACCACCGGCATTGCGTTTGCTACTGTTATGGGTAGCAATGACAACTATGTATCTAATAGTTCCAGCTCTACTATTAAAAGCAATGTGGAGAGTTGGTATAACTCCAATATGACAGATTATACAAGTATGCTAGAGCCTAACGCCGGCTATTGCAATGATCGTATGTCCTATACTACCTCTACTGGCACCACAGCTACATCTAGTATTCGTCCATATACAACATCTACTAATACTGGCGCTACTTATGTGGCTTACTTCGCAGGATATCAGAGAAATGTCACTACGGCTAGGACCCCAAGTCTTGGCTGCACGGCCTCCAGAAATATTGTAGATATATATACCACTGATGAATCATACGGCGGAAATGGGCACCTCTATGCCCCTGTTGGGTTATTAACTGCCGATGAAGCTTCCTTTGCTGGCTCTGGTAGTTCTACGGCCGCCAACGGTTCAACTTACAATACTAAGTCATTCCTTAGAACTGGTTCTAACTTCTGGACGATGACGCCATCCTATCGTTCTTCTGGATATGCTTATAATCTATATTTAAACACTAACGGTGTTTTGACTAATAATGGACGTGTCGATACGGCTTATGGTGTTCGTCCAGTCATTTCCTTAAAACACGGCGCAACGATTGGTGGAGGTTCTGGTACAGCAACAAGTCCATGGACACTAGGGAAGTATACTATTTCATACAATGCCAATGGCGGAAGCGGAACCATGAATAGCCAAACCGTTTACAATGGTTTCTCAACGACGCTTTCATCCAATGGCTTTACGGCGCCAAGCGGTATGGGCTTCGCAGGTTGGAATACTCAGGCGGATGGCAACGGCACTTCTTATGCTAGAGGACAATCTGTGTTTGATATTGCTAACCCTGGCGCGACAGTTACACTTTATGCACAGTGGAGAGACATGACAACTACCCTTTATGATTTAGTTGCTAGCATGTCTAAGGGCACTCAAACCGCTAGTGATTTGCGAGCCGTGATTACTGTTCCTACTTCTGCTAATCCTTCTGCAGACACTTCCAACTCTGGCGTCTATGAGTATAATAGTTCGGTCTTTGGCGCTTCTTCCGATGCTAGTAACACTTATCCCATCTATTATTATCGTGGTATTCTAGATAGCAACCTAGATAATACCTCAGTCTCTTCATACGGCTCCAATGGGGACGGCGCCTACTATCCTAACTATGTCAAATTAGGTGATACTTGTTGGCGAATTGTAAGGACTACTGGCTCTGGTGGCGTAAAGATGGTCTATAACGGTGTTTTCTCTGGTGGCACTAATACTGATTCTTGTGCCAACTCCGGCAATGCTACGAGGCTTGCCACTATAGCCTTCGCTTCGCAAGGTGGTTCCGCTCAAAGTTTTTGGTCTAGAAATATGAACCGCGTAGGTTATACTTACAATGCAGCAGTAGATGACTCTACGACTTCCACATCAGTTAATACCGTTTTTGGCAGTAATTCTAATTATACTACGACCAATACTACGGATTCATATATCAAATATGTCGTAGAAGATCTTTGGTTCGACCATAGCACCCTTGGTGTTAGTGACTACGAAAGTCTTTTGGAGCCTAGTGCAGGATATTGTAACGACAGATCAGCTTATTCTAATGAATCGGGCACTACCGCTCTTACTTCCATCACACCATTTGCCGAGAGCACTAGTTACATGTATTTTGGTTCTTATACACGCAACTCTGTAGCTAATAAAACCCCATCCCTCTCTTGTTCACGTGGCACCGTAGATCTTTATACTACAAGTTCTGCATCAGACGGCAATAAACAGCTCGCAAAGCCAGCTGCTCTTCTCACTGCTGACGAAGTAGCTCTTGCCGGTAGTGGTTATACTAGTGAAGCGTCTACTGGTAGAACAACCCCTACTTCTTTCTCGTCTAATTATAGCTATAGTTCATATCTCCGTTCTGGTTCCCAGTTCTGGTTACTTTCGCCATTTTATCGCTTTACTGATGGATGGGCATGTGAGTTTTCCTTAAACCAAAATGGTTATATACAGAGTAGCGTTGTAGAACTTGACAACGGTGGGTTAAGACCAGCCATTTCTCTAAACCACTCCGTTATTCCTACTGCTGGTTCCGGCACTGCCGTCGATCCTTGGATAATAGACGCTCCTTAAACTCATTTGTTATATAATATATACATGACCTCCAGCAATTCTCAAAAGCCATCCGATTCGGAACGTGTTAAAAAAGCGATTGAACTCGCTAAAAAGGCCCACGAAGGTCAATTTCGAAAAACTGGCGAACCCTATATTGTCCACCCCCTAGCCGTTAAAAAAATTCTTGAAGAATGGGGCATGGATGAAGATACCATTATCGCCGGCATTCTTCACGATACTGTCGAAGACACTCCTCTTACCCTAGACGAAATTAAAAGCGAGTTTGGCGAATCTGTCGCCTTTCTCGTTGATGGCGTTACTAAGCTTTCTACTGCCCGTAATGGCATGCGTGATATTGATACCTATCTTCCTGCGACAAGAGACAATTTTCTTAGATTGATGATTGCCCTCGGCGACGACATCCGTGTTCTTATCATTAAACTCGCCGACCGTCTTCACAATTTGAGAACACTAAGCGCTCTCCCTCCCGATAAACAAAAGAAAGTCGCCAAAGAAACTCTTGAAGTTTTTGCTCCGCTCGCCGACCGTCTCAATATGGGATTACTCCGCGTCGAACTTGCCGATCTCTCTTTTAAATATGTTGACCCACGTCGCTACGAAGAATTAAAGAATTTGATTGAAAAATATAATAAATCTGCCGCCAAATCCCTTCAAAAAATCGAAGAAGAGATTTCTGCTGCTCTCAAAAAAGAAAAAATTACTTTTGAAATATCTGGTCGCGTGAAGTCAGTTTACTCGCTTCACAAAAAACTCGCCAAACACAACCAAAACATGGGCGAAATCTATGATTTAATTGCTTTGCGCATTATTGTTGAAGATATTACTAGCTGCTATCTCGTTTTAGGCATTATTCATTCACTTTATACACCAATGAATGGTCGCATCAAAGATTATATTGCCATGCCAAAACAAAATGGTTATCAATCTCTTCATACTACCGTTATCACGAAAGACAAACGTATTATCGAATTTCAAATCCGCACCAAAGAAATGCACGAATATGCCGAACGCGGGCTTGCTGCTAGTTTCTATTACAACGAGCAAAAATTAACCGAAAATTATAAAAAGGGAAAGATTGAACATCTTCCAACTAATTTGCTTTGGATTACCGAACTTCAAATGACCGCTGCGAAATTGCGCGAAGGGAAGAAGGTCGATCTTAAAAAACTCAAAATCAATCTTTTTGCTGATAAGATTTTCGTTTATACCCCAAAAGGCGACATTATTGACCTTCCAAAAGGCGCCCTCCCTCTCGATTTTGCTTATAAACTTCACTCCGAAATTGGTGATCACGTCGTTGGCGTTAAAATCAATGGCAAAATGAGTAATTTGAATAAAAAACTAGAACAGGGCGACGTAGTCGAAATTCTCACATCTAAAAATCAGACACCAAAATCTTCTTGGCTCGATAAAATTTTTACTCCCCATGCCCGCGAAAAGCTCATGCGTGCGCTTCGTCTTTCTAATCATCCTGAAATTCCTAAACCAAAAAATCATAAAAAATCGTAAAAAAATGGATGGCAGGGTTCGCACCGAGCGACAGCGAGATACGAACCCTTCTTTTTGACATTTTTTGTAAAAAAATGGAGCCGATGGCAGGGTTCGAACCTGTGACCTGCTCGTTACGAATGAGCTGCTCTACCAACTGAGCTACATCGGCACACTTATTCCATTATACCATGTTTATGATATAATTGAAATTAAGGAGATAAGGAATGGCCAAAGCAGAAATTATTAAACATCCAATTGAGCACGTTAGTGGCGATTTGAAAAAATCCGCCTGGTCTGCAATCCTAGAATCGCTTATTACTATGGTTTTAGGTATTTTATTAATTGCTTGGCCTGACGTCGTCATTAAAGTTGTTGCCTACGTTGTTGGTATCTTCTTTATAGTCAAAGGCGCCTACCAAATTATCAACTATTTTCTCGTTAAAGGCCAGAACGACTTTTTCAACAATGGTCTTCTCACTGGTGTAATTTCGGCACTTATTGGCATGACCTTACTTCTGATTGGCGAAGAGATTGCTAATGTTTTCCGTATCGTTATCGGAGTTTGGATGATTTATGAATCCTTAGTCCGTATTAACACTTCGATTAAACTCCATGCTGCCAATATTGCTGCCTGGAAATATACCTTAATTTTCGCTCTCATGATGCTCGTTCTCGGAGTTTTTGTTACTTTCTATAATGGCGCCGTTCTAACCTTAATTGGCTGGATGATGATTCTTGCCGGTATTATTGGCATACTCGGAGACATTATGTTTGTTCAACACGTTAATAATATTGTCGAGATACTTAATAAAAAAATGGGTGATTAATGAAAACATTTAAAGAAGATTTTTTGAAAATCTATCAAAACGAGCGGGGAATTATGTTCCTTATGATTTTAAATCTTATTACTTCAATTGCCCTGTTCATTTTTTCCATTATTCATCTTAATCCGAATACTTCGGTCGTTAAAATCGGTTATGGCGATATCGGTGGTTATCGTGATGGCACTTGGGTTGATATGCTAACTTTTCCTATCCTTGCTCTCATTTTTGGCATTCTCCATAACTTTCTTGCTCTTAGAATTTTTCGTAAACGTGGTAGTGGTATGGCTAAATTCTTCCTGCTTATTACAACAACCCTCATCTTCGGCACTTTCCTAGTTCTAATTCGCCTACTCGGAGAAGGGTAATGCGCAAAAATCTAGAAATTCCTCAGGGAAAACGCACTAAACTCTATCGTTTTTTTGAGATTCTTCCTGGCGCCATATCTTACGGCGCAATTATTTTATTGTTTATTTTGTCTTGGCTTGACCCTGTTATCGGCTCTATTTATTTATTTATTGTTATCGCTTCCACTCTTGTCAAAGCCATTAGCGTTGCTTATCGCACCGTCCAAGGGTTTGAAGTCATTAAACGGGCTGAGCATATCGATTGGCGCAAGAGAATAGTCGACCTAGAAAACCCCCACCAAGCCTTCGAACGCTTACGCGATGATGACTCAAAAAGTTATCATTTTGATGAACACCTTAATAATCTTAAGATGATGGCAACAATGGGGAAAGAATACCCTGATCCTAAAAATGTTTTTCATGTGGTTATTATGACCGCCTACGACGAAGGTGAAGAAACTCTCGGTCCCTCTATTGAAGCCGTTAAAAACTCCTCTTTTCCGCATGATCATATTATTTTTGCCTTAGCTTACGAAGAACGAGGCGGGGAAGAAATAGAAAAAACCGCGCAAAAACTATCCAAAAAATACCATGATGCTTTTCAAGTTTTTCTTCTAGTCAAACATCCAGATAATCTACCTGGTGAAATTATCGGTAAAGGCCCAAACTTGGTTTATGCTGGAAAATTTATCGCAGATTATGTCCGTAAAAAGAAATTACCGCTCGAGAATATTATCGTCACTTCTCTAGATAGTGATAATCGCATGGCTGAGAAATATCTTGATTCGGTTGCCTATGAGTTCATCGTTCACCCTAACCGTCAACGTCTCAGTTACCAACCAGTTTCGCTCTTCATGAATAACATTTGGGATGCCCCCGCTCCTACGCGTATCATTGCCACCTCGAATTCATTTTTCAATGTTATTACTACTATGCGCCCACACGCCTTGCGTAATTTTGCTTCTCATTCTCAACCTCTCCAAGCTCTTGAAGCTATGGACTTCTGGTCTAAACGCACTATCGTTGAGGATGGTCATCAATATTGGCGTAGCCTTTTCTTCTTCGGCGGCGATTATTCAGTTTTACCAATTCGTATTCCTATTTATCAGGATGCTGTCATCGACGAAACTCTTTGGAAAACAATCAAAGCTCAGTTTGTTCAAGTTCGTCGTTGGTATTATGGCGCCAGTGATGTCGCCTACGTTGGTTCCAAATTATTTGTTGCCAAATCTAAACGCATTATGCCGTTCTGGCAACTATTTCCTAAATTCTGGCGTCTGCTTGATGGCCATATCACTTTAGCTATCCTTGCACCTATCGTTGCTTTTGGCGGCTGGGTTCCCATGATTATGAATATTTCTTCTCATAATATGGTTGCTTATAATCTTCCTAGCATTGTTAGCGTTGTTGAAACTTTTGCTTCCATTGGTCTTATTGTTTCTATTCTTGTTTCTTTTCGCATGCTTCCGAAACGCCCTGCCAAATATCGCAAAGGGAAGAATCTCCTCCTTATCTTACAATGGGTCCTCATGCCAATTACCTCAATTCTTTATCAGTCAATCGCTGCTTTTTATGCCCAAACTCGTTTGATGTTAGGCAAATACATGGAGAAATTTGACGTTACTAAAAAAATCGTCAAAAAATAAGTATTGCGAAATCAAACTAGTAGAATCCTCTCAGATATGATATAATAACAACACGGGTCGCTAGCTCAGTTGGCTAGAGCGCTTCGTTTACACCGAAGAGGTCAGGAGTTCGAGCCTCTTGCGACCCACCATTCAGGTTATAAAATAATTTTCAACTATTTCGTAATCTGTAAATGTCTGTTAAATCCCTTGTAAAAATAGAGGGCTATTTTTATGTCATTTTTGCGACAAAAATACGCCAAAAACCATAATTTGCCTCTATAATTTTGTCCGTTAAATCCCTTTTCAAAAATCTTCGACAATTATTTCGTCAATTTTATTATAAACACAATATCTGCCGCTATCGCCATAAAGCGGCGATAGTACTACAACATTATTATCTTCTGTGGTTTTGTTAGTGCAATTTTTATTAAATAAGACGGTAAAGTCTTTATCATTCGGTTCTGCTCCGACTTCTAGTTTTATATTATAAATCCCATTTCTCAAATCATTATTAGCTGCTTTTGATGAAAATGTTTTTATTTCATTTTCATCTGGATAGCGATTGTTATCCCTATAAAACTCTCCGACTTGACATAATATTTCTTCTCCTATCGTTTCTACATAATGCTCAGCCGCAAATAATTCTCGCCTTTTAGAGTCGCTAACATAACTGTATTTACTATCGATGTCAACATTTTTTAATTCATTTGACGTACCTTGTATTTTAGCACAATTCAAACTACCCCAACTACTATCTCCACTTAAATAATAGGGGTCTTTTGACTTTAGAGTTACGGAGACGCTGTTATCTTCATTCCACGATATCCTGAAGAACGACAGGACACCACTAATCGCATATGGCGAAAAAATCAATAACAAACCTATAGCAGCCATAGCATAATCTTTGAAAGCATGCTTTTTGCGTCGTTTACTTAAAATTATAACTCTTATAAATGAAATCAACGATAGTATCGTTAATACGAAAATCAAATAATACCAAGCCATACCAAACATCATAAAAATCACCCAGCCAAATTGTGTTCCATGCGCTAGAATATTTGCGCTAATAAGAACTAGAATGTAGCCGAAAAATGTAATTAGTCCCAACGCTAGAGAAAATCTTCTCCAAAACCTAATTTTCTTGTCTATGTTTGCATTGGAATTAAAAGGCTCATTTTGTGGTTGCGGCGTGAGCGGGGTTGATGATGTTGTTTCTGACAAATCTATGGGCTCAGCTTGCGGTTCATTTGGTATCGGCTGTTGTTTGAAGTTTTGCTCATCGAAATAAACATTATCATCTTTCATAATTCTATTATACTATATTACGGTTAATACCTCACGCATTTTTCTTATATATTGTTAAAGCCTGGTTAAGTAAGCCCCACCAGAAAATAAAGAAAGAGCAGCAGGCTCTTTATTTTTTATTTCATTTTTACGTCCGGCGAAACATTTGTTTCGCCATAAAGCCGGTTATAAAAAAGATCAAGATCAAAAATGCTAAAATGCTCCCAGCGGAGGAGAAAGGTTTTTTATGTTAAAAGTTGTAGTTTTTGATAGCGGTTATGGCGGGGAATTATTTGCGGATAAGCTCGAAGAAGAGCTCCCCGTTGTCGAAGTAATTAGAGTTATAGATTGGCGTAACGCCGAAAAGATCCTCACTAGCTCTAAAGCCGCCCGGAAAATTGCCAAAAAGAATCTCCAGCCATATATTGGCCAGGTAGATCTTATTATTTTTGCTAACCATCTTTTAAGTCTAACTAGTCTCAAGTATTTTCAACGGAAGTATAAAAACCAACGATTTCTCGGGTTTGAACTGAAAAAACCGGGAACCTTTATTAAGCATGATATTCTTATTCTTACTACAAAAGCTGTTACTAGAACTATCAACTACCATAATTTTATTATTCAGCTTAAAAGAAGAACTAAAACTCTTATTCTAGATTCCTGGCCCGCCAAAATTGATGATGGTGAATTAACCGAAGATGAAATTAAAGAAACGCTTGAGAAATATCTTTGCGACGAAAAGATTTTTCCTAGAGAAATTATTTTAGCCTGTTCGCAATTTAGTGATATCAAATCAGAGTTAAAAACTTATTTCGGCCGTAGTGTTAGGATATTTGATAGCTTTGACGACGCTTTTAGAAAAATTTGCCAATTATTAAAAATTCGTGGTGGAACCGGTAAAAAACCATCCAATTTTACCTCAACACATCTCTAAATATGCTATAATAACATAGAAGTAAAAGGGAAATATAAAATGGATGATTTAGATAAGATGAGGCATACTTTGAGTCATGTGCTCGCTGCTGCCGTCCGTGAGCTCTATCCAGAGGTTGCTTTTGGTATTGGCCCATCTATTGAAAACGGTTTTTATTACGATATTGATTTTGGCGGAGTGAAAATTTCCGACGCTGATCTCCCTAAAATTGAAAAAAATATGCGTAAAATTGTTGCACGTAAACTCCCTATGGAAAAACGTGTTGTCTCAAAAACCGAAGCGCTTGACTGGGCTCGTGATCATCAACAGAAATACAAGATTGAATTAATTGAAGAATTGCCAGAATCCTCTGAAATTTCTTTCTATGATTTAGGTGATTTGTTTACCGACCTTTGTAAAGGCCCGCATGTTAAAAATACTTCCGCAGTAGGAGCCTTTAAATTAGTTCGTATTGCCGGAGCCTATTGGCGTGGAGATGAGAAAAGGGAAATGTTGACGCGAATTTATGGTGTCGCTTTCGCAACCGAGGAAGAGTTAGAAGCCTATCTTAAACAACAAGAAGAAGCTAAGGCTCGAGACCATCGTAAATTAGGCAAAGAATTAGATCTCTTTTGTTTTTCCGATTTAGTCGGCGCCGGACTTCCTCTCTTTACTCCGCGAGGAACAGAACTCAGGGAACTCATGGCAAATTATTCGCTTAGCTTACGCGGTCGCGAAGGTTTTAAGAAAGTTTGGACCCCGCACATTACTAAAACTGATCTCTATAAAACTTCTGGTCATTATGCTAAATTTGGCGATGAGCTATTCATGGTTCATTCCCAAGTCAGTGGCGAAGATTTTGCTATGAAACCAATGAACTGCCCGCATCACGCCCAAATTTTTGCTTCTCGCCCGCGCACCTATCGCGACATGCCAGTTCGCTACATGGAAGCCACGACTGATTATCGTGATGAAAAAACTGGTGAGCTTGGCGGTCTTTCTCGCGTTCGCTCATTAACCCAAGACGACTCCCACGTTTTTTGTCGCAATGACCAGATTAAAGATGAAGTCAAGCGTCTAGTTGGCATCGTTAAAGAGTTGTATGAAACTATGGGTATGCAAAAACTTCGTGCCCGCCTCTCTTATCGTTCCGATGAAGATAAATATCTTGGTGATAAAAAACTTTGGGACATGGCCCAAAAACAGATTAAACAGGCAGCGATTGATAATGGCTTAGATTATTTCGAACAAGAAGGCGAAGCTGCTTTTTATGGTCCGAAGATTGATTTTATGGCTGAAGACGCCATTGGTCGGGAACACCAACTCGCAACCATCCAATTAGATTTTGTTCAACCTGAACGTTTCGGCCTTGAATTCATTAATAGTAAAGGCGAAAAAGAACAACCAGTCATGATTCATCATGCTACCCTAGGTTCAATTGAACGCTTCCTTTCAGTCTTTATCGAACATACTGGCGGTTGGTTCCCATTTTGGTGTGCCCCCGAACAAGTCCGCATCGTTACCGTAAATGATAAGGTCGCCAGTTATGTTGATAAAATTACCGCACTTCTTAATGAAATCGTTTTAGATAAACCTTTGAAATATAATGAACTTCGTTATACTGTTGATACTTCCGCCGATTCACTTGGCAAGAAGATTAAACGTGCTACAGAAATGAAAATTCCAGTTGTCCTTATCGTTGGACCGAAAGATGTTGAAGAGAAAGTTGTCTCCATTCGTCTTCGCGACAAAGAAGAGAAGATTAAACTTTCCAAACTCGCAGATTATCTAAAAAAGTTGTAACATGTTGAGGAATCAAAATAATACTTCTCGGGACGCTTCGGAGGTTAAA
>JAZSMA010000041.1:0-8528 GCA_045535655.1 Candidatus Nanosyncoccus sp.
TCCTTTCTTTTTTAATGATTCTATAAATATTCAATAAAAAACACTACCAACTATCAGGTGCATCATGATTATTTCGCGTTTTTAACTACATTCCGAGCTGCACTCGGCAATAAAAAACGCGCTTTCGCGCGAAAATCCAGAATTTTGTACTATGATGGTGGAGTGCAGGAGACTCGAACTCCTCACCTCGACAATGCGAATGTCGCGCTCTACCAGATGAGCTAGCACCCCCTTCTTTTATTATACCATATTTTATCTATCTGGAACAGGAAATTTTAGCGCTAGTGCTCGAACCTCAGCTTTAATAGTTTCAAGTTCAGCAGAGAATTTTGGCAGATTCTCTTCGGTTCCCGCTTCTTTACAGATATTGGCGACTTTTTTCATCCAGAGCGCAAGGGTCTTCATATCTTTTAGGCCGAAGCCGCGAGTTGTAATGGCAGGGGTGCCAAGACGGACACCACTGGGGCGGAAAGCGCCACCTTGGTCGCTTGGTAAGGCGTTGGCATTTAAGGTTAGGCCAATCTGGTCGAGAGCTTTTTCATAGAATTTGCCGTCAATACCAAAGCTTTCTCGGAGATTGATTAGGATGAGATGGTTTTCAGTGCCATCCCCCTGGAGAATGAAATCTTGTTTAATTAACTCTTCGGCTAGGGTTTTGGCGTTTTTGGTAATATTTTCGGCATAAGTTTTAAATTCTGGTTTAAGAGCTTCACCGAAGGCAACGGCTTTAGCGGCAATAATATGCTCTAGAGGCCCGCCTTGAGTGCCCGGAAAGACAGCACGATCTATAAGAATAGGTAGATTTTTTAGATTTTTTTCGGGTTTTTTAAGAGGAGAAGCGACGTTGCCTTGGCTTAAGATGATACCGCCACGCGGACCACGCAAAGTTTTATGAGTAGTTGTAGTCATAACGTTAAAACCGTAGTCTAAGGGGTTGGGATGTACTTTACCAGCGATGAGACCGGAAACGTGGGCCATGTCGGCCATCAATAAAATTTCGTGGCCCCATTTTTCTTCGGCTTTTTGGCGAATTTTAGCTACGCGTTTGAAATCTGGGATTTTAGGGAAAGCGGAATAGCCAACGAGGATTAATTTAATATCTTCTTGGAGGGCGATTTTTTCTATTTCTTCATAGTCTAAATCACCGTTTTCGGCAACGCCGTAACCTAAGAATTGATAGATTTTGGCGGAGCGTGTAACAGGGGCACCGTGGGTTAAGTGACCACCAGCCGGAAGACTCATAGCGAGGACTTTATCGCCAGGTTCTAGCCAGGCATAGTAGACTGCTTCATTGGCGTTGGCGCCAGAGTGGGGTTGGACGTTGGCGTGGTCGGCATTAAATAATCGACAGGCGCGGCTAATGGCTAATCTCTCGATGCGGTCGATATTCTTTTGGCCACCATAATAGCGATAGTTGGATAAAATTGTTGTGGCGATTTTTTCTTCTGGCCAATCTTTAATGCCCTCGAAACTGGGGTAACCTTCGGAATATTTATTAGTCAAAATCGAGCCCATGGCTTCAAAAACATCTTTACTAACATAATTTTCGCTTGGGATAAGTTCAAAACCTTCGTTTTGACGCTTTTTTTCTTCGTCAATTAGATTGAATACTAAATCTTTCATTTTTTCTCCTTTTTTACATATTTAACAAAAGCATAATTAAGATTATTTTCAGAGCCCTCTTTTATAACTTCTTTTTGATAATCAGAACGGTTAAAATCTGGGAAGAAAACTGTAGCAGAAGAATCGGTAGCGTCGACTTCGGTTAGATAGAGATTTTTAGCATAGGGGAGAAATTCGCGATAAATCATTCCACCACCGATAACAAAAATCTCTTCTTTAGAGGTTTGATTCTTAGCAATGAAGGCGTCCAAATCTGTTACGGCTTCATCGGGGCCAGTAAATTTTTCTTCTGAAATGACGATATTGTGACGGTTCTTTAGTTTTCCAGGGAGAGATTTCCAAGTATTATAACCCATGACGACTTGGTGGTCGGTCGTAGTTTCGCGGAAAAATTTCATGTCCTCCTTAATATGAAAAATTAGACCATTGTTTTTACCTAGTTCGTTGTTTTTGCCTACTGCGGCAATGATACTAAACATAATCCTCCTTCTATTCCGTTACGGGCATCTTAATAACCCCGAGATTTTCGTAATTTTCTAATTTAATATCTTTCAATTCGCGAGAGTTGTCAAAAGCATAAAAATCTTTAATATCGGGGTTAAGCCAGAGTTTCGGGGCTTTCGGTAGAGAATTGGATTTAAGGGCTTTTTCATAACGAGAAATCTGTTCTTTAATACCATCGATTTGATTTTCATAAATATGAGCATCGTTCGTCACGAAGGTCATTTGACCGGGTTTAGCGTTAATAGTTCGAGCGATAAGATGGCAGAGGACGGCATATTGGACAACATTAAAGGGGAGACCTAGGGGGACATCAGATGAGCGGGAGTTGACGAGTAAATTAAGTCGGCCGTCAATTAGGTTCCATTCTGTGTTCCAGACGCAGGACGGGAGAGCGGCGGTTTCGAGCCACTCGTTTTGCCATAAAGATAAGACCATACGACGATTACCAGGGTTAGTTTTTAAAGTTTCAATCAGGTTTTCGATGAGGTTATATTTTTTGACAATCCAACCGTAAGCGGTGCCAATGGTATGAGCAAAATTTTCTTTAGGCTCGGAAGGGTGTTTTTCGGCGAAAATTTGATTGAGATTGCGGCCTTGGTATTCACCAGATTCGGAAACTTCCCATTCGTCCCAGATTTTAACACCACGCTTTTTTAGCCAACGGACATCGTTCGAAGCGACTTGATAAATCCAGAGAATTTCAAGAACAGCGGTTTTAAAACCGACTTTTTTCGAGACGAGAATAGGAAATTCTTCTTCGAGGTCAAATTGGAGGATTTGATGCGGCAGGCGAATGGTTTTAGCACCAGAAGAAGCTTGGGCAGTATGATCAGGAATAGCTGAGGCTACAGATTTTTTACGCTGATCTTCTTTTTTGTAGTTTGTAATTTTTTCACCATGTGCTAAGATGCGTCGACATAGATTAATATACTGTTCGTCAAACTGGCTCATTTTCCTCCTTTTTCATATTATAGCATGGTTTGTGATGCTGTAAGGAAAAAGCCCCGAGATTAACTCAGGGCTTGAGGGGGTGTTATTGGTAGTCTTTTTCTCGCCAGTTATACCATTTTTGATTGACTATTAAAGTCAACATAACCATTATTGATGTAAAATAGCCGTATTGGTCGAATTTCACAATTTTGCGTAGTTTTAAATAGTCGATAGTCCACATTTCGCTTGCTTTACACATATCTTGTTCACAAAAATCGCAAAGTGTCATTGCCTTTAAATCTCTAGTCGAATTCTCAGGTCCATGCTTTGATTTTTGCGGAGAAATACCGTGATAATCGTAACAAAGCGTAATGATGATTGCAGAAATTTTGTCGGCTGCATATAACATATTTCCGGTTTTGGTTTTACGTTTTTCCATATCCTCAAGAAGTTCAGCAATTTTTTTCTCTGATTTGTCTTCACGTTTTGGAGAACATTCGCTAAAACTCTGCCAGTAATCTTGTTCTGCGATAGCCTTTCTAGAATCATCACGGCTACCATTATCTGGAATGTCGCCAATGATATTTTCTGGTAAGTCATGACGGCGGAATGCTTCCATCACTTCTCGATAAGAATACCCATCTACAGTCTTAAAAACGTCTGAGCCATAGATGAACATCCAAAATCGATCAATTAAAGCGATGCCAAGATTAGTGTGGGCGGAAACAGATTCGTAAGCAACATTTTCTTCTGTGATATTATAAATACGATTATACCCGCGTGAGACTAGTGCAGACGATGCAATTTCAAGGATTTGATACGTGGTATTATAGGCTTCCTCACCACTAAGAGGGATATATGATTCAGAAGGGCCAAATAATATCCTCTCCTGTTCAATTATACGTTCATATTCTCTCTTCAATTCTTCGACTTCATACAATCAAAACACCTCCTTTCAAAGTTCGCCACCCTCTTTAACTAGTCTACTATATCTTGACAATTTTAGCAAAGTGTGCTATAATTAAGGCATAATTTGGTCATAAGTGGGAGATTAAGATGGCGAAACGCCTTTTTTTGTTACTGATTTCAAGTTTTATTGGGGTAATTAATGCACCAAGTTTTTTGATAGCGGATAATTCATTTACAGTTAAACAACCAGAATTTAATGCTGTCAATACTGTTGAAATCGAAAAGCCAGTCATTGAAACTAATGAAGTTAAAACGGTTGTTACTGCTAACACCCAGGCTACGCCTGTTGTAAAGGCGGTGCCGGCGCCAGTAGTGCCAGCAAATTCTATTGCAATTGCTGGCAGAAATTTGACAGTTGTTGATGTGGCAAGTACGGCAGTTGATTCTGGTAACCATGTAAACAGATACGGTAGTCGATTCTTATATGGGCATAATACCGGAGCGGTTTTTGGCGGTTTGGTGAATTTAGGAGTTGGTAGTAGTTTTACGGTAACGCTTAATGGGGTGACTACGAATTATCAGGTGAGAAGAGTCGTAATTTTTGAAAAAAATACGGCAAATGGTCGTTTGCAGATTAATGGTGAAGGAAATTACATGAGGCCAGTGGCAAATGCTACTTTTGAGGGGGCGCAATATGACCTTTCTTTGATGACTTGTTACGGAACTTCTTATGGAAATGGCGATGCTTCACATCGGTTAGTATTGTTCGCTGACGCAATATAATTTTGCTCGATTTTCTATTCTATAAAAAAACAAGCCTTTTTGTCTTGCTTATGATTAGTGGTGGAGTGTGCGAGGCTCGAACTCGCCACCTCAGCTATGCCATAGCTGCGCTCTACCAGATGAGCTAACACCCCAGTGATTTTATTTTAGCATAATGTGTGTTAGAATAAAAGTATGAAAACGATTTTAACTGGGATTAGGTCAAATTCAATATTAACGTTAGGAAACTATTTGGGAGCGTTGCTGCCGATGGTGAGATTGGCAAATAAATATTCTACGGAATACCAGGTGAATATTTTTGTGCCGGATCTTCATTCGATTATTTCGGAAATAGACGGAGATTTAAAGGAGAATACGATTCGCACATTAAAATATTATCTAGCAGCGGGGCTAAAGGTTAACGATAATGTGCATATTTATCGACAATCTTATGTGCCGGCACATTCGGAACTTTGTTGGATTTTGAATTGTATTGCAACGGTAGGCGAAACTTCGCGGATGATTCAATATAAAGAGAAGTCTAAGGGACAGGAATCAACAAACGTAGGGATTTTTGATTATCCAATTCTGATGGCGGCGGACATTTTATTATATAGTGCGACTTATATCCCGTTAGGCGAGGACCAATTCCAACACATCGAACTAACGCGAAATTTGGCGATGCGTTTTAATAATCGTTTTGGTGAGATTTTGACAGTGCCAGCGAAGACAGCAGATCAGGTAAAGTTTATGGGGGTGACTAATGCAATTAGAATTCGGGATTTGTTAAATCCTGAGAAAAAGATGTCGAAATCAACAAAGGCGGAAAATTCTAAAATTATGTTAGATGATGAGCCAGAGAAGGCGGCGAAGAAGATTATGTCGGCAACGACGGATTCTCTCGGAAAAGTGAAGTTCGACATGTTTAATCAACCAGGGATATCGAATTTATTACAAATCGAGGCGTTAGTGAATGATGTGCCGCTTCCTACAGTAATTACGGCTTGGTCAGGAGAAATTAAATATGGGAAACTGAAGGAGAAAGTGGCGAAAAGTGTTTCGGATATGTTGACGGATTTCCAGGCAAAAATGGCCGATATTTCGGATGAGGAGGTTTACCAGTTGTTGAAGGAGGGTGAGATGTATGCGAACGAGGTGGCAAACGAGAAATTACTAGAGGTGCAAGAAGCTTTCGGTTTGCGCTAAGGACTGGTTTATTTGACAATTTAACATAAGTATGATATAATGAGGGGATATGATTAGGACGGGGAAAAAATTTAGTAAGCCAGAGATGTCGCGCGTAATTAATGGCGATGTGAATTTAGAAACTCCAGAAGACGTAGTAGAAAAAGTGCGGCTGGATGTTTTGATGGCAGAAATTTTTAAAAGTTACAACCGTTCAACTTTACAAAAATTTATAGAATATGGTTTTGTGACAGTAGATGGGGGATTAGTAAATAAGCCAAATCGAAAATTTGAGCGAGGGGTAAAAATTGACTTAAAAATTCCGACGATTATGAAAAATGCAGATTTAGTGCCGAAAGTGATTTACGAAGATAATGATGTAATTGTTCTAAATAAACCGGCGGGGCTACTATCGATGGCGAGGGGACAATATTGTCCGGAAAATACTTTAGAACAATATGGTTTATTGGTACATAGACTGGATCGCGATACTTCTGGGGTAGTGATTATTGCAAAAAGCTTAGAGACGCAGATGTTTTTAAAAAAGCAGTTTCAGGAGCGAGAGGCGCATAAAGTTTATTATGCAATAGTAGTGGGACGGCCAAAATTAGATGAAGCAAAAATTGATTTACCTTTGGCGCGAGATTTAAAGAGGCCAACTACTTTTAGGGTTGATCCGAATGGAAAAGAAGCGGAAACCTACTATAAAGTGATAAAATCGAACGATTTGTATTCATTAGTGGAGCTAAGCCCGAAGACAGGTCGGACGCACCAACTGCGTGTGCACATGAAATATTTAGGTCATCCAATTTTAGGAGATAAGGTCTACGGGGAAAAAGTAACAAATGTGCCGAAACGGTTATATTTACATGCGTATAAACTAGAAATTACTTTGCCGGGAGGAAAAAAAGCGACCTTTAAGGCGGAATTGCCAGGAGAATTTCAAGATGTTTTTCGACAAAGTTGATGACATTGTCAAAATTGCCCAAAAAACTGGTGCGGCAATTTTCGTATTGCCAAAAGATGTAGAATTTTCTATGAAAAATGCCCTATTGGTTGAGCCAGAGTCGAAAACGATTATTACAGTTGAACAGATAAGAGATTTAATTAGTAAAATTAATATTCGACAGCTAAAAGATTATTTTGTCATTATCCGTCCGGCGGACTGTTTAAATGAGATTGCGTCAAATGCGCTTCTGAAAAATTTAGAAGAGCCAAACGAAAAAATTCATTATATTTTGATTACAGATGCACCTTCGAAATTATTGCCGACGATTTTAAGTCGTTCGATGGTATATTTTTTGAGAAAGACACCTGAAATAGACGAAGAAATTAAGGCAGACGAAAAAATAAAGGATTTAGCAAAGAAGATGATTGCGAGTAAACAGGATAATCTAGTAGAGTTAGCGGAACAGATAACTAAAAAGAGAGACAATGTGCGCGGTTACGCTTTAGAAGTAGTCGGAACGGCGATTGAGATGTTATACAAATCGTATTTTATTACCGGCAAGGCAGTTTTTTTGAAGAAAATACCGAAATTTTTAAAATTATATGAAAATCTTGAAAATAATGGGCATATTAAGCTACATTTAGTGGCGGATTTAATTTAATATTGATTTATCTGCTATATTATTATAATATTTAGATATGATTGCTGTTTTAGCTATTATGTTTTTTGTCATTTATCTCTCTTTCTTTTTTCCGATTGAAACTAAGGAAAAGAAAAAAGAGGTAAAATCGCCGAAATATACGGCGCAGATGAAAAAACTTTGGCAGATTGCACAAACTTCGATGAAGGAGCGAAAACCGTTTAAAGCGGAAAAGGCATTACTAACGATTTTGAAATTTGATGAGAAAAATGCGGCGGCTTATAATCGATTGGGGATTTTGTATGCTAAGAGCAAAAAATATGATGAAGCGGTAGAATGTTTTGAGATTGCTCAGTCTCTCGATAGTAATTCCGCTTCAATTCATAATGCTGGTCTAATTTATTTAGAAACTGGTGCTTATGAAAAAGCAGCAATGGCTTTTGAGCAAGCTATTGAGCTAGAAGGCGACGTCCCATCTCGTTATATTGCGCTTTCGAAGGCAGAAGAAAAATTAGGTCATACAAAAAAGGCGATTAAGGCTTTAGAAAATGCTTATGAATTGGATCCAAAAATTGCGACGCTAAGATTAATTTTAGCTATTTATGAGGAGAGTGGAGACGAGGAGGCTGTAACGGCGACAGCAGCGCGGATTGAAGAACAGATTGTAAGGGATAACGAGTCAAAAAAGAGAAAAACCTTGTCGAATGCAAGGAAAACGATTTTAAATGCATCAAAAAAGGCTAAAACGAAAAGTGATGCCAATTTAAAAAAGTCAGTGCCGGTAAAATCGGGAAAGAATTCTGGGACGAAATCAGCACCCCACATTATTAAACAACACGTTGGCAGAAAGAGAATTTAACTTTTGCTTGTGGAAAACTTATAAAAAAATTTTTATTTTGCTTGCGCTAAATCAAAATAACCATTATTATAATAAGTGGAGTGTGTTTAGATCATATAGAGATATTTAATGCACGCCAAAATATAAAACAAAAGGGTTTTAGTGAAAACAATTAAAACAGATATTTT
>JAZSMA010000058.1:0-2407 GCA_045535655.1 Candidatus Nanosyncoccus sp.
TTTAAATACGGAATTATTTAATGCGAAGATTAATGGAATTCTAGATAGAATTTATGCCCATAAGATGGCTTATGAAATTTCTTTGGTAATGAATGAAGAAGCGAAAATCCTGAATTTAACCAAAAGTAGCGAATTAAAGGAAGCTCTAACGAGTTCCTACAGTAGTTTGGAAAACTTATATAATAAGTTTGATGATTATTCGGAAACTAAATAAGAAAGGAAGTTATGGCAAAATCCGAAGCAAAAGAAAATTCAAAAAAAGAGCGGGCAAAAGAAACTTTAAAGAAAGCGCGAAGTGGGGGTTCTAGCTTTAAAAAAGAGTTTATAGAATTTATTAATCGAGGATCAGTCGTAGATCTCGCGGTAGGCGTCGCAGTAGGTGGAGCTTTTACAGCAATTGTAAATTCTCTAGTTAATGACATCGTTATGCCGATTGTAGGGTTAATTGCGGGCGGAGTTGACTTCACGGGCTTAGCAATCAAAATACCAAATTTCTTTGGAACTGGCGACGAAGCGGTTATCGCTTATGGTAATTTCATCCAAAATGTCATTCAATTCTTAATTATCGCGTGGGTAATCTTTATGATTATTAAAGGAATGAATAGATTAAACCGAAAACGCGACAAAAAGGCGGAAGCGGAAGAAGAAAAATAAATTGTTATTGCGTCAAGTTATAGCTAAGTCTAATTAAATCTTCGAGTTCTTGCTGGTTGAATTGGCCGGCAAGAACTATTTCGATGCCACCACGACCATAATAACGCGATTCCATGACAGATTCGTATTTTGACTGGAGATAACTACTTAATTTCTCATCACAACGGATTTCAATGGTATTACGATGAAGAACAAGAAAAGTTCGACCGTTTTTTAAATATAGTTCGCGGTCCTTTTCGGGTTGGACGGTAAATTCTCCTAGTCCGCTTATTTTAGAAATGTTAGGTACCATTTAAACTCCTCAATTGAACCATTAATATCATCTAAGGCGCGATGGTTTTCTGGTTTGATAAATTTTCTATTTAAAGCGTTCTCAAAATAAATTTTCCAAGCAGAGACATCAAGCATACGATAATGAAGTCTTTTATTGAGTTCAGGCATTTCGTTCTCGAGGAATTTACGATCTTGGTGGATAGAATTGCCGGCAAGATAAATTTCAGCGCCAAAGTTTTTGTCCAGAAAATTGTTTAATTCTCTCTCAACTAGTTCTATAGGCTTACCAGTTTCGTTTTGCTTTATCAAAGCATCGCGAGAAGTTTGATTCTTTTTCCAAAATTCACCGACCATGCGTTTTTTCATGAAATCTGTATCGACTTTGATAACTGATTCGTATCTAGCGATTTCATTTAGTTCCATATCGGTAGCAACAGCAGCGACTTCAAGAATTTTATCCTTTTTTGGATCTAACCCAGTCATTTCCAAGTCTATCCAAAGTAATTTGGCTTTTTTCATTACATTTCCTCCGGGATTTTAATTCCTAAAATATTAAGTCCATGCGTCATAGTTTCTAGATAAACCTTAACGAGCTTTAGGCGCTCGGCTTCATTGTCGCAGCCGATAACGGGGCAATTTTCGTAAAAACGAGAAAAGATTTGGGCAAGGTCATATAAGTAATTGGCAACTTTATGAGGGGCCATTTCTTTAACTGCTTCTTGCAACAATATTTTATATTCAAGAAGTTTTTTCATTAACGCTCGTTCAGAGTCAGTAATTTGCTCCACCTTCGACCTCGTTCGTTCGCGCTCGTCATCACGAGGCTCACTCACTTCGTTCGGGGGCATGGTCTCAGATGAAGAAAATCTACTGCCTTTGCTAAACTTCTGTAAAATCTTTTTGGCTCTGACACAAGAGTAGAGGAGGTAGGGGCCGGAGTTGCCAGTCATTTTGACAGATTCTTTCGGGTCAAAGATGATGTTGCCGCCCATTTTATATTTCAAAAAGGCGTATTTTGTCGCGGCGAGAGAGATAGTTTCGTCAGTTGAGTTATAGAAATCTTTTAATTCTGCTTTAACTAACGAAATGATATCGACTGCTCTTAAGAAATTCCCTTTTCGAGATGACATTTTCACATTGCCTGGCAATTTAACTAGACCATGGGTTAGATGGCTAGTTTTTTCTACTAATTCAGGGGCGTATTGTTCAATAGATTTGAGAACAACTTTCATGTATTCAAGTTGTTCGGAGCCGGTAATAATGACAGATTTATCAAAATGGTAGTCATTCCACTTAGTGAAAATTAAACCGACATCTTTAGCTTCGTAAGTTGGCACGCCCGCCTGGTTAATAAAAACACGAGTATGAAGGCCAAATTTTTCACCACTAAAGATAACGGCGCCGTTAGACTCTTCATAGACACCTTTTTTTAGCTCCTCTTCGACTTTTTCAAGTCCAAGCGCAGCGACAGTGGATTCAG
>JAZSMA010000003.1:0-4342 GCA_045535655.1 Candidatus Nanosyncoccus sp.
AGAACGTCGTGAAGAGGTTCTCGCGGCCGGACGTAAATTTAAATATCCGCTCCAGTGGACTAAACATCGCATTGTTATCAATACTATCCTGATTGCTTTCGTAGTTTTTGCTATGATTACTGTTGGAGGATGGCTAGCCCTTTATCGAATAGGTATGACCGACGAACTGCTCTTCCGTGTTACTAAAATTCTCCCCGTCCCAGTCGCAACTGTCGATTCAGAAAATGTTCGTTTTTCGGATTATCTAATGTTTTTCCGTAGCAGTATTATCTCTATTGAGCGTCAATCCGGTAGCCAATTCGATAAAGATTCTGCCGAGGAAATTCGCAATAAATACAAACGTGCCGCTCTCTCGGAAGCCGAGGAATACACCTACGCTTTGAAACTTGCTAAAGAATTGGGCATCTCTGTTTCCGATGAAGAAGTTGCCGCCGAATTTGATCGCCATCTTAAAATTGGCGGCATTGACCGCAACGAAGAAGGTTTCGTTAAAATCATTGAGGATAATTTTGGCCTCACTAAAAGTGAATATGAGCGTATGCTTTATCTAACTTTGATTAAAGCTAAAGTCGGAACCTCGATTGATACGAAAGCCAATGAAATTGCCCAAAATGTCGAAACAATTTTAAAAGATAGTGATAATCATTATCATTCCGTCGTTGAACAATTGGGCGATGCCATCATTTACGAGGAGACCGGCGGTCTTGTTGATAGTAAAAACATTGATGGTGGCCGTGCGTCCGAAGCTATTAAGCTCGAACCCGGCGAAAGCAGTGGGCGTTTCATCTCCATGAACGGCGATGGCTACTATTTCGTCAAACTCATCTCAAAAACCGAAGCTGAAGTCAACTTCGTTTCCATTAAAGTTCCATTCACAGAATTTGACAAGCGCTTCAACGCCCTAGTTGAAGAAAATAAAATCAACGAATTAATCGAAATCAAAACTGAAGAATAAAAAATGGTGCGGAACTTTAGACAAAGTCCGCATTCTACTATCAGAGAAATTTTGCGATTTGTCGCTTATTAAAATGATATAATTGTATTATGATAAGCAGTACAGAAAAAAATGGCAATTCATTGGAAACAGATATTGAACAGCAAAAGCATCCATTGGAGCAAATGCCTTCATTTAAAGAACATATGCAACAATTTGAGTCATCTAAAACTTCAAGCAACCCGGAACAACTGAATGGGTCTGATAAGACGATTGATAAATTATTTGATAGAATTGGTCGTGAAGCTGGCGAAGGATATTTTAATGACCCAGATGAACTTCTTAATTTAACTCAAGATGCACTTTCGATGACTCCACAGCAGTCTATCAGTAATTTTAAGGCACAAGTCGAAGCCTACAAAGCTCGCTCAACAGACAGTTATAAAATTCGAGCCGCAACTTTTTATGAGCAAACTCGTGATAATGTACAGAGATTAGCCAGAGAAAATCTAGTGGGTGATGATACTATAAAGGTATTTCTAAATCCAGATTATATCTCAGAAATGGGTCGCGGGAGGATGTTTACTAAATACAATGCGATACAATCTGATTTTTCTAGGCGAGAGGAAGATTCTTGGCTAACTGGTCCGCAAACGTATCAAAGGTATCGAACGCAGGCGAAAATGATGGCTGACAGTTTTGCTGAAAACGGTGGAGATGTTGCATATCAAAAAGAAGTAGATGATGGGGACGCAGCTTACAGCCCTGACGGACCATTTTATCCGGGGCATTTTATTCATGTGAACTCAAATAAACCTAGAGACAAAGGTGGTCTCAGGTGTTACATTTCTACAGATAAAACAACTGATCCAGGAGCGGTTCTCTATGCCTGGAAAGAAAGCGTCCAGAAATCACCTTTGAAAGATAGTCTTTATTTCAAATTTGCAACCTCTATGGACAATTATAAAAACGGCGGAAAGCAACGCCCAGACGATATAGTTATTTATAAGACCGATAATATTGACGATAATCAATTCAGAGAACTTCTACAGGATTTTCAAAAAAGATGCAACGAAATGTCTCCGGATTTACTGCCGAGCGATGATAAGAAAATGCCAGCGACAACACAAAAAATTGCTAATGGTATCTCAATCTCTGGTGAGCCAGGGTATGTAAATGATTACTTAAGATATACTGACCATAAAGAAGGTAAACACTCTTGGACTACATTTGTTGATAAAATGGCAATTCTTAGCATATCAGTAGCGGCTAATCGACTAGGAATTAAACCGGATTCTCTTGATGTTCCAGGATTAGAGGAAGAGACGAAAAAAGTGTTTCGTGAATTTATGCTTCTTTCAAAAATCAACCCAGACACTATGCTTCCAGTAGAATATGGAGACAGTAAACCTAGCTGGGCTAATTTGGAAAATATGGCAAACAATGATGTATCGCAAGTGGCCGAAAATAGACAAGAAAAAGCAGAATTGGCAGAAAAAGCACCAGAAAATCCGTCAATTTCACAGAGTGAGACAGGACAATCTCCAGAAGTTTCGTCTGATGCCATAATTAATCGTAAACAAATTGCCTCTGGAGAAAAATCATCTATTTACTTAGTAGAAAAAGCAGATGGAAAAACTAGTACTCAAGTCGAAAGCGAATATTTTGATATTGCTGAAAAATTCACAAGGGCTCATGACGAACTAAAAAATGATTTCGAATTGAGGCTTGCTATGTCTGGCCTTTCTACCGACTTGGCCTTAATTGATGCCACTCGTGGGAAAAATTTCGAAGATGGCAATGAAAAACAACGCTCTGCCTTGCTTGAAGATTACAGCACATTACGTTCTCGTCTTGATGACCCAAACACTAGCCAGGAAGAAAAAGGCTTAATATCTGAGTATTTCAATCAGATGAACGGAGAAGCTTTAACTTTTTTGGAAAGTCATTATATTCCAGAACAAGCAACGCCCAATAATGCAGAGCAAGGAGAAAAAAGAGAGAAATTCAACATTGCACTAGATGAGGCAAAAGACAATCTGGAGAAAGCAAAGAGGGTGTTTCGAGAGGACTCGGACAATTTTGATAAAGCCTTATCTCAAATAAACGAACTAGTGGAAAATCACTCTATGGATATAGATTCATTGCAGACGCAGTTGAGCAACCTAATAAGAGCAAACGAGGATTTATATTCGTCTACTGGACAATTAGCTGTTCAGAATGTCAATTATGAATTAACCGTAGTACAAGGCCAAGAATTTCTGAGCGAGGACGATTATAGGGCTAGACAGGAGCAAATTAGCGAAAATGAAGATGTAGCTTTAGCTACTTCAAAAAAACTTGATGATGCAAATGACCGGATAGCACAGATTCGTAGATATATTTCGGCAGTAGATAATGCACTCACTGCATTTCGTAGGTTTTGACCATCTCTAGGCAAATGAAAAACGCCTCTTAAAGAGACTGTTTATCAACACTGGTGCGGGTAGAGGGAGTCGGACCCTCGTCTCATCCTTGGGAAGGATACATAATAGCCGTTATACGATACCCGCAATGCCATTATTATATCACACCCCCTATAATTATGATATAATTATTTTATGCAAGAAATTGAAGCTGGGCTTAAAAAAGTTATTCACGACCTTTATGGTCTTGATTTTAATCCCGAAATTGTTCCTTCGCCCGAAAATATTGACGCCGACTATTCCTCAAACACTCCACTTAAGCTTGCTAAAGAACTTCACAAATCTCCTCTGGATATCGCCAGAGAAATAGAGACTAATTTTGGAACTTTAGAGACCGTGTCCCGCGAGGGTTACGACCCGAGCGAAGTGAGTGAGCCCCGTAACGACGGGCGCGAACGAACGGGGTCGAGAAAGTTCAAAATTAGTCTCTCGTCTCCTGGCTTTATAAATTTCACTTTGCCTGACGATTATTTATCAAACGCCGTCAATAAACTCAGTGAGAATTTTGAAAAAAGCATCTCTAATGACGAATTTAAAGATAAGGTCGTCATTTGCGAATTCAGTGATCCAAACCCCTTTAAAGTCCTTCACGTCGGCCATTTATATACTAGCATCGTTGGTGATTCCATTAGCCGACTTTTTGAATATGCTGGCGCAAAGGTTATCCGTGCTAATTTCGGTGGTGACGTTGGCCTCCATGTTGCTAAAACCATGTATATTTTAAAACAAAAGAAACTAGACGATTTAACTATTGAAGATATCGCGAAATGTTACGTCGAAGGCACTGCTGCCTATGAAGACGACGAAAATGCCAAGCAAGAAATTACCGAGCTTAACAAAGAAATTTACAAAATTAATTCCGAAAATCTTCATGATACCGAACTTGCCCAATTATATTGGAAGGGTAGGGAACTATCCTATAATTATTTCGATCAATTTTATA
>JAZSMA010000025.1:0-10955 GCA_045535655.1 Candidatus Nanosyncoccus sp.
CGGTCGTTCTTTAAGGAAATCGAAATCATAATTTGCATTTAGGGCATCATCTACTTCTGACTCTGGATAGCCGACTTCAATTAGATTTTTTCTTATATCCATAATAGTTTCACCTGGTTTTATCATAAAATCGAAAACTTCCGGCACCATTTCCGCTTCTATCCTCGCATATTCTTCCGCTCTTTCTTTTGCTCGCATATCCTTTACCCAAAGTATTCCCCCTACGGCCAGTAATGCTAGAATAATTAAAATAAAACTTCCTGAAATTACGGTTTTAATTCTCTTAGTCTTTCGTTTCACTTTTTTTACTTCTTCTTTTATTAAATTTGTATCTTCTGGTAATTTTGCCTCAGGTTCTTTAAATCCTTCAATGAAATCTTGGAGAATGATAGCCGCCGCTTCTGCATCAATTTCTCCTTTCTCATATCTTTTTTTCCGGCCTTTCAACCTTTCTTCTGCCTCTACGGAAGTCAATGATTCGTCCTGAAATTTTATGCGTGCATTCGGAATTTTTTCCGTCAAAGTCTTTGCAAAATTTCGCACAAATAAAGATTGCGTCGTTTCATTTCCCTCGTTGCTCCTTGGTAAACCTAGGACAAAGAAATTTGTATTATTTAAATTGGCAATCCGTGCAATTTCTTGCCATTCCGTTCCATCAACATTCAGAAAACCTACTGGCACTGCAATCCTAGTATCAGAATCCACTTTTGCTATACCAATCCGTTTCTCGCCAACGTCAAGTCCGATGATTCGCATTTTTACTCCGTCTCATCTTTTGAATCGTCAGTTTTTTCTTCAGAATTTTCCTCGGTTTTCTCTTCGGATTTTTCTTCAATTTTTTCGCCATTTTGGTCTTTAATTTCAAAAGTCATAGAAATTCTATTTGAATCAGTTGGTACTCGCATTACCCACGGGTAAGAAGGCTCCATTTTAACTTCGGAAACACCTTCAATATCTTTAATTTCACGCCTAGCGTCTCCAATGCCTTTGCCCATAATTCCTTCAACTAATTCGCTCTCAGTAATACGTGGACCAGTAAAGTAAATCGCTTTTAATTTACCCGCGAACCCGCCTTCCGCTTCTCTAAACCCGTCTATATAGACATTGCGAATTTCAAAAATCTTTTTATTTTCTGGTAAACTAATCTTTTCTCTAATTAATTCTTCTAGTTTCGTTTTATCAATAACATAAACCGAAGTCGTTGTCGTCGTCTTTAAAGTCGGTTGGACTCCTTCTTTAACTTCCTCATCTACTGCCGGCGTAGGCACGGCTATAGAAGTATCTTGGTCAAAAGTAGATTCAACAATGAGATTATCATCCGTAATAGTTTCGTATAATTTTGCTTTATTCTCGGACTCTTTCCCATTATTTATTTTATCCTTCGCCTTTTCAACATCAGATTGTTGGACCACCTTTATGACGTTATCGGTTCCACCACTCATTTCTTTATCAGAATAAGCCGCAACATTGGCTACAGTATCCCATCCAACACTCGATTTCGCGATATTATATTTCGAGCCAGCCTCGACTGCGGTTACATTAACTCTACTCGAAATTAAACAGCGTATTTTTCCGTGGTCAATAACTGGGTCCTTATCCCTGTCCTTATTTTCACAACTTGATAAATCCCCTTGCCAAGTTAATGTTACGTTCTCACTAGCCGCATAGGATAATCCACTAATTGTAAAAATAGTCCCAACAGTAACTGGATTTACTCCCTCGGCATTAAAATATGAATAAATTACGAGATCCCCAGTCGCCTTTTCGCCAATATTTTTCTGCCCTGTTGCTTCAAAATCTACTTCATTAACTGTCTCGATTTTGCGCTGTTCTAGATAAATCTTACCTTCTTTGATATTTTCTTGAGACTGTTCTTTTACAAAACTAACAGCTTCGGAAAAATTGTTTGCATCCGTCTTAATCGAAACAAAGACATTTACCGCTGGCGCGATAAAGAGCGCCCACAATAAAACTATTATTAATATAAGCCCACCTATTCCGCCAATAATTGCCAATTTTTTGTGGTCATTATACCAATCCTTTAGTTTATTGCCAGTTTTCTTCTTTTTCGGTTTCTCTTCTTTTTTCGGTTTTTCTTCCTCTTCCTTTTTCTCCTCTTCTTCTCCTTCTTTCTCTTCTTCCTTATCCCCTCCTTCTTCACCCGGTTCTTCCTCTTCTTTATCCTCTTCCTTTTTCTCTTCTTCTTCCTCTGGTTCTTCCACTAAATCTTCCTTCGCAGTTTCTTCGATTTCTGCATCTTCCGTAGGAATTGAAGGAGGTGTTTGTAAATCTTTCGTCACTGGTAATTTAGTTGAGGCGGCCAATTTCAGAATCGACGGATCTGTCGTTACAAGCACAATAGTTTTTCCAGACGTTACTCCAACTTTTGTAATTAACTTAATATTTACTACACTCCTAAAAACGCCAGCTTTTTTCGGCGGCACCAACGCTATAATTTTTTCTTTAGAATTTTCAATTTTTGTGATGATGTCAGTAATATCATCCTCAGGCTCAATATAAATAACGTCTTTATTCATATATAAAATATAACACATTTTTTCATGCTTGTGTTAAAATAAGTTTAGATGAAGTTATTAAAGCACAAAAGTTCTAAAGAAAATGCTAATAACCAAGCAGCCTTAGCTGAGGCGGCTCTTAAAGCTATTGATAACGGCGTCATTATGACCGACAAAAACGGCACGATTGAGTTTATCAATCCCGCGGCGATTACGATGACCGATTGCGGTTCGGCTGAAAAAGCTATCGGTCTTGATTATGGTCTCATTTTAAAATTGGAATCAAAAGAAGGTCGAGAACTTTCTGAAAAAGAAAATCCGCTCATCCAGGCTATGCAAACTGGTCAAACGCTTAATTCTTTCCAAGGCAGTCTTATTGTTGGCATGTCAGATAAACGTATTCCTATTTCCGTTTCAGTTTTACCAATAGAAGGAATCCAACAAGATCGCGTCATTACTTTTCGTGATATTACTAAAGAACTTGAAGAAGAAGGCGAGCAGACCGAATTTATTTCTACCGCTTCTCATGAAATGCGCACTCCGGTCGCCTCCATTGAAGGCTACCTCTCCTTAGCTATTAACCCCCAGACTGCGACTATCGACGAAAGAGCTCGCGGTTACTTAGAAGCCGCTCATGCTGCTTCTCAACATCTTGGTAAACTTTTCCGAGATTTACTTGATGCTACGAAGCTCGACGACGGTCATATCAAACCGCATTTCGAACCTGCCGAAATGGTTGGATTAATTAAGAAAATTTCCGACGACTATCTTCCGCGTGCACGAGATTCAAAAATCAGTTTAAAATTTGGTTCTAACGAACCCGTTTCTCTCGGCGATCGTCGCATGGACCAAGTCGTCTATGGTTTTATTGATGTCAATTTCATTCGTGAGATTCTTGATAATCTAATTGACAATGCTCTCAAATATACGCCCGAAGGTGGCTCGGTTTATATTAATGTAAGAGGCGATGGTGACCGTGTCCTCATCAACGTTACCGATACTGGCATTGGTATTTCGGCCGACGACCTTGGTCACATTTTCCAAAAGTTCTACCGTGCCGATAACTCCGATACGAGAACTATTGGCGGAACTGGTCTTGGACTCTATCTTGTCAAACAACGCGTCGAAGCGATGGGCGGTCGTGTTTGGGCCGAATCAGCTTTCGGCGAAGGTTCAACATTTTATGTTTCCTTGCCGCGTATTACTGGCGATGAATATGAAAAACGCATGATAGTAGTTCGTAATCAACAAATGCAAGAACAACTCAAAAATTCTGCTCCAGCTCCAGCCCCAGTCGTTCCAGTCGATGCTTTTCAGGCTGCGGCCCCTCCAGAGCCAACTACCCCAGCGCCAGTTCCAGCTCCTCCAGCTCCAGTCCCAACCGTTCCAACGCCGACGCCAGTCGCTCCCGTCGTTATGCCTTCGGCTCCAACGCCTACTCCAGTCCCTACTGCCCCAACGCTGACCGCTCCAGCGCCCGATACCGCCGCCCCGCCAGGCCAGCCCGCCGCCCCTATCACTAATCAACCAGTTCAAAATCAAACTAATAATAACTTAAACGGAGAAGCAAAATGAGTAAAGTAATGGTAGTAGAAGACGACGCAAGCCTACGCGAAATCTATAGTATACGTATTACCGCCGAAGGATATGATGTGGTTTCAGCTGGAGATGGTGAAGAGGCTCTTGCTGTAGCGGTGCGCGAAAAACCAGATTTAATTTTATCTGATGTAATGATGCCGAAAATTTCCGGCTTTGACATGCTTGATATTTTGCGCTCAACTCCAGAAACGGCCGACATCAAGGTTGTCATGATGACCGCTCTTTCTGCCGAGGACCAAAGGCAACGTGGCGAACGGCTAGGCGCCAATCGCTATCTCGTTAAGTCTCAAGTAGGTATCGAAGACGTTATTAATACGATTCATGAAGTTTTAGGCGATCGTGCCGCAGCTCCTGAAGCCCAACCAGCTGCTGAAGCAGCGCCAGCTCCTATGGCTCAACCTGCACCAGAAGCCCAACCTGTTGCCGAGCCTCAACCTGTTGCCGAGCCTCAACCTGTTGAAGCGCCTGTAGCTGAACCAGCCCCCGCTCCAGTAGTTGAACAACCTGCTCCAGAAATTCCTCAACCAGAAGTAGCTCAACCTGCCCCAGAAGTTCCTACCGAAAATCCACAGCCACAAACAGGTTATGAACAATTCCAAAATCCGGCTCAATAAATTTCTCGCTGAAAGGCTTGGTGTTTCACGTCGTGAAGCCGACGAGCTGATTTCTGCTGAAAAAGTATTAGTAGATGGGAAACCAGCTACTTTGGGTGCTCGTATTGACAAAAATAATAAAGTATGCTATAATAAAAAGACTATACCTTTCGGGGTAGATTTTCTTTATTTAGCCTTTCATAAGCCAGTTGGTTATGTCTGCTCACGGCGCGCGCAAGGAACTGCTCCAACCCTCTATGATCTGTTGCCAAAAAAATATCAACACCTTAAAACCGTCGGGCGTCTTGATAAAGATTCTTCTGGTCTCATTTTGCTTACTAATGATGGCGATTTTGCCTATCAAATGACTCATCCGAAATTTCGTAAAAATAAAGTCTATGAAGTAGAACTTGACAAATATCTAGAACCATTGCATCAACAAATGATTTCCGATTATGGCGTTATGCTTGACGATGGCCCTTCGAAATTTAAAGTGATAAAAATGGCGCCGTCTTCTTATCAAGTCATACTTTCCGAAGGTCGCAACCGCCAGATCCGTCGCACCTTCGCAGCACTAGGCTATCAAGTTACGAGACTTCACCGCATCCAATTCGGCAAATATGAACTCGGGGACTTAAAACCAGGATTTTATGTTATAATATTAACATTGAATGGACCTTAAGCGGTTCCAGAAACTTCATTTCGTTATTCAATGTTGTAAAGATTCGGAAGGTTTTTCAACGCTTCAGCTATTAAATCTAGTGTACCAAAAATGGTGCTGTTTGTCAATCGCACCAGCACAGATAAAAAGCATTATTGGTACTTAAAAAAGAGCTTTTCCAAGTGGCCATCAAGACCATGCAAGTAGCGCTGTGTCGTTGCTGCGTCAGCATGACCGACCATCTGCTGAATTTCCATTAAGGTTGCGCCTTTTTCCTGCAAATCAGTGGCAAATGAGTGACGCAATGAGTGTGGGTAGAAGTCAGTGAGACCAGCCGCAATGAACGGCTCGCGCAAATGGATCCGAACCATGTCTCTCTGCATGTGGTTGCCATGTTCATTTAGCCAGAGCCAGTCCTCAATGCTATGTTTCCTGATGTATTTTTGGAGTAGTTTCTCGGTTGACCGGCTAATGTAACTCTCACGTGGCTTGAAACCTTTACCCACAAAGGTTATGCGGCGGCCACAAAAATTATTCAGCCGCAGATTCGTCAGCTCGGTAATACGTAAACCAGCATCAAAGCAAATTCGAATCATTAAACCGCCCATTTCGTCAGCACCTTTAAGAACTCTATTTATTTGATCCCTTGTGTAATACCTCCTGCGCGCCGGACCTTCTTTGAGTTTATGAATTAGAGGGAGTTTAATGGGCATATTCAATCCCATCTCCCGAAAATACCTCAACATAGAAAGAATGTTGGCCATTCGGGTGTTGATAGCTCTAGGCGAAACGCCACGTTCCGACTGATACCTTACCCATTGGTCAAAGTCTGCGTTTGTCAATTTAGCGAGGTCCTTACAACCACTTCCGATTATGAAGTGTTTGTATGTATGCTCTTTAGACCTTAGTGTTTGTTCTGACATTCTCCGCGTGTACTTGCAGTATGCCATATACTCATTTACTTGGCTGTAAATTGGATATTGTGATTCCACTTGCTGAAATCCTTTCTCCCACTCAAATTAAAATTAATAATTTTGTCACGCCTACTATTATTCTTTTTATTCTGATATGGGAGGTACAATTTTTGTACTGCGCTCTCTATAACGCGGAGGTACAATTTTTGTACAGCGGAATTGCGATTTTGGCGCTTTTCCACCGGTTTTTCCACATACTTTTCCACAAGTAGCACTTGACAACTAAAAAACAGAGGTAAAATTTCGCACTACCTCCGTTGCGTAGTTTTGTTTTTGTTGTGTTTTTTACAATACTATTTTATAACGAGATTTGACGTTTTGGTTCCTTCCTTGGATATAATCAATCCTTCCAGCCTTAACCAGCTTGTCGCGGTCACGTATGAGTTTACGCTTATCTATGCCAAGTAGATTACAGAGATATTTATTCTCTAACGAGAAATATCCGCGATCATCTTTCTTGCGCCTATGGGAGAGAAACCGGAGTTCAGATAACAAAATCGCAGCGTCCGCACCATACGCTATAATTTCGTCATTATAGACCAAAACAAATGGCCGTTTCGGTTTCCTTGCAATCACTAAGTACCTCGCTTATATCTTGATTGTGGTTATATTTGAGGCACTGAAAACCTCGGTATTCCCGAGGCTTCTGAGTTTAGTTTCTGTGCTTTCATTGTAGCAAATTTTACTCATTTTGTCTAGTGGCTATATCTGTTACGCTTATGGTATAATGGAGATGTCTACCATATAGGTGCTAAACGAGAGGGATAATACCGAAGCCTCTACTTAACTCTCGGGCGCTGTAGACCAGAGCGTAGAGGCTCTGAGTGTCGGTCACCCATCGGAACGGATGGGGCTCCGGCATAAATCGGGGTTGAGGAGGGGTTTACCTCGCCAGCTTCATGCGCTGGAGTACGCTGGTTCGAATCCAGCCCCCGACACCATCAAGGAAGATGAACTGGGAAGGTCTCAGCACCGCTTGCTAAGCGGCAGGTAGTTGCAAAGCTATGAGTGTCGGGAACTCCATCTTCCGCCATACGGCTTGGTAGTTCAACGGTTAGAACGCTAGATTGTCGATCTAGTAATCGGGGTTCGATTCTCCGTCAAGCCGCCAAACCCGAATGTGATATAATTTAATTAAGACTAATTGCACCAGCGTTTTGCTGGTGCATTTTTGTTGTAAAGGAGCAAAACATGCCACTCACCATAAACGAGTTCGAACAAATACTAACGCAGAGAGTTCTCCTCGACAAAGTCGCAAGGAATAGTGACCGGCCATATTACCGAGTGCTCTATTCCAACGCATTTTATGCATCGAATGAGATTCTGCGCGACTATGGTTTGAATGACTATGCGTGGGCGATTAGGCGTGGGAATAGGCTTTATCTCCTACACCCACAGACCAAGCGAATTATCTGCGAAATCGGGGTAATTGCCGAGCCAGTCGCAGAGTTTCGTGTAGTTACGCTCAAAGGTTTGGTGCCTGCAACAGAAACTCTCGAGAGTCTTATTCAGGCGGCTGCGAATCGAGGCATCCGCCGAAACGCGTTTAAGTTCAAAAGAAAGGAACAAAATGGATAATATCATTATCGATGCTACACCAAATGAAGATGGGCGTATCATTATTGAGCTCTATGGTAAAGAGTTCGAAATCGATGACTCAATGTTCGATGGAGATGGCGTAGCCTTGGCCAAGTTCTTCGGTCAAAACTACGAGATCCACAGGCCAGCAACAAAAACTCAAGCTCGCAAGCGAAAAGCTGCGAAAAAAGAAGAAGAAGTTGAGGTAGAAATGCCAGACGATGAGGAGGAGTCCTAATGCTGTTTACTGTAACTAAGAATAAAGTTGATTTGGTCGAGCAAGAGCCGGTCAATCAAGGCGAATACAAAGCAACCGTTCTGACGTTTGATTTTGTATCTGCCTACAATGGTTTAACCAAAAAAGCGATCATCAAGTCCAATGTAAGTGACAAATCTTACGAAGTACCGGTCATTGATGGCGAATGCGATATTCCAGCCGAAATACTGGCCCAAAAAGGCACAGCTACGGTTGGCGTTTATGGCTACGAAGTGCAGGGCGAGAATTTGGTGCTTCGCTATTCACCGAGCCCAGCAAGCTTCAAAGTCATTGATGGTTCATATACCGAGAATGTAGAGAACCCGAGCGATGTCACGCCTTCACAGGCTGCCATTTACGAAGCTCAAATCCAGAAGAAAATTGACGAAGTGGACGCTGTCGTGGAAGATGTCGAAGAAAAGCGCGACAGTGGAGCTTTCGATGGTCCGAAAGGCGACAAAGGCGACAAGGGAGATAAGGGCGACAAAGGTGACAAAGGCGATACTGGTTCACAAGGCCCGAAGGGTGACACCGGAGCGACTGGTCCGCAAGGCGAAAAAGGTGATACCGGAGCAAAAGGCGACAAAGGCGATAAAGGTGATAAAGGAGATACCGGTCCGCAAGGCGCAACCGGTCCGGCTGGAACAGACGGAACGGATGGCGAAGATGGTTATTCTCCGCAAGTCACTCTCACCCAAACTTCTGCTACAGTGGCAACATTAAGCATATCCAGCAAGAACGCCCAAGGTCAAGTAGTTACTCAAACCGCAAGCTTCGGCGGCACGTGGGATGAAGCAGAAAGTGAGAGTTTCTAATGACTAAGCTATTAATTGACTCAGACACATTAACAGATATTGCAGATGCAATTCGCGATAAAGAGGAGTCTAGTAACCCAATTCAAGTTAGCAATATGGCTTATAGGATTGAGCATATTCAAACTGGTGGAATTCCAGTAACTTCTGTCACAATCGACAATAAATCTGCTTTTCAAAATCTATCGTTTGAAGGCACTTATTTAACAATTCCGATAGAAGTGACGGTATCTCCGGAAACTGCGCCGCAGTGGTCACAAATTGAGGTGTCAGATCCAAATATGGTTCACATACTAGATGATGGAGACGGAACTCATAGTCTGCATATCCTCAAAGGTGGTACCTGTACGGTGACGGTCTATGATTACTCTGGCTCAGTCTCAGATAGTATGACAATTACAATCAATCAAGCGCTCGTGGACATCGCGTTCACTGCTTCCTCGTTGAATTTGACAACAGGCGTTTCGAGAAAACTAAACGTTCAATTCAAACCAGCTACCGCAACCAATCAAACGCTTGTGTGGTCTAGTTCGCACAGCGATATTACGGTAGATCAGAATGGTGTCGTAACGGCCAATGGTGCTGGGCACGCTACAATTACTGCCTATAGCGCAGCAATAAGTAAGACAATTACTTGCACAATAGATGTGGCCGCCAATCCGGACACAACGGACTGGGCAGATGTCAAAACCAACTGGCAAAATTATGGCGCAGGTACGCTATTACCAAGTACACTCCTATACAATGGTTCGTCTCAGACGCTGAATTGGCGTGTTGTGGATGCGGATTATCCTGTAACTTTGCCAGACGGAACAACAGCAAGAGCGACAATTATTTTAGCAGAGGAGTCCATGCCATTTACTTGCAAAATATCTACCGAGCAAAAAATAGCTTGCGATGCAGTGACTGAACCTACGGCCTTGGCGGGTACATATTACTATGGTTACAATGGTTCGACTTATACTAAGCTTAATGTAGTAGCTGGCGATACACTGCCGTACGCGGATTATACAACTATTTACAAATCGGGGTTGAATTACACGAAGAACTTCTCGGTTATTAACAACAACACCATTAACAGATGGGATGGCGCAGAACTTCGTGCTATGTTGAATTCAGATGCGGATAATGTGAGCACAAACTACACTCCAGTCCATATTACAGATGTATGCACTGGGTATACCGGTAAGGGTTTCCTACAGATGATACCGTCCGATATGTTAGCTGTAGTGGGTATGATTAAAAATACAACTGTAAATAATAACAGCTGTTTCGATGGTGATACCTACACAACCGATGATTTATTCTGGGTGCCTGCAGCTTACCAGATGAATTTCTTACCATCTAGCTATGATAGCCGTCCAGTTGCTTCAAATGCGCTGGAGGGTACTCCATTCCAATATTATGTGAATGAAATCGGCGATCCAACCAATAATGCAGCGGATTGTCGTAGAAAGCATGCGACAAACAGGTCTGACTATCAGCCATACTGGTTGCGCTCGGCTTATTATGGCACAGCGAGAGATCAGCTGCAGGGCAATGGCAACGGTTCGTTAGACCAGAACCCCACCAGCGCCGGTATTCGCTTCGCCCCAGCTTGTGCCATCCTCCACTAATCCCCTCATCACCACGCACGCTTGCGTGGTGATGACTAATCTTCAGCGCTTGCGCTGCGGGGGGGGGCATGGTATAAAATAGGTATAGGATAAGCAAAATAATGTCTGTGCCACAAGAAAAAAGAAAAGAAGGACGGCTCGTAGTATTGGTTAAAGCTCTGGAAGTAGCTAATTATACCAATGGCATTTTAGCGAACCGTAAGAAGTTTCCTGTGGAATTAGACGATGTTCTTGGAAATGACATAAAAAGAAATGGGCAGGCAATTTATAGAAATTGCAAAGTCGGATCGTAGCCATGTCGTTCTGTGAGCCAAGGAGTTGTGTGATGAAATTGTCTTCCTAAGACCGCT
>JAZSMA010000017.1:0-4607 GCA_045535655.1 Candidatus Nanosyncoccus sp.
GTTCCTTTACCTTTTGTGGCGGTCACGCCGTTAATTGGGCATGGACAATGATCAAAAAAGTATTTCGTAATACTAGATTCATTTTTTAAATGTAAAGGCGGGACGGAAGGGCTGCGAAAAACTACATCATAAGATGAAAAATCTTTCATTTTGATTTCGTCGTAGGTAAAGTTTTCGAAAACGTCGACTACCAGATCTTTAAAATGAGATTTAAAATATTTTTCAGTGGCTTGGCCTTCTTTACCATAGCCGAGTAATGTTATTTTCATGATTCTATTATAGCACGGGCTTCGGGGACAGAGTGAGTTTCCATTAATTTTGCTCGTAGTTCTTTTGCGCCGGGAAAATTATTGATGTAAATTTTAAAGAAATGTTTTAAAGGTTCATAGGAGGAAACGTTTGAATATTGTTTCTCGAAAAGGTCCAAATGTAATTTTAAAAGTTCCATTAACTCGTCACGGGAGGGGGCATGGTCAGTGAAACAATAAGGGTTGGCAAAAACACCACGGCCAATCATGAACCCGTCGATTGCAGGGTATTTTTCATGTAGCTCTAGGGCGTGGGCACGATCTCTAATGTCGCCGTTAATAATCAGTTGAGTTTTAGGGCTAATTTTTTGACGAATTTTGATTATTTCGGGGATGAGCTCATAATGGGCAGGAACTTTAGACATTTCCTTACGGGTTCTTAAATGAACCGTAAGAGCGGCAGGATGTTCGTTTAAGAGGGTTGGGAGCCAGGTTTTATATTCTTCGATGTTAGACCAGCCAAGGCGGGTTTTAATAGAAACGGGTAAATTGGTAGATTTGACAGCGTTTCTGAAACATTCTATAGCTAAATCTGGAGTTTTAATCATGGCGGCACCTCCGCCAGCCTTATTGACGTGTTTATCGGGACAACCAAAATTCAAATCAACACCAGAAAAACCAAGAGATTCCAGCGCCTGACAAGTTTCCGAAAAATGCTCGGGATTTTTACCCCAAATTTGGGCAATAATAGGGGAATCAGTCGGAGCGATTTTTAGGCGTTCCAAAGCATTTTCACGGCCTTTGTCGGAGGCGTAAGATGAGACATTAGTGAATTCGGTAAAAAATAAATCTGGTCGGCCGGACGTAGCAATAACTTGACGAAAAATAATATCTGTAACTCCTTCCATGGGGGCGAGAATAAGAAATGGTTTTTCTAATTTTTCCCAGATATTCATTTGAATATTTATAACATATTTTTATAGAAAAATAAAGGAAAAAAATAAGGATTTTGGTGATTTTGTGTTGTATAATAAGGATATCTCACGTTATACTTCGGTCACTGACGTTGAGAAAAGTTTAGGGCTGTAGGTATCGTCATTTATGCCTATAGCTAGGAGCCAATAAAACAGGCTCACATAAATGACTCTAATAATTTAATTTAAAGGAGTCTTTTATGAAAAACTTTAACAAACACAAAACAGAAGCAGTCGAAGTTATGGCACTGTTCGGTTACGAAATGACTCCCTGTCAACCGCTGACTTTTCGGCGAAAAGGGGAAAAAGAAACCGAGGTAACAGAGTTGCTTCAAACGCAAATTCGATTTGCGGGGGAAGTAGCATTGCATATTTTCGACGTTCTGGTTGGTCGAGATAGAGTGCGACTTGAATTCAATTCGAGTGATCTATCTTGGCACCTCACACAATAGAAAGCAGCCCTACGGGGCTGTTTTCATATTATGAAATTTATGTTATAATTATGGCTATTAGTTTCTGATTAAAAGAAAAGTTCATTAATAAAGAAAGAATATTTGGAGGTGTGCGCATGGTAAGAAAGGCAAAAGATTTGAAGTCTCTAGATGAACTTGGGCTTAGTAGTAAGACTTATAGTTATGTGAAGGATGTTAATCCGGAGGAATTGGTTTTTTTAGCAAGGACTAGTAACCCGAAAATAAGAGGTAATTGTGTAGAAAGTTATAAGGAATTGATGGACGCTATAGATAGAGCTGGATTTATTCGACATGATTTTAATCCACTTTCTTTTGCGGTAGGAAGATTTTATAAGGATGTTTATCCGTATTCTAGTGAAAATGAGGTTGGTAGCCTTTTTGGTTTTGAGAGTAATGAACAGTATGAATCGTATAAGAATTATGATGAGAAGGAGATTAAGGGAGTAAAAAATACTCTTGACCGGATATTGTCTGAAAGAGAAGCAGAAATAATTAAGTTCAAATATGGGCTTTATGGTGATGGAAAACCGATGAGTTTAGAAAATATTGGAAAATATTATGGGTTTTCTAGAGAGCACGTGAGAAAAATTGCAAATAAAGCTTTACGGAAGTTACGTTATGGCAATGCTTTTTCTTCTAGTTGCTGGTGATATTCTTTCAACGATCCCCGACTGAGGTCGGGGATTTTTTATGTTATAATTTTTATATGCAAGAATTGACGAAAAAATTGGCTGCTCTTAGGGAGGATTTTTTAAAGTTGTATGAAAAATTAAAGATTGATGAAAAATTGAAGGCGATTAAAACTCTAGAAGAAGAGGTGGCAGAGCCCGATATTTGGAAAGATGTCGAAAAGGCAACGAAGAAAAATCAAGAATTAGTAAGATTGCAAGAAGAAACGCAACCGTATGAGTTATTAAGGGTGCAAATTCGAGATTTGGAGGAATTGATTGAAATTTCGGATGAAAGCTTAAAGGAAGAAATAGGCGAGCAAGTGGATGCAATGGAGAGCGAGTTTAAGACTTTAAAGAAGACTTTAAGGTTCCAAGGACCGTATGATGCTAATGAGGCAATTATTCGGATTACGGCGGGAGCGGGGGGGACGGAGGCAATGGACTGGGCGTCGATGTTAGAGAGAATGTATCTGAGATTTTTTGAGCAGAAAAAATTTAAAGTAACTTGTCTAGAAAAAGTATTAGGCGAGGAGGCGGGAATTAAGACAGTAGTTTATGAGGTTTCGGGCGTGAATACTTATGGGTGGCTAAAATCAGAACACGGAGTGCATCGGTTAGTGAGATTGTCGCCGTTTAATGCGAATAATCTTCGACAGACTTCGTTTGCGTTGGTGGAAATTTTACCAGTGATTAAAGCGGATACGGATGTGCAAATTGATGAGAAAGATTTAAGGATTGATGTTTATCATGCGGGTGGACACGGGGGGCAGAGCGTAAATACGACTAACTCGGCGGTGAGGATTACACATATTCCAACGAATACAGTAGTAGCAATTCAAAATGAGCGTTCGCAGTTGCAAAATAAGGAAAAAGCGATGGAGATTTTGCGAGGTAAATTAGTGCAGATGCAACTAGAACAACATGCTGAGACAATTTCGGAGCTAAGAGCAGGGGAATCAGCTGGTTGGGGGCAACAAATTAGAAATTATGTCTTACAGCCGTATAAATTAGTGAAAGATACTAGAACGAGTTATGAGGAAACTGATCCAGAAGCGGTTTTAGACGGTAAGATTGAAGGATTTATTGACGCATATCTAGAACAGTAGAGATAATATTGATTATTAGAGGTTTTTGTGTTATAATTTAGCATAAGATTGTTTTTACAATAGTATATTAAGTTTTTGGAGTTTAAGATAAATCATAAGGAGGGGTTATGATGGATAAAAACGTGAAAAGATGGTTGTTCCTGTTTCTAAAGAAGGATGGCGAAGAAAATCGATTGTCGTTTTTGAAGAAGTTTGTGTTCTTTTTGGATATGCCTGGAGTAAATCTTTTTGAAGTGTCTGAACAAGTCTTTCTATATGGTCAGATTGATCATAAGTTTGGCGAGAGAACGATCGACACTGGTTTGAACGATATTCCTATTGAAAAGATAGAAAAAGTGGATAGGAGAATAAAAGTTTCAACAGTTGATGGTTATGTGTACTATTTTTATGAAAATAGTGCGCATGTTCTAATGAAGAATCTTCTAGACGACGTAAGAAATAGTAGAATGAATAAACGGACTGATTGCTATCTTCCACCCGCTTTTAGTAGAGAAAAATATTTTTAGGAATGGAGGGTTGGAGAATGGTAAAAATCTTTAAATGGGTTTCAATCATTTCTACAGGAATCGTTTTCATTTGCCTTTGTTTTAGCGAAGCTGACAATATAGTGTATTTGTTTGCTATTTTGTTAATTTTCTTAATTATATTGTCTTTTTTTTGGAAAGATGATGACGATGATTAAACTCCAAAATGATTAAACCCCCGAGTTTAGGCTTGGGGGTTTTAAGACTTTACAGCATAAATAGTTTATGATAATCTGGAGTAAGAAAGGTCACACAAAATAAAAAAAGACAAAAATGTTATTGCGTATTTTTAGAGATAAAAAGCCGTTTTATTGCTTTCCCATGGCATTAATAATGGGATTATCTGTTTTAATAAATCCAATTACATACAATTTGGCATATAATTTTGAGATAATTGTATTAATAATTGCTAGCATTATATTAGCTCTTTTTCCAGTAATACCACCTAAAAATGAAATGAGTAGAAATAATGGAATAATTTACTTAATTATGTATGTAATTTATACGATAATATTAATTATATTATAATTTTTTTGTAAAAGTGATTATAATAGTCTTATAATAATAGCAAACTAACAAAACGGGGAATAAAATGGAGAAACACGTAACAA
>JAZSMA010000011.1:0-15231 GCA_045535655.1 Candidatus Nanosyncoccus sp.
TATTTGATTCTTATTTTGATGATTATCGGGGGGTGGTTTTGTATGTGAGAGTGGTTGAGGGAGAGATTAGAAAGAATGCTGAAATTTTAATGATGGCAGCAGGAAAAACTGGAATTGCATTGGAAGTGGGAATTTTGACGCCAAAGATGAAACCGCGAGAAAAATTGTCAGAGGGGGAAATTGGGTATATTGTGACGAACTTGAAGACAACGAGGGAAGCAAAGGTTGGTGATACGGTGACACTCACGAGTGAGCCGGCTGAGGTGGCTTTGCCGGGTTATAAAAATGTTTTACCGTTTGTTTATGCAGGGTTTTTCCCTGTTTCAAATGATCAGTATAAGGATTTGAAAGAGGCAGTGCAAAAATTGTCGCTATCGGATTCGGCGCTCCAATTTGAACCAGAAAATTCGCCGGTATTAGGATTTGGGCTGAGAATTGGTTTTTTGGGTTTACTTCATATGGATATCATTAAAGAACGACTTGAGCGTGAATTTAAATTGGATTTAATTGTAACGAATCCTTCAACGAATTATGAAGTAGTAATGAATAATAGTGAAATTGTGGAGATAAAATCGGCAGCGGATTTGCCGGATGTAAGTGAGATTAAAGAAATTCGGGAACCATGGGTAAAAGGTGAAATAATTTTGCCGAAAACGATGATTGGAAGCGTTTTGAATTTAATTAATGAGAAACGTGGTCATCAGACGAATTTGTCTTATATTGAAGAACGGGCAGTAATTGATTTTGAGGCGCCGATGGCAAATTTATTGACAGATTTTTATGATCAGTTGAAGTCGGCGACTTCGGGATATGCATCATTTAATTATGAATTAGCGGATTATCGGGCGGAAGATTTAGTGAGAGTAGACTTTTTAGTGGGTGGGCATAAAATAGATGCTTTGTCGGTAATGGCGCATAGAAGCGAGGCGGAGGCGATTGGGCGAGAAGTGACGAAAAAGTTGAAACAAGTGATACCGCGCCAGAATTATGAAGTGGCGCTTCAGGCGGCAATTGGTGCACGAATTATTGCGCGCGAGACAATTGGAGCATATCGTAAGGATGTGACAGTAAAAATTCATACGGGGGATCGTGATAGAAAAGCGAAATTGTTGGAGAAACAGAAGCGGGGAAAAGCGAGGATGAAACGGTTTGGAAAAATTGATATTCCATCGGAAGCATTTACAGTAATGTTGAAGAGAGATTAGTTAGTGTTATAATATATAGTATGAAACGGTTTTTGATACTGCTGACGATTTTTGCGATGAGTGTGGTGTCTTTACCGACTTGGGCGATTAGTAAGGAACAGGAAAGCGCGATAAAAAGTCGTTGCGAAACAATAAAAGAGAGTTTGAAGACTTTGCAGAGGACGGATGCAAAGACGAGAGTTTACCTTGGTGGTTATTATGAAATAATTTTGTCGAGATTTATTACGCCTTTAAACGTTAGATTGGTAGAAAACAATTTATCTAATGCAGATTTAGTAGAGAATCAGAATAAATTTGTGGAAACGAAAACTGTTTTTGCAAATGATTTTATAAAATATCAACAGATGTTAGAAGAATTAGTGTTGATGGATTGTAAGAATGAACCGGAAACTTTTTATGAAAAATTAGTTGCAGTAAGACAAAGAAGAAAAATTATGGATCAGGATGTTTTAAAAATGAGAAGTTTAATTTCTGAACATATAAAATTAGTTTTTGAGTTAGAGGGAAAATTATGACGAAGGGCGGAAAAAGTTTATTCTTGCTTGGAGTAATTGCGATATTGGTGGCATTTTTGACAACAGGTGTTTCCCTGGCGGTCTATCATAATTCTGGAGATATTTATTTAGATCGTTCACGACCGGGTTTTTTGCCAGACGAGGGCGAAATAGAAGAGGGTAATGATAAGGATGAGGAATATACTTTTTCGAAAACTGGCAAGTTGAGCGTAAAAGATTTAGAGGAATATTTAGAAAAATTGGACGTAGAGGTAAAGGCGGTCGATGTCTACGAAAATCCTTTTAGCGCAAAAGCGTTGTCGGATGAACAATTAGGAATTCCGGTCGAGGAGTGATTTTAAAATATTGATTTTTTAAGAAGAAAGGTTATACTAAAAATGAAAAGTATGAAAAAGAAAAGACAGAATTCAAAGCTTTTAATAAATATAATTTTGGTAGGTTCTTGTGCATTGATGCTTTTGATGATTTTTGGGTTAGCGCAGACGATGAGTGAAATAGAAGAAGTGATTTCTAGAGAAACTCCGGAGGCAATTTTAGCGAGTGCGGGAGTTGACGATGGAAAAGATATTGCGCTTTCGGTAGCTTATTTTGACCAGAAGGCAGATAAATGTGTGAATTTGTATGATTTAAGTTTAAAAAATGAATTATATAGTCGTCAGTTTGAATGGACAAGCTGTGGATACGAGAATAAAGAAATTGAACAAGGAATAGTAGATTTTTATCTAAATGAAAATAAATATCCAGTAGCGGTTGGTGGTGAATTAACTTCTAATCGAGGGCTTTCGGACATGAAGAGATGGTTTGAACCAGTAGAAGGAAAAAGTAAGGCTTATGCTGGCACCATAAAAATGAAATATAAGACTGATGGTTCAAAGTTTGATTTTTCGAGTGATGAGTTTTATCCGCTTGATGAAGCATTATTTAGCTTGGGCGATGCAGCAAATGGAGATGGTCATAACCACTTGTTTACAATGAATTTTGCAGTGCCTTTTATGGCACTTTTGAGTGGTGAGGAAGAATTTGAAATTACAGCGGATGATGATACTTTTGTATTCGTTGGAGATGAATTGGCTGTGGATATGGGTGGCATACATGAAGCGGCGACGGGAACGATTAAAATAAATGAAAATGGGGAAGTTTATACAGCGGTAGCAAATGAGGAATTAGCATATTCTGGTATTAATTTACAAAAAAATGAAGGTGCGATTATACGAATTTTCCATGCGGATAGGGATGCGGCTGATTCAGTGTTTAAGATTGCATTTCAAGGGATGGATTTAAATCTCGTAAGTACAGAAATGGCTAGAGATGGAGAAAGTGGCATACAGGTGGCTTATGACCCGAATGACCCTTCTTACATAGCTCCGCTTGGGGTAAGTTCGATTTTTAAACCTGATTCGACAAAGGGGCGGATAGTTTTAGCGACAATATATGGTGTATTGATTGTGGCTTTTGCGGTATTCTTTGTGCTAGCGGCAAGAATGGTGATAAAACGAAAAGTTGAAAAATAGATTATTTGCGGGGCTTAGAAATATGGGCAGGGTTGCCATATTCGGGGATGATGATTTTGTGTTGATTCCCTTTATGGTCATAAAGAGGGATTTTTAATTCGGAAGCTAAAGTGTTGACAATTGTGGCGCCGATTCTGAGTCCAGTAAAAGAACCAGGGCCAGACATGAAAGTAATTTCAGTTAAGTCTTGAAAAGTTTTATGATTTTCGGCGAGTTTAGTTTTAATAAATTCGAGAAGCTTTTCAGCTAAATCTTTATCAAAATTTTTACAATATAATTTTTCGTCGAGTTTAAGAATGGTTTCGGAGGTGGAGGTGTCTAGATATAATTTCATACAAAAATTATAACATTAAAAAACAGTTTTATTTTATGTTCAGTATTCGAAAAGAAGAAGTTTGTTCGATTTCTATAGTTGTATGATTTTTAGGAAGGAGGTTTTTGATAGATTCGCCCCATTCAATAACAACGATATTTTTAGGATTGGCGAGATTTTCCTGTAGATCTTCTGACATGAGACCGGGTTCACTTAAACGGTAGAAATCATAATGGACTAAAAATCCGCCGTTTTTTAAAGCGTAGGATTTAGAAATAGTGAAACTTGGACTAGTAACGGGTTCTTTAATACCGAGACCTTGGGCGAGGCCACGGACAAAAGTAGTTTTACCGGAACCGACATCGCCGATAAGTTCGATAATTCTGGCATTTTTGTTGGCAAAAGATTTACCAAAGTCAAGCATTTCTTGTTCTGAATTGATTTTCATTGTATAATAATTATATCATGAATATCTATATATCGGGGATATCTGGAACAGGAATGGGGCCGTTAGCATTAATGGCGAAACAGGCGGGATTTAAGGTTTATGGTTCGGATTTAAGCAAGGGGGCGATTTATGATGAGCTGATTAAGGCAGGAATTGAAGTTTCGATTGGAGAACAAGACGGAGAATTTTTGGCTAAGAAGTTAGAGGAGGGAGTCGATTGGTTTTGTTATACGTCGGCTTTGCTAGAAGATCATGCAGAATTAGTTTTAGCAAAAAAAGCGGGAATTAAAGTAACAAAGCGAGACGAGTTGACAGCATTTTTAGTTGCGGAACTGGGATTAAAGATGGTGGCGGTAGCAGGGACGCATGGAAAAACGACAACGACGGCGATGATAATTTTTGCGTCTTTGAAACTAGGTTTGCCGGTTTCGTATATTGTTGGGACGACGTTAGGTTTTGCGCCGAGCGGGGCATACCATAAAGGTGATAAATATTTTATTTATGAAGCGGATGAATATGACCGAAATTTTTTGAAATACCATTCGTGGCTTGCAGTAATACCAGCGATTAGCTATGACCATCCGGATATTTATCCGACAAAAGAAGACTATTTGGAGGCGTTTGAGCAATTCAAAAATCAAAGTGAGCGGGTGATTGAGTTTAGCGAAATGTATGAAACGAGTGATTTTCGGTTAGCGGGCGAAGCGAGACGACTAGACGCGAGTCTTGCGGCAGAGGCAGTTTTTAGGATGGTGCAAGATGAGGCGGAGATGCGAGGCGAGGATATTTTATTTGATAGTTTCGGATTAGTTGAAATTTTAAATAAGTTTCCGGGAGTGGGGCGGAGATTTGAAAGAATTGCGGACGGGGTTTACACAGATTATGCACATCATCCAGAAGAAATTTTGGCGACGATGGGAGTTTTAGAAGATGAAAAGAAATTATTGGGGAAAAAGGGGATTGTCGTAGTTTATCAGCCACACCAAAATACGAGGCAACATGAAGTAAGGGATGGATATTTTGATGTATTTAAGGGAGCGGATAAGATTTTTTGGTTACCAACGTATTTAACGCGAGAGAATACTGATTTGCCAGTTTTATTGCCGGAGGAATTAGTTAAGGGTTTAGAAAATCAAGATGTAGCAGAAGTTGCAGAATTAAATGATGAATTGGTAGAAAGATTAAAAAAATATTTAGCGGAAGGATATTTAGTAGCTTTAATGACGGCAGGCCCAGCAGACGGTTGGTTGAGAGAAAAATTTTAGAAAAAGCTTGTGTTTTTTATAGTAGCTATGATAATATAGGGGTGAGGCTGAATAAATAAAAACAGCGGGAAATGGAGGTAAGATTTATGAAGGGATGGAGGTTTTTTAGGAGACGAGGCTTTTTGGTGGGGGTTTTGGTTGCTGGATTAATCTCAATATTTGGTATGGTGAAAAATGCGGATGCTATTGGCACCCAAACTAACATTTCTACGAGGCCAGATCAGTCTGCTTCTAGTAGTGCTAGTGATTGCTATACGAACAGTACTCCTGGTTATGAATGGAACACGGGAAAAACTTGCGATGAGGGTGATCTTATAACTGTTGAGGCTGAGACAGGTTCTTCGTATTATATGACCTTTTCTCATAATTTTAAAACAGATAGTGCGGGAGTGAGTGTAGATTGTAAAGTTACAATTAGTAAACCTAGTGGGGATGACACTAAGTATAAACTTTCGAATGCTGGAGGAGGAAATTATTCATATGGTTTAATTGATGATGATGCTGCTAAAGAATGTAATGCTACGACAGGCAGTGGGGGGGCAGTAAGTGATAGTAATAGACCTTATACTGATGGAAAATATAACTATATTCATCGTGATTTTTTGAGAGTTAAATTTTTCGAAGCTGGAAAATATGAATTTTGTGAAAATATTAAAGCGGGCGCTAATGGATATAGTGCCAAGACTAAAGGTTGTATAAAATATATAATCACCGATGGTGGGAGTTCCCATGATGATGACGATGATGAAGAGGAAGAGAAAAAATATGAGATGACGGTGATAGCGCGTGATGTAGATGGGAATAAATTAAATAAGAGTAATTCTAAAGAATCTAGTGATGAATTGTGTGCAAAAGATATAGGGAAATGGTCAATAACTGGTTATAAATTAAAAGGATATACTACTGACTCTTCTGGTAGCACTGGTTTAGAAGATTCTTTTTGTAGGTCTATGACGAGGAATTATACGGTTTATGCAGTTTATGAGAATGAGCTTTCATTTATAGGTAAATCTGATGTGAACAGCCTGTCTACAGGTTTTATCAAAGAAAACTCTAATAAACTTCTAGAGTTAAAAAATTGTTCATTTACGGAAGGTTGCATTGTTACATTTAAGCATTATCTAAAAAAAGATAAAGGTGATGGAACGACTTCATATAATATTGATCAAGCTTCGAGCTATGATAGTAAAACTACAACAATAACTAGTTCGGGGAGTATGAGTAATTCATCTTCTGGTGGAAATGGTAATAGCCCTATTTATACTAGTGAAGTAAAAATTTATCCTGGCATGTTAGTATGCCAAACTTTCGAATTCGGAACTAATGGGACATCTGATTCTACAGCGACATTGAGAGTTTGTGCTGTTGCAACTGGAATTACTAGTACCTCGTTAGGTATGATGGTAAAAAATAAAACTCTAGAAACTAAATACGAAAAAGAAGTCTATGCAAAGCCAGGAGACGAGATAATATATAAAGCTAATTATAATCCAGCTGCGCAATATGCTTATGAAATACCAGTTCATATTATAAACGTAGATGGTAAGGAGAGATATAATAAGAAATTAGGATCTATAAGTAGTTTGCGAAATTCTTATCTTTCGACGGTTGGTATAGGTGATTGGAATAATGCATTTTCAGCATTTGGCGAGAATTTTTCAAAATCATTTGGGTCGGATGAAAAATATACTAATGGAAAAACTTCTGAAAAGGAAAAAGAATATAACTATACAGTTGACAAAACAGAAGTAGGGAAAGACAAAGTTTTGAAAGGTGTCGCAAAGACTAACGTAAAGAAGGGGACTAGTACTGTTCCGAAGCAAGTAACGTTTACTACCAACGAAAAAGGGCAAGTGGTGCTTAGTATTGATACTTCTTCGATTGAAGGTTTCGCACATGTCTATGTTCCTTATAACTTTAAGAATACGATAGAGATTACAAAAATTGGTGATGTTGGTTATGCGGGGGAGACAAAAGCAGTGCAATTTAAAGTAGATACGGTAGGAAAAACTAATTTAATAACTTCTCCTAATAATGAATATATTGCTTTTGATGACTCTCCTATTAAAAAAGTAGCAATACAGAAGTGTATTAATGGAACGTCATGTGGCAATTTTGAAGAAATTGAAGACAACAAAGAGGAATATTCTATTACTGTGCCGGATGTGAAGGCCGGGACAGAAATATGCGTGAAAGTTGGAGTTTATCCATCGAACAGCGGAGCTGATAATAACTGGAATAATCCTGAAGGAAGTGGTGAATGGGCTTATTCTGAACCTAAATGTTTTACCGTAGCCAAAAAACCTAGTATTCAAGTTTGGGGAGGGAGCATGTTCTCTAATGGAAGAGTTGATACACCACTCAGTAAGAAAAAATGTTTGGCTGGCTATAATGATGATAAGGAAAAATGTGATGGTAAATATGCCTTTGGTTCATGGACAGAACTCGGATTAGTTTCTAATGGTTCAGTGACTGGTTTTGGTAGTGGAGCAGGATTAGGTTATGCATCGATTGCCGATGGTGTTGTATCTCCGTTTTATCATCCAGATGATGGTGCAGGTAATAATGGTAAAGGTTTATTGCCTGGTGGTGCAGATAAATTTGAAAAATATTGCGATATAACTACTTTAAGTTTTGCTAATAATAAATGTAATACTTTTGAGGGGGGCGTGGGTAATTTAGGCTCTGATACAGAATTTACGGATAGAACAAGTTTAATTGAGAATTTGATTGATAGAGTGCAAGTAGAAACTAGTTCTAAAATTGATGGAGCGCCGGAATTTAAAGATGATGAAAAAACCGTGTTAATACGTTCTGATGACAGCGTTCCTGCCAGTGGTGATATTACAATTACTGGTAATATTGAGCTGAATGATTCTTATGATTTTCTAGTTGATGTTCCTAAAATTTTCATCTATGCTAATAATATTAAGATTAATTGTGATGTAGAAAGAATTGATGCCGTATTGATTGCGGAAGGAGCAGTAAATACTTGTCCAACTGATTTTAAAAATACTGAACCTAACCAGGGAATAAATAGTCCTGGAAACTCTGTTCAACTTAAAATCAACGGCACAATTATTGCCAATGAACTAATTGCCAATAGAACTTATGGAGCAGCTACAGGAGCTAATTCAATTATTCCAGCTGAAATTATAAATTATGATTCTACACTTTATCTTTGGGGACAAAAGAATATTAATCTTTTGAATACAGGTGAACTAGAAACGACTTATCAGACTGAGTTGGCGCCGAGGTATTAAAATAAAATACTTGTGTTTTTTAATGTGCTTATGGTAATATATATAGTATAGCTGGTCATGAAAAAACAGCGGAAATGGAGACAATATTCTTATGAAGAATTTAGGTTTTTTCGGGAAGCGTGGTTTTTTGGTTGTTTTTGGTATTTTAGTGGTTAGTTTCGTATCATTATTTATTGAAACAAAGAGTGCAAATGCTATAGAAACTCAAACTAATATTTCTACTAGGTCTACTCAGGCTGCTTCTGGTAGTAGTGGGGATTGTTATACAACTGGTTATTCAGATAGCAGTCCTTGTAAAAAAGGCAGTAGCACAAGTGTTAGTGCTGAAGTTGGTTCTTCATATAATATGACTTTTTCTCATAATTTTAAAACAGATAATGCCGGAGTAAGTGTGGATTGCACGGTTACGATTAGTAAACCTAGTGGTAGCGGTACTAGTTATAAGCTTTCAGATGCTGGATCGTCGAGATATTCGTATGGCTTAACTTCTGGTTCTGCTGATTGTGATGCTACAACGAGCACTGGGGGGGCGGTGAGTAATAGTGATAGGCCTTACACTGATGGGGATTATAAATATATTCATCGTGATTTTCTTGAAGTTAAATTTTTAAAAGCTGGGACGTATAAATTTTGTGAGACTATTAAGGCGAGTGCTAATGGGTATAGCGCTAATACTACAGGTTGTATAACTTATAAAATTACTGATCCTAATTTTACGGTAACAGTGAAAGCATATGATAGAACTTCTAAAAAATTGCTGAGCGGTTATAGTAATAGTGAAACTGCTTCTAGCGGCCAATTATGTGCGGAAAGCGTGAAAGATTGGGGTAGTATATCTGGATATACTTTTAAAGGTTATACGACAAGCCAGACAAGCACTAGCTATAAATCTAATCCGTGTTCAAGTAGTACAATAACGTATTATGCAATATATGAGAAGGAAGAGCAACGCACTTTAACAGCGATGGCGATAAACGTTGCAGACGGTAATACTAATAGCTCTTTAGCGGGGAGCAAACCTATGGATACCGATACGGTAGATAAAGGTTCATCGGCTACGGTGACTAGGGTGAAATATACTGGTTGGACTTTTTTGTGTTGGAAGACGACCAAGGCGGCTGGTACAGAAGGTTGTATGGATACTGCAAATAGTTATAAAGTAAATAGTTTGACAGTAGATACTACGGTATATGCAGTATATGAAAAGGACCCAGTGAATTATACTTTAACAGCTAAAGCAGTAGATAAAAGTGGTGGTTTTAATACGCCGGCAGGAAATAATCCGATAGCAACTCATACGGTGCGCGAAAAATATTCAGCGACAGTTTCTAAGGTAGATTATGATAATTGGGTTTTTAGTTGTTGGAAAACAACGCAGAATGGTGAATGCGTATCCAATAATGCAAGTTATACAGTAGAAAGTATGACGAAAGATGTGACGGTTTATGCGATGTATGAGTATGGGCCGAAGTTTGAAGGGAAGTCAGATGTAACTATGTCAGGAAATTCTTATTCGACAGGTTGGAAAGACACGAGTTTTGGCGCTAGACGTAGTGAAGATTGTTCTCCGATAGAAGGTTGTACAATTAGTTTTAAACATCATTTGAGGATGACTGGAACTGGCTCAACTAGCTATAAAATTTCTAGGACATCTAATTATCCGGCAGTTGTTTCTAATGAGGATAATTTGAAGACCGGAACGTTTTCTGATACTTCCGGGACTGTTTATACGAGTGAAACATTTACGATTAAGCCGGGCATGGTAGTTTGTGAAATAATTTGGTTTAATTCGACTGGAGGAACTGGGACTGATTATGATACATATGTAAGAATTTGTGCTGCAGCTACTGGTAATGCTCAACCGGAAGATCCAACTAGTCCAGATACGCCAGGGACAGTAGATTCTAATGATCCAACCGTAAGTAATGCATTATTGAATATTAAAGTGAAAAATGACACTTTAAATACTGGTTATCAGAAAGAGGTTTATGCTAAACCAGGTGACAGTGTAACTTATCGTGCAACTTACAATCCGATTTTACAGTATATTTATCATTTGATACCTGAAAGAATACAGGTTGATGGTGGGATTATAACTCCAAGTAGTGGGAGAAATACTGAATTAAGAATGAGAGACTTATTCCCCGAATGGAATAATGGTTTTGCGGTGGCGGCAGATTTTAGTGAATTTAAATCGAATTATACTTCTACTCTTGGTGATACTAGTTTACGAAAAGAAACAAATAAAGGCTGTGAGAAGACGGATTGTTCAATCAAGGCTGAATATGTGGGTCGGACTTTGACGGAAAAGGCTACATTTAATACGAACGATGAGATAAGAACTACTCCGGTTCAAGTTAGTTTTAGCCCAGATTCTAACAATTATAACGTTGGAAATATTATAACTATTGATAGTAATTCTGATAATGCTATGAGAAGTGCTTCTGTTAAGGTTCCATATAATTTTAATACAGATGTAGAAATTCCAAAGAAAGACAATGTCGTTTATGCGGGCGAGACAGGAAATATTATAGGATATACTATATCTGTCAATCCGAGAGAGAATAAAACATTAGATGGAACGTATGCTACAGTTGTAAGACATGGAAAGCTGAGAGTTATTGTTTATAAAGAAAAATATAAGGTTACACCAGAGGTAGGAACTTCAAGTTGGGGAAATGCAGATAGTAATATTTGTAATTATTATGTGAGTGATGAGTGTAAAATTGTTTCTAATAGGGAAGATTTAACTTGGAATGGTTCTGGATTGTTGACGGGAGAAAAAGAATCAGGAGAAATTTCTGTTGACGTGCCGGATGTAAAGGCTGGAGAAAAAATTTGTATGGCAATCGGCATTTATCCGTCAAGTAGTGGCAGTGATTTAAATATGGAAGCGAGCGGAAGTAATAGTTGGCGTATTTCTGATCCACAATGTTTTAGTGTTGCCAAAAAACCTAGCATCCAAGTTTGGGGAGGAAGCATGTTCTCTAATGGAAAGATTGAAACACCAGTAAGTAGTAAGAAACAATTGGCTGGGTATGCAGATGGTAAATATGTCTTTGGTTCATGGACAGAACTCGGATTAGTTTCTAATGGTTCAGTGACTGGTTTTGGTAGTGGAGCAGGATTAGGTTATGCATCGATTGATAATGGTGCTGTATCTCCGTATTATTACTTTGAGTCTGAACCATCTAATTATGTTGATGGCAACAAGGGAGTCGCTAAGCCTGGTGGTGCAGATGAATTTGAAAAATATTGCGATATAACTACTTTAAGTTTCATAAATAGCGAGTGTAGTAGTTCTGTAGGCAATTTAGAAGGTTCAGCTTCTGTAGATAGAGAATCAATATTAGAAAAATTGAAGGAAAGTATTCCTGAAGATAGCACTAGCATAGCAGAAAGTGTTGGTGACGGTGGCGAGGTGACATTAGGATCAAGAGAATCTAGGTTAATTTATTCAAATAGTAATATGGAAATTAAAAATAATATAAAATATATCGGTAGTTATAGTTCACTAGATGATGTGCCTAAACTATTTATTTATGCTGCAAGTGATATAAACATTGATTGTAATGTAGAAAGAATTGATGCCGTATTGATTGCGGAAGGAGCAGTAAATACTTGTCCAACTGATTTTAAAAATACTGAACCTAACCAAGGAATAAATAGTCCTGGAAACTCTATTCAACTTAGAATCAACGGCACAATTATTGCTAATGAGCTAATTGCCAATAGAACTTATGGAGCAGCTACAGGAGCTAATTCAATTATTCCAGCTGAAATTATAAATTACGATTCTACACTTTATCTTTGGGGACAAAATAATACTAGTGCTTTAAATGCAGGTAAATTAGATTCAAACTATCAGGCTGAGTTGGCGCCGAGATACTAGGGCGTGATATAATGAAAGCATGAAGAGTCGGAGTCAGTTTGTCTGTCAACAATGTGGGGCAGTTTATGCAAAATGGGTTGGACAATGTGGAAATTGTTCAGCTTGGAATTCGTTAGTTGAGGAAGCAGTTGAAGGAATAAAAACCGATAAAAAGTCGGCCTTAGAAAAAGGAAAGTTATCTGGAAAAAAATTAGATTTTGTAAAAATTAAAACTATTGCCCCATCAGACGAGAAGGCGAGACTTTTGACGGGTTTTAAAGATTTAGATATGGTTTTAGGTGGAGGAATTTTGATGGGGGGAGTTTTATTGGTGGCGGGGCAACCAGGGATTGGAAAATCGACACTTCTAATGCAAATTTCGGCGGAAGTAGCAAAGAAACAGAATGTTTTATATGTTTCGGGGGAAGAGTCGGCAGGACAAGTTAAATTAAGAGCAGAAAGATTGGGCGCTACGTCGGATAAATTGAGTTTTGCAGCTTCAACGTCGGCGAATGATATTGCAAAAACAATTGAAACTGGGGAATTTAGTTTAGTGATTGTTGATTCGATTCAGACACTAGCAATGGAGGAAATTGCGTCAGCGCCGGGAACAGTTTCGCAAGTGACGAATTCGGGAAATTTAATTATTCGGGCGGCTAAAGCGACAGGAACGGCGGTGATTATTGTAGGGCATGTGACGAAGGAGGGAACTTTGGCGGGACCGAAAGTTCTAGAACATTTGGTTGATGTAGTGCTGAATTTTGAGGGAGATAGATATGGTGGGTTTAAGACAGTTAGAGCAGTTAAGAATCGATTTGGTTCAACAAATGAAGTGGCGATTTTTGAGATGGTGAGTATTGGACTGAAAGAGGTAGAAAATCCATCAGCAGCGTTACTGGCGGAGAGAACCAATACGGATGGGTCGGTAATTCTAGCGACATTAGAGGGGAATCGGCCGATTCTAGTAGAGATCCAGGCTTTAGCGACTAAAACAAATTTTGGTTATCCAAAGCGGACGGCGAGTGGGTTTGATTTAAATCGATTGAATTTATTGATTGCGGTTCTAGAGAGAAGAACGAAATTAAAATTATCGGATAAGGATATATTTATTAATGTAGTGGGGGGGATGAAAATTGCGGATGCGGCGGCGGATCTTGCGGTTTGCATGGCGATTGCGTCGGCAGTAGCGGGAAGGAAATTAGGAGAAGAGTATGTGGTTTTCGGGGAAGTGGGATTAGGTGGAGAGATTCGATCGGCATTTCGAGCAGACCAGAGAATTATGGAGGCAAAAAAATTGGGATTTAAGCATGCGATTGCGCCGGCGACTGTTCATGATAAATTCGTGGTGCCAGCGAAAGATTTGAGAGAAACGTTGATAAAATATGTTAAGTAGAAAAGAATTATAAAATTTTTTCAATTTTCAGCCTTGATATGCGAAGAAAAAAGTTTATGATTCTTTGTTATAATATATTATATGAGAATTTTAGGGATTGATCCAGGATTGGGGATTTGTGGATTTGGGTTGATTGAGACGAGCTCAAAGGCGGGAGCAAAAGCTTTAGATTTTGGGGCGGTGACGACGACGGTTGATGCACCATTGCCGGTGCGACTAAAAGAATTATATGATTCTTTAGTGCAAGTTTTTGAAGAAACAAAACCGGAGGTGGTTGCGGTAGAAAAATTGTTTTTTTCAAAAAATATTACAACGGGGATTGCGGTGGCGGAAGCGAGAGGGGTAGTATTACTAGTTGCGGAGCAAAAAGGGGCGCAAGTTTATGAATATACGCCAAACCAGATAAAAAAATGTTTGACGGGTTATGGAGCAGCGACGAAGCCACAGATTGAGGAGATGGCGAGAGTACATTTAGGGCTAAAGGTTAAACCGAAGCCGGATGATGCGGCGGATGCTTTGGCGGTAGCAATTACTTGTAGTTTTCTTTATCAGCAAGGTCCAGATAATAGTTATAAATTTTCGAACTCAAGACGAGAGTGATATAATATTTACTATGATAGCGCATTTACTGGGGAAGGTTGAGGAAAAATTTGGAAATTATTTGATTCTTGATGTGAATGGGGTAGGATATGAGATTGCAGTGCCGACACCGGATTTTGAGGCGGTTAGTTTAGGGGAAGAAAGGAAGTTTTATACTTATCATGCGGTGCGAGAAAATGCGGAAGAATTATATGGATTTTCAAGTTTGGCAGCAAAAAAGATTTTTGAGCTTTTGATTTCGGTGCAGGGGATTGGTCCAAAGGCAGGGATAGCGATATTATCTTTAGCGGAAGCGGAGGAAGTTAGAAATGCAATTGCGAATGCGGATGCTGGATTTATTGCAAAGGCTTCAGGGGTAGGAAAAAAATCGGCAGAAAGAGTTATAGTTGATTTGAGGGATAAGGTAGGGGCACCATCGCGTTATGGGGCGACGGAAACGAAGTATAAGAAGGTAGAAAATTTGGCAGATGAAGCGCTCGATGCTTTGATTGCCTTAGGTTTTCCTTTGAAAGAGGCAACAGCGGCTTTGGAAAAAGTTGATCCGGATTTGCCAGTTGAAGAAAGAGTAAAAATGGCTTTAAAAAATAGCTGATTAAAATTAGATAAAGACTCTTGAAAAATCTAGAGAGGTGTGTTAAAATAACAGGTAATTGTCTAATATAAAAGGTAAAAAATGAGTTTTTCGATTTTAAAGCAAATTGGTGATGCACAAAAAAAGAAGGCGGTGGTGGATGTTCGCTCTGGTGATACTGTGCGTGTAACCCAAAAGATTAAAGAGGGCGGAAAGTTCCGTTTACAGGTTTTTGAAGGAGTAGTAATTCGAGTCGATCGGAAGGAATCACATACA
>JAZSMA010000006.1:0-12004 GCA_045535655.1 Candidatus Nanosyncoccus sp.
CCGACTTCATCCATATTAAAGGTAATCATGGATTTCTTAGCTTTCGAAGTAGCCTTAGCAACCGCTGTCGTCACATCGTTACCTTTAGCAACTCCTACACCAACCTTATTTTTATGGTTACCGACTGCTACTAAAGCCTTAAATCGCATCCTTCTACCACCAGCTACTGTTCTCGATACTCTATCAACGCCAATCGTAATTTCATCAAATTCTTTCGGACCAGCATCAGCCTTAACGCGATCGCGACGATTTCGTCGCTCCATCTTCTTCCCAGAAATATCTCGAATTTCTTTTTTTGCCGCCGTTTCATCCGTCATCTTTAAAGTGCCGGATTTATTAATTACTTTCGGGGCTTTCTTTTCAGTGTCCGCCATAATTAGAACTCCAATCCTTCCTGCCGAGCCGCTTCAGCCAACGCTGACATTCGCCCAGCATATAATTTAGACCCCCGATCAAAAACCACCTTTGAAATTTTTGCGGCTTTAGCTTTTTTCGCAATTTCTGCGCCAATCTTAGCCGCTTTTTCCGTCTTAGTTCCGGTCATCTTACTTCCTACCGTTGTCGCATAAACCAATGTCGCTCCCTTATCATCATCAATAATCTGCGCAATGATATGTTGGTTGGAAAAATAAACCGTTAATCTCGGACGTTCTGCCGTTCCATGAATCTTAGCTCGCGTCCTCTTAGCTCTAAATACCTTTTTCATTATTTCTTCCCCGCCTTTCCTGCCTTACGAAGAATGACTTCATCGACATATTTAATACCTTTGCCCTTATAAGGTTCTGGTTTCTTTAATGCGCGGATTTCTGCAGCAACTTGACCGACTTTTTGTTTATCAATGCCAGAAACCGTAATTTCCATCTTATTAGTAGCGAGTTGCACTCCCTCCGGAGCTTTATATTTTACGGGGTGCGAAAATCCTAACGCCATTTCAATCTGCTGACCACTGCCAGAAAGACGAAAACCTACTCCGTTAACTTCTAGTTTTTTCTCATAACCCTTAGTCACGCCCTGAACTGCATTATTTAATAACGCACGTTGCAAGCCATGCCAGGCTCGAGATTTTGGCTCGTCATCCTCACGGGTAACGGTAGCCGTTGTGCCCTCAACCTTAACCTTGGTTTTCGGTTGCACCGGAACGATGAGCTGACCCTTCGGGCCCGCAACAGTAATTTCGCTGTCGCCGACCGTAATTGTCACTCCCGCCGGAATTTCGATGGGCTGTTTTCCGATACGACTCATATCTTTTCCCTTTTAATTATTATTCAGGTCATTATATCACAAAATCGCTAAAAAGTAAACTAAGAATTAGCTAAAATTTTACCCGGATTATCAACTAAAATCTCTTTTAGCTCCGCTTTTGTATAATATTTCGCCAACTTTTTACACGCTAAACCTAAATATCCATTCCTACCCTGGTGATGCGCATCACTACCAAAGGCAAAAATCATCTTCTCCTTCGCTAGCTTCCGGACCATTTTCATCGCACTTTTCCCGTATTTTCCCGTCAAACTCCCAAAATTACATTGGAATAAAACCCCTATCTCCGCTAAATTCCCCAAAATTTCCTCATCTTCCTGCACAATCAAATATCTTTCCGGATGCGCCAAAATCACTTTATATCCATTTTCAATCAATTCCCTTAAGAAATCCTCATAATTTTGATATTCATTATCTAGCGGCAACTCTACTAATAAATATCGGCTATCCGCCAATGTCGATATTTTACCCGCTTTAATTAAATCCAAAATTTTATCATCAATATAAATCTCATTGCCCAAATAAATTTTTGTTTCAATCCCTTCATCTACCAACTTAGCTCGTAATTTTTCTAACAATTCTAAATTTTTTTCCTTTGGCGACATAAAAATTGTCTCATTCACATAATGTGGAGTCGCAATAATATCTGTCACACCCTGCCCCGCTAATTCTCGCACAATTTCCACGCCTTCCATCAAAACCTTTGCCCCATCATCTATGCCAGGCAAAATATGCGTATGTATGTCTATCATTCTTATCTAGAATTACCGTAATAATAATTATTATAATATTTCGAAGCTTTTTTATTTACCATATTAAACACTAATCCCGCAATCTTCGCCCCCACTTTATCTAGCGAATCCTTTGTCGCAAGCAGCTCAGTCTTACTAGTATGCGAATCCTTTACAACAATCAAAGTCTCATCCACAAAACTCGACAAAATTACCGAATCCGCTAACCCACCAACCGGCGCCCCGTCAAGTATCACAACGTCATAAAAATCACTCAAAATTTTAATCAAACGTTTATTTTTCCTCGATGCTAAAAGTTCACTTGGATTTGGCGGATAAGTCCCACAAGTAATAATATCCAGATTTTTCATCTTCGTAGGACGAATATACTTGCTAAAACTCTTTAAATCACTAGCCAAGAGGTCCGACAATCCAAGCGTGTTCACTGCTCCAAACAATTTATGTATTCGACCTCTCCTTAAATCACAATCTATCAATAAAACTCGCTTATCCGCCTGTGCAAACGAAATCGCCAAATTTGCCGAAACAAAGCTTTTCCCCTCGCCCGCATTCGAACTAGTCATCAAAATCGTTTTAATATTTTGATCAACCGCCGTAAATTGTAAATTAGTCCTTAGACTTTTAATATTTTCGCTTACAATCGCCTTCGGTGTTTTCTCAACAATCAACTCACTTCCCGCACGTCTCGGCTGCACATCACCTCTAAGAACATATCCCGTTACTGGCAAGCCAATTATTTTTTCAACGTCATCGCTCTGCTTAATTGTATCGTCGAGATAAAATCTTAGGAATGCAAATCCTCCTACCGCCAAAATCGCAATCACTACCGCTAATACCAAATCTCGCGTCAAAGTATTATTTGACGGCGCCGTCGGAGCCACCGCAACGCTTAGCTGCGTCACGTTCTCAATATTATAAATTTTCTTCACTTCTTCCGAAAAAACTTTCGCAATCTCATTCGCTATCGTCGCCGACAATTTCGCATTCAAATCCTTTACTGTAATACTTAAAATCGAAGTATCTTCTACCGGCTTAATCGTTAAACTCTTGCTTAATTCTTTAACATCTACATGTAATCCTAAATTTTCAATTACTTGATTTAAAACTAATTCGCTTTTTGCAATCTCACTATAAGTAGTCACTAATTTCTGGCTAGCGTTAATATCATTTAAGGTCGCCGCCGAACCGTCAAAACTCGCAACATCAGACTTAGCAATCACAACTGTCGTTCGCGATTGATAAAGCGGTTTCTTAATATTTAAATCATAAACTGCCACCCCAGCCACTGCTAAGGCGATAATGACTATAAAAGCCAAAATATAATGTTTCAAATAGCTAAAAAAATCTTTAATGTTTATTTCGTCCATTCATAACTCCTACCGATTATTGTATCATAAGCATTAAAAAAGTAAATAGTTCTCATGACTCTGGCTCATCTTTTAAATACTCATTGATTTTATTAGTCACTTTTTGAATCGAATCCGCCGACGGCAACATTACATATAGTGGTCTATTTGCTCCCATACTATAAGTCGGCTCCATCGTTCCAGTCCCGTCTATTGCAACCGATTCAACTTTCCAATTCACCGACTCGGTCAATTGTCTCCTAATAAATTCCGATACATTCTCACGCGAAATTGTTGTCTCAAACGAATCCGCCGCAATATCCAAAATCGCTGGTATTTTTAACAAATAATCCTTCGAACTCGATAACCTACCAATAATACTCGTAATTACTTGCTGTTGATTTTCCCCTCGATGCCGATCGCCAGTTTCATAAGACTTACGCTCCCGTGCAAATCTTAAAGCACAGTCCCCATCTACGTGTTGCGTCCCCACTATATAATTACAAGTCTTTTGTCCGCCTTCTACTTTCAACGTCATTTCTTTGTCCGAATTTATATCAATCCCATCTAATTGATCAACTACTTTAACAACCGTCTCAAAACTTACTTTAATCGTATAATCAATCGTAATATTCAAAAAATCTTCAATCGTAGTTTTGCTCATATTAATTCCATAGATGCCCGCGTGTGTCAATTTATCCTTCAACCCAACCGTATCATGTAATTGCACATAAGTATCCCGCGGAATTGAAACTAACAAAATTTTTTCTTGTTTCGGATTTACCACCACTACAATATTCACATCCGACCGCGCTGTCGTCTTTATTCCTGTTCGCGAATCGCTCCCAGAAAGATAAACGATAAATGGCTCCGCTGTAATCTCCTTTTCTGAAATTATCATATCTTCACTTTCCAATTCAATTTCAAAAGTATAGATAGTACGAATATTGTTTAGGGCATTTTCTTCTTTCAATATTTCTAATCGGTCGTTTTCTAAGGCAATCGAATCGGTGATTAAGTTGTGAAAAGTCTCAATCAACAAATCCATATCTTCATAAAAATCAACATCAACTTTAATCTCATTTTTTAATTTCTCGCTAGCGTTTGCTGCTTTTGGATCAGTTTTTAAAAATCCAACACTCTTGCCTTCTAAATCAGCAAATTCCTTTAACTCGCTATCATCTAAAACAACTACGCTATATTGTTTCATCTCTGGCTTCCGCATCGTAATTTTGTCAAGAAAGCCATTATAAGCTAAAAGATATCTCGCTCCAACGCCAACCAAAACGATTGCAACTAAACCTAGTATCGTCCAAAAAAATTTCTTCATATTATTTATAATTATACCATTAATAAACCATTAATCTCTTGCAAACAAATCCCGCGTGTAAACTTTTTCTTTGACATCTTCTAGCTCAGGTGTCATTCGATTAGCTAAAATAATAGAGCAATTCTTTTTAAACGTCTTAAGATTACTCGTCACTTCCGCACCATCGAATTCGCCATCCTTTAATATCGGTTCATAAATCAAAACTCGTTTCTTCTTTTTCATAATATTTTTTATCACATCCCGAATCGCCGCATCCCGAAAATTATCCGAGTCAGATTTCATCGTTAAACGATAAACCCCTACTAATTCTGGCTCACTCGCTAATACCTCGTCCGCAATAAATTGTTTACGCGTAATATTAGCCTGGACAATTGCTTTAATTAAATCCTGTGGCACATTTTTATAATTTGCTAGTAATTGTTTTGTATCTTTTGGCAAACAATAACCACCATAGCCAAAAGACGGATTATTATAATACGTTCCGATTCTCGGATCTAAAGAAATTCCTTCAATAATACTTTTAGGATTAATTCCTTTTACTTCCGCATAAGTATCAAGTTCGTTAAAATAAGCGACTCTTAGTGCCAAATAAGTATTAGCAAAAAGTTTCACTGCCTCTGCTTCAGTACTGCCCATTAATAAAATTTGGACATCTTTTGCTAGCGAAGCCTCTTGTAATAATCCAGCAAACTTTTGTGCTTCCTCAGAATAAGAACCAACAATAATACGAGAAGGATAAAGGTTATCATATAATGCCTTCCCTTCGCGCAAAAATTCTGGCGAGAAAAAGATATTATCAATATTGTATTGACGACGTATAGTACTAATATACCCAACCGGAATTGTAGATTTAACTACTATCGTCGTTTGAGGATTCCCTAGCGAAAGTACTTTTTCAATGATATCTTCTACCGAACTCGTATTAAAGAAATCTTTCGTTTCGTCATAATCTGTCGGAGTCGCAATAATAACATAATCCGCATCCCGAAAAGCTTCTTCCCAATCTAACGTAGCTCTTAAATTTAAAGTCCTTTCACCTCGCACCGCTTCCTCAAAATATTTTTCAATATATTCATCCCGAATCGGCGAAATAAATTTATTGACCATTTTTACTTTTTCCGGCAAAATGTCAAGCGCTACAACTTCATTGTTCTGCGCCAACAACGTTGCAAGTGATAAACCTACATAGCCAGTCCCCGCTACTGCAATTTTCATTTTTCTTTTACTCCACTTTTATAAAAATATCCTAAGCCTAGTTTATCTCAACTCTCACTCTTCGTCAATTTATTACTTCAAATCTAGCCGTAAAATTCTTTATACCATTCAGCAAATTTTCTTAAACCTTCGCGTAAAGAAGTATGCGGCTTAAATCCAAAATCTTTTTCAAGCGCCGAAGTATCCGCATAAGTTACGGGCACATCTCCCGCCTGCATCGGCACTAGCTTCTTATGCGCCTCAAAATCATAATCTTCCGATAAAACTTTTGCACGCACTAATTCTTCTTGCAAAATTTTGACAAAATCCAACAAATTCTCTGGATGAGAATTTCCAATATTATAAATTCTATATGGTGCAACCGGTAGTCCATCTTCACCTTGTTTTTTCTCCGGCGCTTTCGCCATTACTCTTATTACTCCCTCAACAATATCATCAATATAAGTAAAATCTCGTTTACAATTACCAAAATTAAAAATCTGAATCTTCTCGCCTTTTATTAATTTATTAGTAAAACCAAAATATGCCATATCCGGCCGCCCCGCCGGTCCATAAACCGTAAAGAAACGCAGTCCCGTCGACGGTATATTATATAGTTTAGAATACGCATGTGCGATTAGCTCATTACTCTTTTTCGTCGCCGCATATAAACTTACCGGATTATCTACTTTATCTTCCGTTGAAAATGGCACCTTCTTATTCCCGCCATAAACCGACGATGATGATGCATAAACTAAATGATCCGGCTGGTATTTACGACAAGCTTCTAAAATATTATAAAATCCAACGAGGTTCGCCTCGATATAAGCATCCGGATGTTCAATCGAATATCTTACTCCCGCCTGCGCTGCAAGATTCACAACGATTTCCGGATGGTATTTTTCAAATACTTTATTTACAGCTACCTTATCCGCTAAATTTCCTTTTATAAACGTAAAATTCTTATATTGTTCTAAATCTTTTAACCGATATTCTTTTAACTTTACATCATAATAATTATTCACAGAATCAAATCCAATCACTTTCGCTTTCGGATTTTCTTCGCAAACTCTTTTTGCTAAAGCCCAACCGATAAATCCCGCCACCCCCGTAATTAAAATTGTTTTTTCAGCAAAACTAATCTTCTTACTCATAAATTCATTATAGCATAAAAAAAGAGGGCTTGGCCCCGCTTTAGTTAAGAACGAGGTCGCCCTCAAAGACCTATTGTATACAACGAAGTATCTTTAGTATTTTTTTATAATGGAAAAAGCGTATTTGATTCAGTTCAGTATCTTATACGCTTTTTAACCTGTCTTTATTATATACCTTTTTACAACAGAATTCAAGTATTTTTCCACTCTTATCAATCACCAATAATCTCACCAAAGCCGAATCTCCACTATTTAAAAAACCTCTTACTCTCGCTAAAGCATTTCTATTATTTAATTTACACCTAGAAAGATCAAGAATTACTCTTTTTGATTGACGCGAAGCCTCACGGAGGTTATTTGCTATCGTTCGCTTACCATTCCCTTTTGGACTTTTTAATTCCCATATTTGGTTTAATTTCTTAACCAACAAATCAGGAGAAGCATTCGGCCTCCTACGCAAAAACAATAAATCTGACCTAAAATATTCCGCAATAATATTCGCTGCTTCTAGTTCATGTTTATAAGGCGCTGGATTCAGCCCAGATTCTAATAATATTTTATATTTTTTCATGCTCCTCACCCTACCACACCCCACCAAAAACTTCAACTCTAGGAAAATACTTACGCTAAAAACTATTCAAACAAGCATAAAAAAGAGGGCTTGGCCCCGCTTTAGTTAAGAACGAGGTCGCCCTCAATACTTATTATTATATCTTATCTCTTGACTTTTCCAAGTCTACCCGCTATAATAAAACCACATCCGGGAATACCCGCGGCCCAACTCGCAAGAGTTGGGAATATTTATTTTAAGAAATCTATCAAAGAATTTAGTATTATATTCATATCATGAGCATCTAATTCCCCCATACGACTTGATAATCTAGATACGCTAAAAGTCCTAATTTGAGCCAAAACTGCAGTTTGCCTCCTGCCTTTAAAATTAAACTCCGCATACCACGAACCATGCTTAACCTGCGAGGTTAAAGGAATACCCACAAAACCAAAACGACTAAGTTTTTTATATACGAGAACTGGCCTAGAAAAAAGCTCATTTTTCCCATTAATCTCAACACCAACATTCTCACCGCAACTACACCACCAAATATCACCTTCTTTAATTCGTGGTAAAGAACCACCAAAATGCAGTTTCTTTTTTAATTTTATCCACCCATCAAAGTCTTTTTTATTCATAAAACTCCTATTTATTTTAGAAAACCCTACCACACCACCAAAAACAATTCAACCTTTCAAAAACCCTCATGCTCTTTTAAATTAGCACAACCGTTCCATATGCAAAACATTCACAACATCACCACCTTTATTAGGTATAATATAACTATGGCGCAACACAAATACTACATCGCGAGTAAAACTGATCGCGAAATAATTTTAAAACAAGAAATACCTCGCCAAGAATACAAAATCCTCATAAAAGGTTCTAGTATTCTCGAACCTTTTCTTATGGCAAAATGTCATTATGATATTGTTATGAGCAACTACAAAGAACTGCAAGAATATCAAAAATTTACTAAGCATGACGCCGCCATAGGCAAAATAAAAAGCCGAAACGACGCCGACAAATACTTATTTAACACAAATCGACTTCTTTTCAACTATCTTGCCTCATTTAGAACCTTCGTCGACAATTTACAACACATGTACGCTCCAAAAATCCAAAATGGCAAAACCTTCGAAAAAGAAACTATTACCAAAATTTATGAAAAAAAAATTATCTATGCATTCTTTTATAAGTTGCGAAATTACGCCGTTCATTTCGGAATCGTCGCCGACCATATGTCGATTAAAATTAACGACATCAATTTCTATTGCTCCCGAAAATCATTATTAAGATTTAAGGGTTGGAAGCCAGAAACGCGAAAATTTATCGAATCTCTACCCGACCTTATAGACATTGAACCATTTATCAAGCAACATAGCAAATATATTAAAAATATCTTTTCAAGTTTTATCACAGCCATGCTTCCAGAATTTTCCGAAATCCTTAATCTACGCAAAATCATCAAAGAACGCTATGACACTTCCGACCCGATTTATTTAATCGAAACCGACAAGAACGGTCTGCCAATTAGCTACAATGATTTGGGCGGCGAAGCGCTAAACCAATTAAAAAGAATGGGGGATTTGACTCGGCTTAGTCTATATACATAAATAATACACATACATCAAATATTACAATCATCACCAAACTATTCTATTTCCTATTCCGCCTTACCATCCCCCTCGCTCTTTTTAAGACCGCCAAAAGCTCCTTCTTATAGCATATAAAGAACAATACAAATGCCACTACCGCAGCAATCAAGAGCACAATCAACGCATTCAGAATCCACGCCATATACCCATCGGGTATCGCTAAGTTTATGAAATGTACTATAACAATCGTAATAATAGTCGCAACGACCGCAACCAGTATTTTCCCTACACTTGCCCACACGTTTCTCTTTAATAGATATTTGTTAGCATGATAAACAAATTCTACCGTACGTATTAGCATCGCCACAATCGTACCGATAGCTACACCAACTAACCCAAAATTAAACACCAATATTACCGACAAAATAATATTAACTATCGCCTCAATCCAAGCACCTTTCCTAGTTTGCTTGAAATGGCCAGCTGCTAAAGTAATAGAACTATAAGGAGTCCTTAATGCCCATATGAATTCACTTGCAACAAGCAAATACCCAAAGATTGGTCTTATATAGTCAGCGTCTGTTACGCCTTTTGTATATACTTGTACGAACGGAGTAATAAGAACGAATGCGCAAGTGAAAACAGTCGCAATGATTATAAAAAATAACAATTCGAATGCAGAGAATTTTTTCTTGAGATTGTCATTCTCTTCCTTTGCAATCATATCACCAAAAGACGCATCGAGCCCATTAATTAAGGATTGTACTAGTTTTTTTATTCCAGCTACAACAAGAAAATATACAGAATATACGGATACTTCTGCGAATGTTGTAAAAATAGTCAAAACGGCAACATCGGTGTTTCCATGAATCACTGCAGCAATATGTTGCGCCAAACCATCCCATTTTTGTTTAATTGGATAATCATTTGATGCCTTATTCAATTGTATATTATATTTTCGCTTAACATACATATTCTGTGCCAACGGTCTAACAACAAACACTAGGCCAGTAATAAGTTTTATTATTAAAACATTACAACCTAACAACGCCATAACGACTACTGCTATAGCGCTTACAATATAAGTCACAGTTTGAATGACCGAAACTACATATGTTTTTTGTTCTGCTTGTAAAAAAATTTTGTATGTCATACCGAAATAGTATTCAGCAAAAGTACTAATACCAATAATGATTACGAGTGATATGGTAAAAATTGCATCAAAATCTGCTTTCGCAATTGAAGGAAAAATAAAGCAAAGGACAATAATATACAATATAAATATCAATGCTATTCTGCGGAAGAATTTTTCAGATGTTTTTAATATACCCGCAATCGCATTATTGTCCTTTTTCGCAATGGGTTTATATAAAGTTGCTTTAACAACTGGGCCAAAACCAGATTCAAGCAATGAAATATAAGCTAGAAACTGCGTGATTGACGCAATTAAACCATTTACATCGGAGCCGAAATAATTAATTATTATCTTTGGAACAATAAAACCATATACAATAATAATCACCTGCAAGATTAAATTGCTGATAATATTATATAGCGCTTTCTTACTTCTCACGTTTCTCCTCTTTTTTTGAATATGGTATAAATCTATTATCCAAAATTTTCCCATGTTCAATCAATCTAAATTTTGAGCCAACAACCGTTGCGTTGTCCGGAACGTCCTTCGTAACAACAGTATTTGCTCCGATTCTGACATTATTTCCGATTTTTACATTCCCAATAATTTTAGCGCCTGCTCCTATATAACAATTTTTGCCAATCTTAGGAGAACCTTCATTCTTTGAATCGGGCAAAGCATTACTACCAATTGTCACTTGCTGGAATAGTACACATCCATCACCTATAGCCGCACCATTTGAAATAAATATTCCGCTCAATCCGTGTGGATAAATAATATTATTACTGATAGATTTTGATAGAGGCAAAAATGATTGCATTTTAAATAATAAGCGCTTATACTTAACCACGAATATCAAACGTGAAGGTTTAAAAGATGTTTTTTGAATTCTTTTTCTCAATCTAATAATTTTTTCAGTATTACGGTTCATATAATCTCTATTTAATAATGATTTTATTCCCATCACGATCCTTTCTTTTCTAGTGGCAGTTTTAGCATCCTTCCAATTTTTTCATCCCATTCCTCTGGAATGAATTTCCCAAATCCCGAAGCCGGGAAAAAAGTCATCTCGCCAAAATAAATATTCCCATCAACATCATAAAAATCCACCCGCACAAAAGGGATATCTTTAGATAGTTTTTCAGCTAATTCCATCATCTTTTTCAAACTAGACGGCATAGTTATTTTCTTATCAAAATCAGGCGGACATACTTCCTCGCCGAATTTCAACAATTTGCCATTTCTATCATAATAATTCGCCTGATGTTTTATAAACCTATTAAAATCAACTTTAAAAAACTCAACTTTGCCATTGAAACAGAAAAACTTATAATCTCTTAGTTCATTACAATTCTTGTCAATCATATATTTTTCAATAATAATACGTGGCTTTACGTTTTTATATGGCCACTCCCTACCTAAATAATAGAAATTCCTCTGCATACACTTATTGATTTTTTTTCTTGCTTCATTCATGTCTAATTCATTTTTATCATCGCAAATAACCAATCCGCCAGAATCGTGGGTGCATTTTATCACAAATTTTTCAGGAAGGTCTTCAAAATTAATTCTTTCAAATTTATCATATACCCCAATTGTCGGAATAATATATTTCTTACCAATTAAGTCCGAGACATATCCCTTCACCTCATATTTATCTACCATCCTAGTATATTCTTCTT
>JAZSMA010000059.1:0-7018 GCA_045535655.1 Candidatus Nanosyncoccus sp.
GATTGTATTACTTTCGAATATTTCTTTGCCAGGAAAGTTTCGCTCGCGATGGCGTCGAAAGTGTTTGTCTTTTTCCCAGGTGGGTTCGGAACCATGGACGAGCTTTCGGAAATATTGTGTTTAATGCAAGAAGCGAAAATGCCAAAAATGCCGGTATTTCTAGTCGGAAAGGCTTATTGGAAAGCTTTTGATAAAATCATCGGCAAAATGATAATGATGAAATTGATTGGTATAAAAGATACAGAAATTTTTACAATTACTGATAATTTAGAGGACGTAGTAAAAGCAGCCAATAAAATTGGGCACCCGAAAATTTCCGAAAACTTTTATGATGGTTTTCGAGAAGCTTCGGAAATTTTGAAGAATCATTAAAATGGATTAAATAATCCGAGTCTAGAATTGCTTTCGGCGATACGAATTAATTCGTTATATTTAGCAATGCGTTCGGAGCGCGAAAGGGAACCGGTTTTGATTTGGCCAGTGCCTAGACCTACAGCTAAATGGGCAATGGAAACGTCTTCGGTTTCGCCAGAGCGATGCGACATAATGGTTTTATAACCGGCTTTTTTAGCTAGTAAGACTGTATCGATTGTTTCAGTAAGAGTGCCGATTTGGTTCGGTTTAACGAGAATGGCGTTGGCAACGCCTTCTTTAATACCACGTTCTAAGAGTTTAGTATTGGTTACAAATAAATCGTCTCCGACCAATTGAATTTTTTGACCAAGTTTTTCGGTCATAATTTTCCAATTAGCCCAATCGTTTTCGTCGAGACCATCTTCGATGGAAACTACTGGGTAGTTTGAGATAATCCAATCATACCAGTTAATTAAATCATCGGCGGATTTCCAGTCGCCATTAGTTTTTAAGACATAGTGATCTTCGTCGTAAAATTCGCTAGCGGCAATATCCATGGCAATGGCAATATCATCGCCTATTTTGTAGCCAATTTTTTCAACTGCTAATTTAATACATTCTAGGGGTTCGTTATTACCGTCTTTGACTTTAGGAGCATAACCACCCTCATCACCAACGGTAGTAGGATAATTTCTTTCGGCTAAAACTTCTTTTAAAGCATGGAAAACTTCGGCGCCCATTCTGACGGCGTTAGCGATATGGCCGGCTGAGCGAGGAATAATCATATATTCTTGGAAATCGGTCGCCCAGGCAGCATGTTCTCCGCCATTCATTACATTCATCATTGGCATAGGAATAGACATTTCTTCTTCTGTTCCAGCAATTTCGGCAATATGTTTATAGAAAGGTATGTTTTTAGCTTTGGCATTGGCTTTTGCGTTAGCAAGTGAAACAGCCAAAATAGCATTGGCGCCCAGGGCGGATTTATTTTCAGTCCCGTCTAGTTCTAACATCATTTGGTCGACGGTGCGTTGGTCGGAAGTATTATTAACTAGGACGTCACGAATTTTAGAATTCACATTCCAAACGGCTTTTAAGACGCTTTTGCCATGATAACTAGTTTTATCGCCATCGCGAAGTTCTAGGGCTTCTTTTGAACCGGTCGAAGCGCCCGAAGGAACAATGGCCCTGCCAAAACCACCATTTTCTAAATAAACCTCGGCTTCTACGGTCGGGTTTCCTCTAGAATCAAGCACTTGCCTAGCTTTAATATCATTAATTATAAAATTATCCATAAACATATTATACCAAAATCAAAAAACTTGTGTTAAAATGTAATTAAAGAATTAATTAAAGGAGTTTTTTATGAATGAAAATCCTGGGGAAACGCCGAATCCTTTGAACCCAAATCCTGGTTTAGGGGCAAGGCCTAATCCCAATCCTCGTCCAGGAACACTGGATGCCAATCCATCTGGACCGGCAATGCCAACTGCGAGTCCAGCTAGCGTAAGTCCTGTAGAGATGCCAGCTAGCCCGGATACTGTAGTAGAGCCGATGGCGCCAGCTGGAGGAAAGAAGAAAACCGGTTTAGTTGTCGGGATTCTAGTAGCGCTATTTCTAGCAGTGGGTTGCGGAGTAGCAGCAGTATTATTAAGTATGAACCAAAATGCTGGTGATCCGGTAGCTGCGGCTGTAAATAAAATTATGACTGGCAAAGCGCCGGAAAATGTAGCAGCAAAAGGAACAATCAATGTTGCAATTGATAGTGATGATTCTATCGTGACAAATTTGAAGGTAGACTTAGATGCGGAAGTCATCACAAGTTCGCTCATTAATTCATCGAAGGCAACATTAACTGCAACTTTGAAAAATGGCGGTGAAGTAAAAGTAGATGTCAATGAAATGCGAGCAGCAGATGGCGATTTGTATTTGAAGGTTGACGGACTAATTGAGGCTTTAAAAAATCCGAAATTAATTAGGGCTATGGTTTACGGAGTTGAAAGCGATGATGATGTCTTAGATTGCACCGGAGATGATGAGGATTGCGTTAAAGAAGTTGATGTAGATGAAGAAGCAGTCGTAGAAGATGAGGGATTAGAAGAAGGGGGAGCATATTTCGAAGAAGAAGTAGCGTTAGAAGAGAGCACATTGGATGACGACGAATTGGAAGAAAGTATCTTAACTGAATATACGGAATATTTAACCAAGAGCTATAGTGGTATTGATGGGGAATGGTTAAGAATTTCGATGGACGAAATTACTGAAATGACTAAAGATTCTGATACTACAGAATGCGCGTCTAACTTAATCAGCGACTTAAATAGCAATCGCAATACGTTTGCGGAAATCTACAATAAGAATGCCTTTATTGGTTCTGCTGCCGGAGAAGTAACAGTTGCTAAGAAAACCGACCCAATTTATCAAGTAGCATTTGATAAAGAAAAGTTGGCTGATTTTATGGCTGATTTAGATAGTTCGGATGTTATAAAGAACTTTAATGAATGTCAGACTAAAAATAATGAAGAAACTGTTAGCATCGTAGAGAACCAAGACGATATCATGGACGCTTTGTCAGAGATGCCAGCAATTTATGTCGAGGTAAACAAGGATAATAACATCACAAGGTTTTATACTAGTGCAAGCGCTGAGGGAACATCAGTCACGATTGATTTAGATTTCTCTTATCCTACTAATGTTAATGTCACGGAACCAGAAGAATACAAGGAATTAACAGAGGTAATACAAAAACTTTTCATGACTGTCTACGAGGACTAGTTTGACTTTTTTGGCAAAGTGTGCTATAATTAGAAGATGAACACTGAGCTGAAACAAAAATTAAATAAACTTCCGGTGGAACCGGGAGTTTATTTTCATAAAAATAAAGCTGGTGAAATTATTTATGTAGGGAAAGCGGCGGTTTTAAAAAATCGGGTGAGACAGTATTTCCAGAAATCAGAAAAAGATGCAAAAACGATGGCATTAGTTGCGGAAATTTTTGATACGGATTGGATTACGGTTGATACGGAAATGGATGCGCTGTTTTTAGAATCGGAAATGATTAAAAGATATAAGCCTAAATGGAATATTCTACTTAGAGATGATAAAACGGTATCTTACGTCAGAATTAATTTAAAAGACGAAGTTCCGTATGTTAGTTTTACGAGAAATCCGATTGATGATAAGGCGACTTATATCGGGCCGTTTTACGGCAAAAGTGCGGTCGAGAAGGCGGTAAGGTCGCTCCGGCATATTTTCCCGTATTATGACAAGCCTTATACAGGCAAAAAAACCTTAAATACAGATCTGGGCCTAACGCCTGGGATTGAAATAGGGAAAAGCACGGCAAAAGATTATAAGCGAAATCTACGCAAATTTATACGTTATTTGGAAGGTGACCGAAAAAAATTGTTGAAAGAGCTGGAAAAAAGTATGAAGGAGGAGGCGGAGAAAGGTAATTTTGAGTTAGCGGCAGAAGCGAGAGACCAGCTAATGGGGCTAAAAGCACTAAAGAAAAAGATTATCTTTTCGGATAAGGAATTTTTAGATATTTCTTCGGATCAAGCGTTAAGACAATTGCAGGAGCTTTTAAACTTAGCGAAACCACCACGCCGGATTGAGGGTTATGATATTTCGCATCAATCGGGTGAAAATACAGTTGGGAGTATGGTGGTATTTTTAAACGGGACGGCGGCGCGAAGTGAATACCGAAAATTCAAACTGCGCACTAGCACCAATGATGATTTAAAAAGTATGCGGGAAATTATTTCACGACGCTTAAAGCATCAAGAATGGGAACTGCCAGATTTGATTATTTTGGACGGCGGGGCGACGCAAGTTGGAGCGATATTGCCGCTAGTTGAACCATATAATATACCTTTAATTGGGCGCGATAAATCTGGTAATCATAGTAAGTCGGCTGGCGTAAAATTAGTAGTCCCAAATAATTTCAATCGAGAGAATCCGGAGCCTGGCAAGGCGAGGATGGGCGCTGAAACCCCTGCGACGACAGGGTTTTCGGACACGCTCCAAGATTGGAATTATTTGGAGCTGAATAATAGTTCACACATTGCACGGCTAATCGCTAGGGTAGACGAAGAGGCGCATCGATTCGCAATTACCTATCATTCTTTACTCAAAAGAAAAAATATGCTAAAGTAGTTATAGGAGTTATTTTTATATGCAAATAGGAAGCTTTTTAGAAGTATTGACGTTCATTTCAGCAATTCTAGCAATTATTTTGATTTTATTACAGCAACGAGGCGCGTCGCTAGGCGCAGGATTCGGGGGTTCGGGCGAATTGTATACGACAAGGCGAGGACTAGAAAAATCGTTGTTCGTCGCGACGATTGTTTTCATAGTAATATTCGTTTTATCAATCTTAGGGTTATTATTAATTCCGGAATAATATGGTAAATTCTCTCAAAAAGCGTGGGCAAAAATTAATTCGAAACTTTTCGCGAGCTTCTATAAAGGTGAGCGAAGAAGGTAAAGAGCATATCAAGGAAAACTTGGTTGAGAGAATCTCGCATATTGAAAATATTAAATTATTGATTTTTGAATGGGTTTTATTGGTGGTTTCGCTGATTATGCTGGCGGTAACGCAATCTTTTTGGTTTGGAAATTCTTACGCGGGTGATTTCTTTACGTCGGGAGGAACGTATACGGAAGCAACGCTTGGGGGAGTAAATTCGATGAACCCGTTATTTGCGACAACGAATAGTGAAAAAGTTTTAAGTCGGTTGATGTTTGCAACAATTGCGACCGTAGATTATTCGGGGCATCCTGGGATTGGTTTAGCTGAATCGATTTTGCCGAGTGAAAATGGTAAAGTCTGGACAGTGAAATTGCGCGATGGTTTGAAATGGTCAGACGGAGAGCCAATCACTAATGAAGATGTAATTTTTACAGCGGAGCTAATTAAAAATCCGGCGGTAAATTCAATTTATAATGTTAATCTTTCGAAAGTGAAAGTTGCCGAAAATGAGGAAGGGAAGATTGTGTTTAGTTTGCCTTCTGCTTATGCGGATTTTATGTCGGCATTAAATATACCGGTATTGCCAAAACATGTATTAAAAGATGCCGATCCAAAAACTTTAGTAGAAAATAGTTTTTCAACTACGCCAGTAACGTCGGGAGCCTTTTCGTTTAATGCGATGCAAGGGGCGTCGGCAAATGAAGAAAAAATTATCTATTTATCTTCGAACGATAATTATTATAAAGGTAAGACTATGTTAAATAGTTTTGCAATTCATACTTACAACACTAAAGAGGATATTATTAGTGCTTTGAATGCGGGGGCAGTGACTGGAACGGCGGAACTTTCGGATGCGGATGCTAACGAAATCAATTCTGGACAAATTATTCAGAAAGATTCAAGCTTAAATTCCGGGGCGTTTATCTTCTTTAACACGACAAGTGAAAAATTAAATAATATAGCGATAAGGTCAGCCATTAGAGAGGGGATTAATATTGCGACCTTGCGCGAAATGGCGCCAGAAACCTTGCTACTTAATTATCCGCTAGTTGAGTCACAAATTAAATTGTCTAGATATCCAGAAATTCCGGCCTATAATTTTGAGGCGGCAAAAGAAAAAGTGGCTGGGTTAGTAGGTGAAGAGGCGCCGGTATTAACAATCGCAACGGTTAATTCCGGATATTTACCGGCTGTGACGCGAGCTTTAGCACATGAACTCGAAGCGTTGGGACTAAAAGTAGACGTTTCGGTCAGCGAAGAAGGGCAAGATTTTATTACAAACGTTATTTCAAAACGCGGTTATGATATTTTAGTTTATGAAATAGAGTTGGGCGCTGATCCAGATTTATTGCCGTATTATCATTCGTCGCAGGCTTCAACTTCGGGTTTAAATTTGTCTAATTATCGCAATACATTAGTCGACGATTTATTACTAGGTGCGCGCGACACCCTAGATACGACTTTAAGGGTGAAGAAGTATGAGTCTTTCTTAGATTATTGGGTTTCTGAGGTGCCGGCAATTGCGTTATATCGGCCGAATTTAACCTATTATTATAATAAAAATATTAGAACTTTCGGAAATGATGTAAGATTAGTAACGGCGTTAGACCGATTTACCGATATTAATAACTGGGCAGCAACAAAAACGACCAAGAATAAAACCCCGTAGAGAATTCAGATTAATCTAGATAAGGCACAAAAAGAAGCCCCAAAGGGCTTATTTTCTGGTGCGCCTGACTAGACTCGAACTAGCACAGCCGTAAATATGGCCACTACCACCTCAAGGTAGCGTGTCTACCAATTCCACCACAGGCGCATATAATCATTATAACATATTTTGTTGAATTATTATTTTAGAAAACAATTAATTCGTGGTATAATTAGGATAAGAAAAAAGGAGGTAGATGAAAAAAAATATATTGCGAGTTTTATTGTTTGGCATGATTTTCAGCTTGGGGCTTCTAGCGACTAATGTTTATGCCGATGAGGAAGCTGATATTATTAAGGCTGGAACCAGTATTAGTTTGACACCAGTGAGCCAGACTCTACAACTCTCTTCTAACTCTACTTATGATGGTAGTTTTAAAGTGACGAATGACGGTGATTCGGAGATGCAAATTAATGTTTATGCAGCGCCTTATGCTTATGTCTATTCTGACGAAGAAGATATTTATAAACTTGGATATAATA
>JAZSMA010000028.1:0-2826 GCA_045535655.1 Candidatus Nanosyncoccus sp.
CTGATAATGACTACAAAAAACTCCCAGCCACCGTCGCTCTTCTTACTACCGCAATTTTTGACGCAAAAGAAAAAGGCCTTGAATATTTTGACTTTTGGGGTATCGCACCTGATGACGCTCCCAATGATCACCCCTGGAAAGGCTTTACTAAATTCAAAAAATCTTTTGGCGGGGAAGGAGTTATCTATGCAGGAACTTATGATTTTATTCTTAAACCTGCTAAATATCGACTTTACCAAATTATGCGCAAATTAAATCGTTTTATCAGGCATATCTAAATGAGTCTTTCTGGTCTTTCGAGCTCCGAAGTAGCCACTAAAATTAAACAGGGAAGAGTCAACCAAGCTCCCCGCAAAAATTCCGATTCAATTCAAAAAATCATTACCCGTAATCTTTTCACGATTTTCAATCTCGTTAACCTAATCCTCGCCCTTATGGTTCTTTTTGTTGGCTCTTATAAAAATCTTCTCTTTATTTTTATCGCAATCGCCAATACTCTTATCGCTATCATTAACGAAATTCGGGCCAAAAAGACTATTGATAAAATGCGCCTTCTAGCCGAGCAAAAACCTACAGTGATAAGGGATGGTAAAAATCTTCAAATTAATCCAGATGAAATAGTTGATGGCGACCTCCTCATTTTCGGCCTTGGCGACCAGATTCTTGTTGACTCAGAAGTTAAAGAGGGAACAATCGAAGTAAATGAATCTTTTATTACCGGTGAATCCGATAACATTAAAAAACAACCTGGTGATAAATTAATTTCTGGTAGTTTTGTTGTTTCTGGCGTTTGCAAAGCCACTGCTACCTCTGTTGGCGCAGAAAATTACATTTCAAAACTTGAATCCTCCGCTCATACCATTAAGACGGCCGACTCAAAACTTTTCAAAATTATGAATAATATTGTCAAATACATCTCTTTTTTTCTTATCCCTATTGGCGCGCTTCTCCTCTGGTCACGTTTTCGCATCGAAGGTGAAACTCCCGAAATTGCTGTCACCTCTACAGTCGCTGCCCTTATTAACATGATTCCTGAAGGCCTTATTCTCTTAACTTCCTCTGTTCTCGCCCTCTCGACTATTCGCCTTAGTCGTAAAAAAGTTCTCGTTCAAGACCTCTATTCTATCGAAACCCTTGCTCGTGTTGATTGTATCGCTCTTGATAAAACTGGCACTATAACTACTGGCAAAATGACCGTGAAAGATTTTATACCAGTCGTCAAAGGTAAACTTCTCCCGCCTACTGACCTCAAAAATCCTAAAACTCCCGCCGAAAAAGCCCTCCAGAACGCGCTAAAGCTTATTCTAAGCTATGATACAGCAAATAATGCCACTTCAACCGCTTTGAAAGAAAAACTGCTAAAAAACACTAAATTTGAGCCTACAGAACAAATTTTAGAAACTATTCCTTTTTCCTCTGATCGCAAATATTCCGGCGTCAAAACTAAATCCGCTACTTTTCTCATGGGTGCCCCCGAATTTCTCACAGACGAAAAATATGACATAGAAGGGAATTATCGCATTATTGCTGTCACCGAGAATAAGAATCTGTTAGGATTCGTTCTACTCGAAGATGAACTTAGAAAAGACGCTAAAAATATCATCAACTATTTTTACGATAATGATGTGGATATTAAAATTATCTCTGGCGATAATCAAAACACCGTCGAAAATATCGCCAACTTAGCTGGCGTCAAAAACATCAAAGGCATTGACCTTTCCACCCTAAATTCACCCCTAGATTATGACCATCTCGTTAAAACTTATAACATCTTTACTCGTGTTAAACCAAACCAGAAAAAATCTCTCATCCTCGCCCTGAAAAAACAGGGGAAAACCGTTGCCATGACTGGTGATGGCGTGAACGACATTCTCGCCATGAAAGAAGCCGATTGTTCTATAGCTATCGGCGAAGGTTCCGACGCCGCTCGCCGCTCCGCTAAGCTCGTCCTCTTAAGCTCCGATTTTTCTGCTGTCCCCAAGATTATCGACGAAGGTCGCCAAACTATTAACAATCTTGAACGTTCTACCGCTCTCTTTCTCGCAAAAACCGTCTATGCCTCAATCCTCGCCATTCTCTTTGTTTTTCTACCTTTGAGGTATCCTTTCACTCCCATCGAAATGACGCTTCTCAACTTTACTTGTATTGGGTTCCCAGCCTTTATCCTCGCTCTCGAGAAAAACACCGACCGCATCAAAAATCGTTTCGTCAAAAACATCATGCAATATTCCGCGCCCATTGGTCTCACTGTCACAATTTGCACTCTCATTCTTTCAATTCTCGCTCATGTTAATGACTTTTCCCATTCTGAGCTTACCACCATCTCTGTTTTTGTTACATTCACCATTGATCTCATCCTTATTTATTGGATTTCCCGACCTCTCAATCCGCTCCGCGTGGCTCTTCTCCTCACTATCATTGGCATCATGGTCGCCGCCTTCCTCATCCCCTTCACACGCAACTTCTTTGAATTTACTTTCCTTACCATTAATGGCCTAATTGTTACGATTTCCGTCGCCGCCTTAGGTATTCTCATTTTTGCAATCATCCGTCGCCTAATGAACTATTTTTCTAATCGCATTACCACCAGCTCTTAAAATTATTCAACTAAAACCATCCCTAGAATTTAGCCAATCGATATTCTTGGATAAATATTAAGCGTATATGGATCAGTTGGCTTTACCCCCGACTGAATCTCATAATATGCCGCCGCCGCTACCATTGCCCCATTATCACCAGAAAGCTGGACAGCTGGGAAAGAGATAAAAAGTTCCTTTTCGAGGGGATCCGGAGCCTGGCAAGGCGAGGACGAGCGCGCGAGCCCCG